>JBOGEA010000647.1:0-1538 GCA_050743205.1 Egibacteraceae bacterium | reverse complement strand
GTGTCGGCTGGGCTCCGGATTCCGGAACTCAGCCGACACACCCCGCTGAGGACGACGAACGCGGGCGCCGTCCTCAGCAGCCGCCGCTTTCGGCCGCTCACGGAATGCGCGACCCGGCGGGCCTGTTGACATGCGCATGGAGCCGCTGATCAAAGACCCCGCGCCGCTGACCAACGACGAGATCCGCCGGTATTCGCGGCAGCTCATCATGCCGAACGTCGGCGTGGAGGGGCAGGGGCGGTTGAAGGCCGCGAAGGTGCTGCTGGTCGGGACCGGGGGGCTGGGGTCGCCGCTGGCGATGTACCTGGCCGCCGCCGGCGTCGGCACGATCGGGCTGGTCGACTACGACGTGGTCGACGAGTCGAACCTGCACCGCCAGGTCATCCACGGCACCAAGGACATCGGGCGCCCCAAGACCGAGTCCGCGCGGGAGACGATCCTCGACATCAACCCGCACGTCGAGGTGATCGTGCACGAGACGCTGCTGTCCAGCGAGAACGCGCTGGAGATCATCGCGCCCTACGATCTGGTGATCGACGGGACCGACAACTTCCCGACCCGCTACCTGGTCAACGACGCGTGCGTGCTGCTCGGCAAGCCCAACGTGTACGGGTCGATCTTCCGGTTCGACGGCCAGCTGGCGGTCTTCTACGCCAAAGAGGGCCCCTGCTACCGCTGCATGTTCCCCGAGCCGCCGCCGCCCGGCATGGTGCCCTCGTGCGCCGAGGGCGGGGTGTTCGGCGTGATCTGCGCATCGATCGGCGCTGGCCAGGCGACTGAGGGCATCAAGCTGCTCACCGGCATCGGCGAGCCGCTGATCGGGCGGATGCAGATCTACGACGCGCTCGAGGCCCGCTGGCAGATGATCAAGATCAACAAGGACCCTGAGTGCCCAGTGTGCGGCAAACACCCGACTGTCACCGAGCTGATCGACTACGAGCAGTTCTGCGGGATGCCCTCCCATGATCATGTCGTGGTCGATGACGGCGCCATCGACGACGCCGCGGCTTGGCAGATCACGCCGCCCGAGTTCGAGGAGATCCGCCGGAGCGTCCGCGTGATCGACGTCCGCGAACCACATGAATACGCCATCAGCCGTATTCCCGGCGCCCAGCTGATCCCGCTGGGCGAGCTGCCCTCGCGGATGCGCGAGCTGGACTCGTCTGAGGACATCGTGCTGCACTGCAAGTCCGGCGCCCGCTCGATGCAGGCCCTGGAGCAGCTGCGCGACGCCGGCTTCAAGCGCCTCCGCAACCTCCAAGGCGGCATCAACGCCTACGCCGAGCAGGTCGACCGCTCCATCCCGACCTACTGACGCGGGCTGGCTCCTGCAACCGCGCCTCTCGAAGCAGCTGCCGGGCGCGCTCCAAAAGCCCGTTCCGCACGTTCCGAGCGGCGCCTCTTGAACAGTGGATACCGGCCGTCACCGAGAACGTGTTTGAGAAATCGCGGCGCTTGAGTCGCGGGCGAAGCGCAGCGGAGCGCGGTTCAGGCGGCCAGGGGTCCGGGGGAGTCCCCGGATACAAGTCCGCCTGAAC
>JBOGEA010000646.1:0-1541 GCA_050743205.1 Egibacteraceae bacterium | reverse complement strand
GAATACGGAGGAAACCTGCAGTGCGGCTGGCCCAAAAGGCGCCCACGGCCCGCGGCACTCAGCCATTCCTGGAGAGCCACTCCCATTGATTCTGCAACAGACTCGATCCGGCGGAAAGCTGTAGTTGAACCGCAGCCTCGCTGAGGTGACCTGCGGGTTTCCGTCACATGCGGCGGGAAGCCGCCGGTCAGTCCGGCGACCTGAGCGGCACGCGCGGGGGGAGATGCTTGGGTTCGGCGGGTGTCGTTCCTAGACTGCTCGGCAGGACATCGCGACCGGGGGAGACTGACCATGAGCGTTCGCGGTGATCTCGAGCCAAGAGCATCAGCTTGGGGAATGACATGAGTGAGCCGAGTGCGCTGTTGAGTGAGCGAGCGCGGGCACTGCTCGACTTCGAGCGGGATTGGGTGCTACACCAGGGCCGCAAGGAAACCGCGATCCGCACCCAGTTCGGAATGTCCGCAGCACGGTATTACCAGTTGCTCGCAAAGATCATCGAATCGCCTGAGGCGTCCGCGTACGACCCGCTGACCACCAAGCGGCTGCGCCGGCGCCGGCAGGACCGCGAACGCCAGCGGACAGCCCGCGCGCTTGAGGACTGGCCCCGGTAGTTCGCCCATCTCGGTGAATTCGTGGCGATACGGTAGAGTGCAGCCTGTTATGGGCCGTCACGACGATCCGGATCCGGCGCCGTTCTACACGTCGCTGGGCAGCGCGGTCCTGCGCGGTCTGCTGGCCCTGTTCCTGTCCTTCGGCGTCTATGCCATCCTGCAGACCTTCCGGGACGGCGACCAGCGCCCGCGGACGGCATCCCTGGAGAGCCGGGAACGGCCGGCCGACCAGCAGAGGGCGGCGGCGGCACCCGTGCCAGCCGTCCCAGAGAGTCCCAGCGCTGTCCAAAACGAAGCCGGGTCAGCCGCGGAGCCTCGCGAGGATCCGTCCACGGCGCCAGCCGAGACGCTGCTGTCGGACGAGGCTCCGAAGGTGACGCCCATCACGGTCCAAGTACTCGACGCGGGCGCTGGCCAGCGCCGCACCAGCCAAGTCGTTGATCGTCTGCGGCGGCTGGGCTACGAGGTCGTCGCCGTGAACGGAGCTGTCCGGACCTACACCGCGACGACCATCTTCTACTCGCAGGGACGGAGATCCGCCGCCATTGACCTGCAGGGACGGGACCAGCGCTTCGCGAAGATCGGACCCAACCCGAACCTCAGCGAGGAGGTCGACCTCCACGTCCTGGCGGGGACCGACTGGCTGTAGCCAGGCCTGGTGATGAGCACATCGTGACAGATGTGGCTGGAACTGCTCATTCGCCCGGAAGTGCCGCCCGCGGGCCTGCCTACCTGGCGCCCGCCTACCTGGCCAGCGCGAGCCGCTCGTCCAGCTCCCTCACCGCCGCCAGCGTGCTCCACTCGCCCGGGAACGTCGCGCGGGCCTTGCGGATCAGCATGGGGGAAATCCTGAGCTTGTAGGCCCTGGCCTCGTCGAGGCTGGCGTGGGCGGACGCGCACGCCCGCTCCGGATCGCCCAGCGCCACACAA
>JBOGEA010000645.1:0-1560 GCA_050743205.1 Egibacteraceae bacterium | reverse complement strand
CAGCTCGATCACCGCGCCGCTGGGAATGAGGTACGCCGTCCGCGCGGACGGCGTGGCCTCTGCGGCCACGGCCATGCCGACCACCCCGTCTAGCTGGCTGTCCCACACCGGCGTGCCGCTGAACCCGGGCCCGACCGCGAAGCCGGCGGTCCGGTCGTCGTCGAGCTGGACCCAGCCGGCGGACTGGCGGCCCAGCAGCCGCCCCGACGCCCACACCCCGCCGTCCTGGCCGTGGGGGAACCCGAAAGCGCGGAAGGGGTGGTCCCACACGTCGGGGGCGATCACCAGCCGCGCCGGCCGCGCGCCCGCGGGCGGGTCCGTGACCAGGCGCAGGCCGGCGACATCGCCAGCACCGTCGGGCTGCCCGGGATGCCAGACCGCCACCTCCGCCGCGCACCGCTTGTCAGGGGCGACAAGGGGGAAGTCGACGCTGACCCTGGACCGCGAGGCCGTCTCGCCGTTGGGGTGGCCGAGCGCCATCCCGACGACGTGCGCGCAGGTCAACAGCTCACGATCACCGACCAGGAACCCGGCCCCCACGACCCGGCCCGCCTGGTCACGGACGCGGACGATCGCCGCGTCGAGCGCGCCTGGCGACTGCTCCACCGCCCCTCCTGCCCCGTAGGCACCGAGAGAGCCCAATCGTACCCTTCAACGCTGCGCGACAGCAGGCCGGCGAACCGCCCGACCTTGGCAGACGTTATTCGTAGATTTTCTGTCCAGATGCTTGCGATAGAGCTTTCTAACCACTAATCTATAGACATGTGTTCGATTAACGGGGGAGACGGGACTGGCCAGCCGCACGGCGGCGATCCGGTCGGCCTGTTGGTGGCGGCCTGCGACGGCCTGGCCGCCCGAGACCTGAGCGTCATGGACGACGCCCGGCTGCGGGCGGATGTGGAGAGCCTGACGCGGGCCGCGGCGCGGGTGACGGCGGAGCGGCTGCGCTGCGTGGCCGCGGTCGCCGGCCGGTCGGAGGACACCGCGACGGGAGCGGAGCAGGCCAGACGGCTGCTGCGCACCGCCGCCAGGCTGTCGGGCGGGCAGGCCGCGCGCCAGACCCGGCTCGCTGTGGCGCTGGCCGATCCGGGGTCGGCGGTGACAGCGGCGGCGTTGGCGGCCGGGCGGATCAGCCCCGACCAGGCCGACGCGCTCGCCCAGACCGCCCGCACCCACCCGCAGCTGGTCGCGGCGGAACAGGAGGAGCTGATCGCCCAAGCCGCCGGCATGGATGATCGGGCGTTCCGCCAGGCGCTGGCCGACCGTCGGCACGCCGCCGACCCCCGCCCAGAAGAGCAGCGGGCGTGCCGCCAGCACGCCGCCCGCCGCCTGTCGGTGTCAGCCGACGGGATGACGCGGATCGAGGGGCTGTTGGACCCGGCCGGTGGCGCGTTGGCGCGTACCGCGATCGACGCGCTCGCCAGCCCTGACCCCGCGACCGTCCCCGACGAGCCGCGACGCACCCTGGCCCAGCGCAACGCCGACGCGCTGGTCCAACTCGCCCGCATGGCATTAGCCCGCAGAGGCGACCTGCCCACGGTGGCCGGGCTGCAGCCGACC
>JBOGEA010000644.1:0-1560 GCA_050743205.1 Egibacteraceae bacterium | reverse complement strand
GTTCCGCCGCGATCCAGCACAAAACCTTCCCCGACGCGACCCGTGACGCGTGCAACCCGACCCCACCAGACTTGACTCACGCGCAACAGGGTCTCGCCCCTCCAAGGCCTCTACAGGGTCCGCAGGCAGGCTGTGACGAGTTTCGCCAACAGGTCGTCGTCGGTGGGAGCGACGGTGCGGAGGTCCAGCCAGACGGCGCTGTCCTCGACGCGCGCGATGACGGGCGGGTCCTGCCCGCGCAGCGCGGTGGCGACCGTGTCCGGTGAGGGGCAGTCGATTCTCACCACAGGGGTCGGCACGCCCGCGCCCGGCGCGCTGCCGCCGCCCACCAGCGTCTCGCCCGCCGCGATCACGCCGCCCACCCGGGCCGCGAGCGCGGTCGCGCGGGCGGTCAGCTCGCCAGCGTCTGCCCGAAGCATCCCCCACGCCGGGACGTCCTGCGCCCGTTCGCGCAGGTGCGCCTCCAGCGTGGCGACCAGCGCGGCGATCCGCAGTTTGTCCAGCCTCAGGGCCCGCGCGAGGGGATGGCGACGGCAGGTCCGCACGAGGTCCGCGCGGCCGGCGAGCAGCCCCGCCTGCGGGCCGCCGAGCAGCTTGTCGCCGCTGCACAGCACCAGGTCGGCGCCTGCCGCCAGCGACCCGCGGAGGCTCGGCTCACCAGCGAGCCACGGCTCGTCGGTGCCGGCGTCGGCCAGCAGCCCCGAGCCGACGTCGTGGACGAGCGGGACTCCGCGCTGTCTCGCCACCTCGGCCAACTCCCCGACCGACGGGGCTTCGGTGAATCCGGTGATGCGGTAATTCGAGGGATGGACCTTCAGCAGCAGCGCGACGTCTTCTCCTTTGAGGTAGTCGCTGGCGCGCGTGCGGTTGGTGGTGCCGACCTCGACGAGCCGTGCGCCGGACGCGGCCATGATCTCCGGCAGCCGGAACGACCCGCCGATCTCGACCAGCTCGCCGCGGCTGACGAGCACCTCGCGGCCGTTGGCGAGCGCGGCCAGCACGAGCACCAGGGCCGCGGCCGCGTTGTTCACCGCCATGCCGGCCTGCGCCCCCACGGCCTCTGCCACCAGCGGGTCCACCCGCGCCCCTCGCGACCCGCGCCCACCCGTCGCCAAGTCATACTCCAGGTCGCAGTAGCCCGCGGCGGCCTGCATCGCCTCCAGCGCCGCAGCCGACAGCGGGGCGCGTCCCAGGTTCGTGTGGATCACGACCCCCGCCGCGTTGATCACCGGCCGCGGCGGCCCCGGCCTGCGCGCGACCAGGTCAGCCTCCGCCTCGGCGATCAGCGCCTCAGCGTCCGGCGCCTCGCCGCCCTCTTCGAGCAGCCGCTGCCGCGCCGCCTCGGTGGCCGCCCGCAGCGCTTGCGTGACCGCCCCACGCCCAAAGCGCGCAACCATCCCCGCCGCCGCGCCAAGCAGCGCGTCGATCCGGGGAATCTGCGAAAGCGGTGTACCCATGCTCCCTCTACGACGAGGATCTGCAGTTTCAGCCCTGAGCATGGCGCATCTGCTCACATCTCGCCAGACTGCATAACCTGTGTGAGTGCTGACCGCCGTATCC
>JBOGEA010000643.1:0-1562 GCA_050743205.1 Egibacteraceae bacterium | reverse complement strand
GTGGTGGGCCGCGCGCGGCTAGACGCGGAGACCGGGATCAGGCACGTCGCCGGCTATCTCGCGGCCCGGCCAAAGCGGCCGCGCGCGGAGGCCGAGCAGGGAGTTGAGGCGCTGCGCCGCACGCTCACCGAGCGGGGCGCCGCGGTCGTGGACTACCCGGGCGTGCAGCGGCTCGAGGCGGCGGAGCAGGCGCGCGCGGCCGCGGACAAGGTGGAAGAGTTCAAGTTCGGCAGCGACCGCGAGATGCTGGACGCGATCCGGAGCTAGCCCATGTTTCCCCTCTCGGGGAGAGGGGCGGCGCGTAAGTGCGTGAAGGGATGAGAGTGCGTGTGCGCTCGGACCGAAAACGTAGTGACAGACATATCGTAGATACTTCTTGACCTACGAGAGACCCTCCTTCTAGGATGCCATGACAGGAGGAGGCGATGTTTCTCCGCACGGTGAAGGCAGCAGGCGGCGCGGGCGTGCAACACGAATACGTGCGCCTGGTCGAGGCCTATCGCGAGCACGGCCAGAATAAGCAGCGCGTCGTCTGCAATCTCGGCCGGAAGGATCTCCTGGCCACGCATCTGGATGCGCTGATTCGGCTGCTCCGGGGAGAGCCGCGGTCCGGCGACGGCGTGCGGGTGGGAGCGGTCCACGCGACGGGGGCGTGGGATTGGGGCCCCATGCTGGTGGCGCGGACGCTGTGGCGTGAGCTCGGGGTGGAAGCGATTCTCGATCGGCAGGGGGGCCGCGGGCAGCCCGACGGACGGGTCTTGGCGGATCGCGCGCTGGTGCTGGTGGCCAACCGGCTCTGTGCGCCGACGAGTGAGCACGGGCTGGCGCGCTGGCTGGAGACGGACTTCGTCTGTGATCGCCGTGGGCGGCGCTGGCTCCCGGCCTGGCGCGGGGACGCCGAGCGCCGGGCGAGCCGGCTGCCCCGGGTGCGGGTCCAGTTGCGGCAACTCAAGCAGTGGTACCGGACCCTGGATCAACTGGCGGCGCGCAAACCGGCGATCGAGCAGGCACTCTATCTGCGGTTGCGCGACCTGTTTTCGCTCAAGGTGGACCTGGTGCTGTATGACCTCACGTCGACGTACTTCGAGGGCCAGGGGCCGCCCACGCTCGGGGCGCACGGGCACAGTCGCGATGGCAAGCCGCGCAATCGGCAAGTCCTCGTGGGCTTGGTCATGGTCGACGGCTGGCCGATCACGCACCACGTGTTCCAGGGCAATTGGCGCGACGCCAAGACGGTCGCCCAGGTGCTGACCGATCTGGAGCAGCGCTTCGGCCTGCGCCGGGTCGTGTTCGTGGGGGATCGCGGCATGGTCACCTCGGCCAACGTGGCCCTGCTGCGGGCCCGCCAGCAGGGCTACGTCGTCGGGCTCTCCCGCCGCCGGCGGGAGGACGTCTACCGGTACATCGAGCGCGCGACCGGGCCGTGGACCGAGTGTCCGGTGGGGATCACGGCCCGCGAGCAGGCCGCGCCGCCCAAGACGCAGGTGCAGGAGGTCCCCACCGATGAGGTGGGCGTCCGCGTCTTCGTCGTCCAGAGCGACGAGCGGCTCGCCTACGAACGC
>JBOGEA010000642.1:0-1593 GCA_050743205.1 Egibacteraceae bacterium | reverse complement strand
GCGTCGACACGAAGCGCCGCGGGTCGCCGCCCAGGCCTCCGCCGGGCATCGGCGACAGCATGATCGCCCCCACACCCAGCGCCCGGGCGCGCAGCACCTCGTCGCCGCTGTCCTCAGCCACGCCGCGAGCCAGCGCGAAGCAACCGCGGGCCGACCGACGGTCCCCCATCCTGAACGCCAACCACCCCGCGTGCGCGCACGAGCCGACCACCACCGCCTCCAACCGCCCACGAACCAGCGGCGTCAACGGGCGGTCGAGCAGCCCGAGCAGCTCATCGGCCTGCCGGGCCACGGCACCGACCAGCTGATCAGGCCGTTTGGTGACGTGCAGCTCCGCCAGCTCGTCGGCGAACTTCTCATGGGCCGCCACCAGCCCGGCGTCGACCGGATGACCGCCGCCCCGCGCGGCGAGGCGCGCCAACGCGTCCAACGGCGCGAACGCGGCGACCGCCCCTGCGGTGGCGACGGCCTTGGCGGCGTCTCTGCGGTGCGTGGGAGCTCCGTTCTGCGTGAGTCCCGCCAAGTCTGACGTCCACACCAGAGGATCGCCATCCGTCAGAGTCACGAACCGCCGTTTGGTCTCCTCATCCGCCCGGCGCAGGACGGTGTCCAACGCCTGCTGGTTCACCGGGTGCGGGACGATGTCGGGCCGGTCCTCCCAGTCCCCGGCGGTGCTCGTCCCCACCCCCAACCCCTCGGCCCAGTCATCGATCGTGTCGCGGGCCGCCGTACGCAGCGCGCCGGCCAGCGCGCCGCTCCACCGAGCCACCACGACCACCAAGCCATAGTCGCCCATGCCTGCCTCGGGCCGCGGCCCGAGGATGCGGATCCGCCGCGCCTCGTCCATCACGCTCCCCCTTGTCGATGTCGGCGGGAGCGTAACCACGCCGGTCAACATCTCCGGAGCCGACCGGAGCAGACCGCTATGCGGGCTTCAGCCTTCCTGATCGTCAGGCGGGTGGGCGAAGGCGGGCGTCCAGGTCGCGCACGCAGGCCAGGGCGGCCCACTCGGGCGGGAAGCCGGCGCGCACGCCCAGGACCCGCTGCACGCCCATGCCGAAGCCGACCCGCTCGACGAGGTCGAGCGCCTGGTGCAGGCCCGCGCACGCCTCCTCGGGCTGACCCAGCAGCACCCGGGCGGCGGCCATGTCGACGAGCATGGCCACCCTCTCGGAACGCTGCCTCGGGCCGGCGAGCGCCTGGGTGAACGCCTCCAGGGCAGGCTCCGGACGGCGGAGCAGCAGCAGGCCGATGCCGACGTTCCTGTCCCGGGCCTGGCCGTCGCGCGCACGCGCGAAGTGGCCCGCCAGCCAGCCGCCGCCATGACCCGCTCCCACCCGGTCGGCCAGCCCGTCGGCGACCCCGGTCGCTTGACGGAACCCCCGCTCGCTGCCCAGGCCGGCCTGCGCGGTCGCCAAGAACCGGTGCAGCGACACGCGCGTGTCGGGATCAGCACGCCGCGAATAGTGGACGGCCTCCGACAGCGTCGACACGAAGCGCCGCGGGTCGCCGCCCAGGCCTCCGCCGGGCATCGGCGACAGCATGATCGCCCCCACACCCAGCGCCCGGGCGCGCAGCACCTCGTCGCCGCTG
>JBOGEA010000641.1:0-1595 GCA_050743205.1 Egibacteraceae bacterium | reverse complement strand
GGCGCGATCCGCGGCTCGCGGCGGAGCAGCCCGGCGACCTACACCGGACTGCTCGACCCGATCCGCAAGGCGTTCGCGAAGGCCAACGGCGTGAAGCCGGCGCTGTTCAGCGCCAACTCCGCGGGCGCCTGCCCAACTGCAACAAGGTCAGGCACCACGCCTGTTCGGTCTGCTGTTCGAGGTGGCGGGCTCGGACCGTGCCCTCGTGGGCGTAGAGCAGGTCGCGTTTGAGCGCGTGCAACGACTCGCCCTTGTTGAGCTGGCGGGAGATCTTGCGGCGATACGCTGGATCGGATAGGTACCGGGCGGCGTAGATCGTGCGGCGTAGCGATCCGTACTCCTTCAGCGTCGCGGCCAGAATGTTCTGCCGGTTGGACGACGGATAGTTTCCCGACCAGCAGCGACGCAGTCGCGTGCCCGAGCTTCAGCGACCCGGCAAGGCGCGGCAGGTCATCGTAGTGCCCGCCGATCAGGTCGATGTTGGCGCGCCGGGTCAGTAGCGGCCCGGCCAGCGGAAACGCTGACTCCACCTCGGATTTCGGTCCCGCCCGGTAGTGTGATCTTGTCCAGGTCCCTGATGCGCGGCGAGAGCTGCAACCCGAGCAGGTCACTGCAGGCATTCGCTACGACTGCGGACTTCAGCCCGTCGCCGCCCGTGCTCCACGGAGGTTCCCATGGTCACTCCCGACATCCTCACCGCCAAGATCATCCATGGCTTCGACTACCTCGACGCCGATGGCGACGGCCAACTCACCGAGCACGATCACGTCCTGATGGGTCAGCGGGTCGCCACATCACTCGGCCACGCGCCCGGCTCACCATCCGAGCAGCAGATCATCGAGGCCTACCTGCGAATCTGGCGGGACCTGCACCTACCGCACATCCCCGGCGGCGGCACCGCGATCTCCAAGGAGCAGTTCCTGGAGTCCACCCTGACACTGGCCACCGACCCGGCCGCCGCGCAGATGACCGTCGGCGCAGTCGCCACGGCGTTCCTGGCGATCGCGGACACCGACGACGACGGTCAGGTCGGCCCTGCGGAGTTCCGGGCATTCCAGGGCGGGCACTTCCCCGACCTGACCGAGGCCGACGTCAACGAGGCCTTCGCGCATCTGGACACCGACGGCGACGACCACCTGTCAGCTGAGGAGTTCACCCAAGCCGTCGTCGAGTACTGGTCCAGCAACGACCCGGACGCCCCCGGTAACTGGTGGATGGCCCGGCCCGTCTACCAGCGCTAAGCCCAGCCCGCGCGCTCCAAGAAACCACCCCCGATCACCTGCCTGTCCCGCCTCCGCGCGGGCCCGATAATTCGTGCGGCCACCCAGTGCGTTCCCGCACAACGGCTCCCCCGCGGGTGCCGCCACTGGTCACGACGTCAAGGATTTCAGCAACCGAGGAGCCAGACAGCCGACCGCGGAACGGTCAGCTCGGCCTTGGCCGGTTTTGTGGACGTTCACCGGACATAATGTCCGGTTCGCGGTAGGGACCGTCCTTGCGGACGGCCCCCCGCACAGATCCCAGCGTGCGCTGCTAACGCACTGGGCTCCTGCCTTGGGTACGGGCGTCAAAACGCACGTTGGGGAACGGATGCT
>JBOGEA010000640.1:0-1597 GCA_050743205.1 Egibacteraceae bacterium | reverse complement strand
CTCGTGACGTGGTTCGATGTGGCGCGGAACCGTTGGCAGTGCTCTTCTGTTCGGGCGGCGGCAGTGAGTGGGAGGACGCTGCGACGTCACTTCAGGAGAGCCGCACCCATCTCGAACTGCATCGCGACCACCGCCGGAATCCCGCCGCGGATCAGCGAGCCGGCGGTGCTGGAGAACGCCCCCAGGGCGCTGGCCCGCCCGGTGTCGCAGGCGTTCAGCACGACCAGGCGCAGCCGGCGATGGTCGCTCAGCAGCAGGCTCAGATCACTGGCGCCCAGAAAGCTCGTGCGTCCGTGCTCATCGGCCAGCGCGATGATGCCCTCATCGGTGCGGTGGTCGAACCCACCATGCCCGATGAAGTGCAGGACATGCCAGGTGTCGTCGTCCATCGCGCGCTGCAGATCGCGCCAGGTCTGGCCGCGGACCCAGCAGAGCTCCACCCGGCCGTCACGCTCAAGGGCGGCCAGCGCCTCATGCAGCCGCCGCTGCTCGCCCTCCACGTCGAGCGCGTCGCGATCGCCGGGCAGCGCGACCATGCCCAGGATCCGCAGCGGCGGGGGCACGGGCAGCGGGCGCGTGGGCTCCATGACCTGCGGGTAGCGCACCAGCGGCAGCCGCAGGCCCACATACTCCCCGCGCCCGGGGTCGAACAGGAACTCCCACGGCAGCCGCGCCAGCTCCGGCGGCTGGATGCGCAGTACCAGCCGCAGGTCCGCGTCCTGCTGCCTGGCCTGCTGGTAGCTGGCCCCGAACAGCGCGCGCACATCATCGGTGAACAGCGCGTCGAACAGGGCGCGACCCAGTTGCTGCACCGGCTGCTCATCCAGTGTTGGGATGCGCCGCACGATCGCCGAGGACGCAAGCACCGCATCCTTCACGGCGGCGAGCTGGCGGTCGAAGTCCTCCAACGGCAGGCGCATCGTGGCGGCGGCCTCGCCGCCTCCCGGCGCGCGCGCCGCGACCGGGTACATCCCCCCGGCCCCGAAACCGACCTCCAGCTCAAAGCTCAGCCCTGCGCCCATCACGCCTCCACGGTACTGGCCGGCGTGTGGGCGGGGAGAAGGTCGCGTATGGTGCAGGCGATTCCCCGTTGCCGTGGCGAGATGGGCGAGGTTCGTGGGACGCCGACCAGCCGAAACACCAGCGCTCATTGGCTGCCATGCCGCGCAGCGGCTGCTCCGCCGGGTCGAGGCCGATCCTGAGGCCGCGCCGGCCGCGCTGGGCATCGTTGGGCGTGGCGGGACAGGCAAGTCGGCGCTGCTCGACGGGCTCGCCCGGGTCTACACCGAGGCCGGCATGCGCGTGTGGCGCCACGCTCCGGCCAGGTCCGACGTGTTCGCCGACCCGCCGACCGGCGGCGCGCCGCTCGCCGATGACGCGCAGTGGCTGACCGACAGCGCGCCGCAAACGCCGATCGGCGGCGCGCCGCTCGTCGATGACGCGCAGTGGCTGACCGACAGCGCGCCGCAAACGCTGGCCGGTGGCGCGCTGCTCGTCGATGACGCGCAGTGGCTGACCGACGGCGCGCTGCGGACGCTGGCCGGGCTGGCCGGGCAGCGCGACGGCCTCCGCCTGGTGGTGGCGCACCGGCCGTGGC
>JBOGEA010000639.1:0-1614 GCA_050743205.1 Egibacteraceae bacterium | reverse complement strand
GGCCGGCTCGCGGAGCTGAGGGGTCTGATCGCCAGCCACGAGGCGATGCTGGCCGGCGACCTCACGGTGCTGGTCTATGACCCGGCCGGCGACGGGCGGGCGGTGGTGGCGCTGGGCGATGTGGCCACCGCCAGCCGTGTCGGGGTGATGGTGCCGGGCATCACCAACCAGCTCGACAACTATCACCGCATGATCGCCAACGCCCGCCGCCTCCACGCCCGGGCGTCGGGTTTGGGCTCGACGGATCATGCGGTGGTCGCCTGGCTGGGCTATGACACGCCGGAGATGGGCCTGTCCGCGGCGGGCGTCCGCCGGGCGGAGCGGGGGGCGGTGGCGCTGGTGGGGTTCGTGGACGGGGTGCGGGCGGTCAACAGCCGTCGGGCGGAGGTGGCGGTGTTGGGCCACAGCTATGGGACGCTGGTGACCGCCACGGCGTCTCGGAAGGGGCTGGGCGCTGATCGGGTGGTGTTGGCGGGCAGTCCTGGTGTGGGCGCTGGGCATGTGTCTGAGCTGGGCATGGCGGCGGGCGACGTGTATGCGGTGCGCACCGCTGATGATCCTATCCGTCATGTGTTCCACGCCGATGAGGTGTTGGGTGTGGGCTCGGTTGCGCGGTCGCCGGGCCAGCAGGACGCGCATGGTCCTGATCCGTCCGGGCCGGGGTTCGGCGCTGTCCCGCTGCCCTACGACGACCGCAGCCACGGACACTCCCAGTACTACGAGCCGAGAAGTCTGTCACTGGGCAATCACGCGCGGGTCATGCTCGGCAGGGAACCCAGGGCCCAGCCTGAGGTGGCGGGATGAGCCGGAGGCGTTGGGCCGGGCTGGCTGCGGCTTTGGTGATGACCGGATGCGGAGGGGAAGGCTCCATGGAGACCCTGCAGGCCGTGACGCGGATCAAAGAGCTGATCGACGCCACGATCGCCGAGGTGGCCCCGCACGCCGAACTGACCCCGGACGATGAGCGCACCGGCGCACCCTGTATGGACAGCGTCGGGGGGTTCACTGAGCAGGTGAACTATGACTACGGCTTCCGGTTCACGGTGGCCGACGGGCCGACCGGTGAGCGTATGGTGCGGGAGGCGGCCCGCTATTGGAAGCAGCGGGGCTACCAGGTCATGGAGTATCTCGACGATTTCGAGATCCCTGAGATCTTCGTCGATCAGGACGACTTCAATTACAGCTTCACGTTCGCGCGTGAGGCGCTGCTGGTCTCTTTGGGCGGCTCGACGCCGTGTGTGGACCCGCTGCCCAGCGGTGTGGACAACCCGCTGTTGGATCCGGCGTCAGGGTGACCGCGGGCCCCAGCTCTCCAGCGTGTCGGCTTGGCGTCGCAGGTGGCGCGCCTGGTGGCGCAGCGCGTCGGCCTCGGCGTCGAGTCCTCGCGCGACGTGTGACAGGCCGTCGGCGGCGGCGTGGAGCGGGTTGAGCCGGTCGCGCAGCGCTTGGCGGGTCTGGTCCGCGGCGTCGCCGCCCCACATCGGCTCCTCGATCAGGCCCGCGGCGATCACCGCGCCCGTGGGCAGCCCCAGCGCGCGGCGCCGCAGCTCCTGTGCCCACAGGTCCTTGCGCGCCGCCCGCGCCTCAAGCGCGCGTGCCGTCTCATACAGGTCT
>JBOGEA010000638.1:0-1623 GCA_050743205.1 Egibacteraceae bacterium | reverse complement strand
GCAAGGGCGGCGGGCGAGCAGGTGCATCTCGCCCTGGTAGGCCAGCCGCGCCGGCCCGTAGCGCACGAACCGCACCGGCACGCCGCCGACCTCGCGCCTGGCTGGCAGGCCCGGGTCCCAAGGGGCGGCCACCGCAACCCGCGCGCCCGCGGCGATCAGCGCCCGCGCCCAGGTGAGCAGGAACGGCGCGGACGGGTCCCCCTCCCATCGAGGGAACACGTGGGTGACGACGAGAGCCCGCACCGGACCCGCACCCTGACTCCGATTTTGGGGCGCATACGCCCCCAAGTCGGAGTTGGGGTGCGTCATTCGAAGGTTTCGCGGATGCGGTAGGGGGTTTGGTGGCGGGCGGTCGCCGGTGCTCAGCGGGCCGTGCCACCCCAAGACGCGAAGGACTTCCCGAGCGCGGCTACTGATCCGCAGCGCGTAGTCCTGGAATGGTGCTCCAGGTAGGCGGTCTGGCGACCTGGCGTCCGTCGGCACGTTCGGGCAGGAGGGGTCCATGAGCGTGGTCTAAAGCCCTGCGGGCATTTGACATGCTCCTGCGTGGCCATACCATGCCGTGATTGTTGTTGCTAGATTGCAACAGGGGGATATCCTGTGAGCCGTGCTCGCCACCCAAAACCGGCCGTGGAAGCAGCGTTGCAGGACGCCGAGCGGCACGGTTGGCGGGTCGAGCCACGGCCGGAGCATCATGGACATGCCTGGGGAGTGATCCGTTGCCCAGAAGCATCCCCCGCCGGATGCCAGTTGTTCGTCAACTCGACGCCCCAGTCGCCGGATAACGAGGCAAAGCGGATCCGCCGGTGGGTGGACCGCTGTAAGCACGAGGGAGGTGAGCAGCGTGTCTGAGTACTCTTTCACACTCGTGATCACCGGTGTCGACGACCTGAGCTATGACCTCGTTGACCTCCTCTTGGAGGCCGGCTGCGATGACGCCAGCTTCGGCCAGCGACACGGCGTGTGTTTCGGTGAGTTCGACCGTGAGGCTCCCGATGCGCTCACCGCACTTGAGTCAGCGACCCGTCAGGTTCAGTCCGTTCATGGACTGTCTGTTCACCACGTGGAGCCCAGTGAGTACGTCTCGCTCGGGCACATCGCCGCGCGGGTCGGCCGAACGCCTGAGAATATTCGCCAACTGGCGGGTGGGCTCCGCGGACCGCGTGGCTTTCCCGTTCCCAGCGGTGGCATTCTGGACCGAAGCCGGCTCTGGCGCTGGTCTGAGGTTGTGGAATGGTGGGATAGGGCCTTTCCCGACGATCTCGACCCATCTGTGGGCGAGATGGCCCGCGCGGTTGAGCGGTTCAACCTCGACAGGCTCCTCAAGGTTTCGTAACCGCCCGCTCACGAGCGGCTCTATTCCATCCTTCCGGTTGCCTTTGTCGCGTTGCGCTCCGGAAGGGCTGGCTGTCGGCGGTTACCTCTTGGGCCGTGTGACCGGAAATTCAGCTCGCAAGGGAGTGGCCGAGCACGCCGCGCGGTTGCCAAGGCTTTCAGCCTTCGAGTGGTTTGGCGCTTTGGTGATCTGAAGGAAGCTCATGGCGAGTTGAGCATGAGGCGTCCTGAGTAATGCCTTCAGCGCATCGTGTTCGCGATTCTTCGCCCACTCTCCCAGTGGACGGC
>JBOGEA010000637.1:0-1625 GCA_050743205.1 Egibacteraceae bacterium | reverse complement strand
CGCCTGAACCGCGCTCCGCTTCGCTTCGCCCGCAAGTCAAGGCCGCGGTTTCTCAACATGTACTGAGGGCATGAAGGCGAAAGGCCTACGACCAGCGGTGCGCGACGTCGATCACCAGCCGGGAGGAGACGCCTGGTCCGTCCAGGGTGAAGACCCGGAACGGCAGGCGGGCCCGGACTCCCAGCCCGATCGTCGTCTGACCCTCGAACGAGCCCGCGCCAGTGACCTGCCGAAACGTCTGGTAATCGCGGACATCCACGAGTTCGCTGGCCGTCGCGGGGAAGGTCGGCGTCCCCGTCGCGACGTCGTAGCCGGGCGCCAGCACGACGATCCGCAGCTTCGCGCCGCCGCGGAGCGGCACCTCGTTGCCCGACCCTTCCTGTGTCACCTGCGGGACATACTCGACCCGGTAGCCCGGAGCCGGGCCCGCCAGATCCACGACCAGACGGTCGTAGCACTGATGCTGGCCGGCCCTGACCCCAACGATCGGCGACGTCACCATCGGCTCAGCGCTCTTGCCCCCCGAGCCCCATGTGATCCCGCAGATGGCCTCTGTCGCCATCACCGGCGCTGCGAGCAGCAGCACAGCCAGAGCCGTCAGTCCCATGATCCTCTTGCGCATTCCCGCCCCTCCATGACCGATTCCATGGTAACGACGCGGCGCCGACCAAGAACGTTCATGGCCATCCGTACAAGGTGGCCGTAGCATATACCGGCATGGAGATCGAGGCGGGACTCCATCCCCCAGTGGTCGGGAGGCGTCCTGGTGACGCGCCCCGGCGGCCCTCCCGAAGGGTTGTCCTGGCCGGCCTGGTCATGGCCGGTCTCGGCCTGAACGCTGCGCTCGCGGCGTGGGCGCCGATGATCGAGTTGGGGAACGGAGGGGCCGCGGCAGTCCTCGATCAGCCACTGGCGGCAGCCGGCGGGACGCTCCAGATCACCGACGTCCGCGTCGTATCCGCGCCGGCCTCCCCCACGCAACCCCTGTGGATCGCGCTGGCCTACGAGCACGGGCGGATCGGCACCATCATCCAAGCAGCGTGGACGGTCGAGGGGAGGTCGTTCCGCTCGCTGCGTATCATCCTCGCGCGCGGCGGCGGCGAGCATATGATTATGTCTGCGCCCCCGCCGCGCGGCTGGCCGTTGGGTGAGCACCGCATCATGCTGTCCAGCAGCGGCGCAGCGGCCAAAGAGGTCGTGTTCCGGGTCTCGTAACGCATTTCTTGGAAAAAGAGGGGCTCGACGCTCCTCAGGTGCGGAAAAGCCACTACAAAACCCGTCAACTGTGGTAACGTCCGCTTCACCCCCAGCCAAGGACGCGTGATGACCACTCAGACCCCCTCTGATCGCGACCTGCCTACGGTGCTCGACGCTGCGCAGGTCGCCCGCCTGCTGAACCTGAACCTCGACTACGTCCGGAAGCTCTCGCGAGAGGGTGTCCTGCCGGCGCATCGCCTGCCGGGAGGTCGGACGTTCCGTTATTTCAAGGACGAGGTTCTCGACTGGCTGCGCGCCCAACCGGTGCACAGCGACGACGAGGTTCGGCAGGAGAACCCGAGCCACCGTTAGCTGACGGGTGCCATGCACAGCCATGGCACCCGTGTGAGGGATCCGCGACGCATGCG
>JBOGEA010000636.1:0-1638 GCA_050743205.1 Egibacteraceae bacterium | reverse complement strand
TTCCAGGGTCGGGATGGCGTGGACGACACGGTCGACGGTGCGGCTGGACATGGAACTGCTCCGGTCGGGGCTCGCCGTGCGGGCGCGCCCTCGCCCAAATACACCGCGGGAGCCCCCGGCGATTCGGGCGCCGGCTAGGGCTCCTTGGTTCGGGGCATGTTCACAGATGTGACACGTTTAAGCGGCGCGGCTGAGGCCTGCGTCTTGGAGATAGTGGGCCACACAGCGGTCGATGACGGCGAGAGCGCGGCGGAGTTTCGGGGGGGAGTTGGGCTGGTGGTTGGCGAAGAGGGGTGGCAGGACACGGTCTCCGAGCTTGCTGTAGAAGACGGCGAACTGCTGTCCGGCCGGGGTGAGGCGGTAGCGGTGGCCGTCGACCCGCTCGATGAGCTTGTGGAGTCGCAACCGGCGCAGGTCGTAGGTCATCTGTCGGGCGCCATAGGGAGTGCCGAGCAATCCGGCGACGAGGGCACGGAGGCTCCGGTTGGTCAGGCCGGCGACGGCGTGGAGCGTCTGAGAAAGAGCGCCGGCCAGGGCCATGGCGCGTGGGTCCCCGAAGCGCAAGGCTCCGGTTCTTTGGCCCTCCCTGACGTAGGGCTGTTGGATCCGCTCAAAGAGAGTCGGTCCGATGGCACAGCCCTGGCCGGCAGACTGCGCCTCAAGGATACGACGATTTGCGGCCCGAGCCTTGGCGACCAATTCGGGCAGGTGTTGGAGACGGCGGCGGACACCGAAGTCATCGGGACAGTTGACAACGGTCTCCAGGCGCAGGGCACGACCGCCCTTGAGGTACTGCTTGATGCGTGAGTGCTTGTAGAAGATGTTGACGCGGACCTCGACCCCCCTGGTCACCACTTTGGTCTTGAAGCTCTCGGGCCGTTGGCGAGGCCTACCGCGACGCACGCGCCGGCCGGCGAAGATCAGCTCGACTTCTGCCGGGCGCCCCAGGCCCAGGTTGTCGCGCACGAGGGCCTCGAAGAAGGTGCGAGCGTGTCGTGGAGAATCGAAGACCAAGGTGCGGGACATCTCGATCTGCCGCATGGACAGCTCCCACCAGTATCCGGCGGCGCGATCGCGATCGGTCAGAGGGCGGGGGATACACCGTATCCACCGCTCGAAGAGCAAGCGGATGGCTGCTGGCCCTAGCCGGTCACACAGGGACTGCAACGCCACGGCATCTTCACAGGTGGCAAAACCATTACCCAAAGGGGTGAAACGGATACCCTTGCTGCGGGCCTGTCGCTTGGCCCACTCATGGCCGTTACACCACAGCTTGACGGGATACGGGAAGTAGGCGCAGATCTTCAGGAAACACGGCCCGAACTGCTCGTCCAGGATGTAGAAGTAGAAGCAGGTCACCCGCCGATCAGCCTTCACGAAGTTGAACCAGGGCGCGCCCGAGGGTGTCGTCGACTCACGCTGATGCGCAGCGAAGACGTTCTGGAACTCTTGGGCCACGCCGATGGCGACTACCCTAAAGCGGCCCTGCTTCTCGGCAGCCTCCAGCAGCCGCAGTACCCGGTCGAGCTTGCGCTCCCCCTTGCTGAATCGAATCAGCGGCACCTGGTGGGCTGCCGCAAACCGGTCGACCTGGGCTCGAAAGCGGCTGCCGATCTGCTCGAAGATCGCCGGAGATGG
>JBOGEA010000635.1:0-1641 GCA_050743205.1 Egibacteraceae bacterium | reverse complement strand
TTCGGACACGCCCTCCAGGTTGACGCCGAACTCCCGCATGGCGTACGACCGCAGGGCCGGCGCCGGCATGGCCGGCACGTTGACCGGGACGGACAGGTAGGCCGCGGCCTCGGACTCTTCCTTCTCGCGCGCCTCGCGCTCATCGCGCTCATCGCGCCGCGCGCGCAGGGCATCGGCCAGGCCGGGCTCGGGCTGCGGACCCTCCCCGACGGGCGGAGCGACCTCGATGTACATGTCGGTGTGCCGGATCATCCGGGCGCAGTCGCGCTCCTGGACTGGATGCTGCTGGCCGGGCGCGAATAGCAGGCCGGTCAGCTCGTCACGCTTGAGGGGCTTCGTACCGATGTACTGTACATATTTCACGCTGGTCTCCTGTGGGCTGTGCTCGACGCGCTCGGGTGAACGCGGCGAGAACAACCCGCCGGGCTTGTGGCCCGGCGAGCTGAGTAGGCAATGAACCCTTGTGGGGTTACTTGACGCCGTAGGTGACGCCACGCCAGGCCGAGTAGAACGACCCGCCGCCGACGTTGCTCGCGCCCGCGCCCGTCATCACCGTGAGGGTGATGAAGGCATCCTTCTGGAGCAGGAGCGGGAAGACGTCGTCCGCGCCGCGGTTGAGGACGTTGTAGACGAAATCCGTCGGGTTGCCGGCTTGGAGGCCGGTCGAGCCGTCGAGGAAGAAGTCCGGAACGCCGCCGCTGCCGTCCGCGAATTCGTAGCCGATGTCGACCACGAGGTTCGCGCCGTCGTCCGAGTCGGGGAGCTCCATCTTGAGGTCGTGCAGCTCCACGCCGGCCGGGATGAGCCCCAGGCGCAGCTTGTTGCCGACCCCCTCGAAGAAGGAGTTCGTCGCGGAGACGACCCGCGCGTCGGCGACGGTGTTGCCCTCGCCGTTGGACTGGACCGCCTTCGAGAAGAGGTCCGTGGGGTTGATGATGGTCATGCTGGCTTTCTCCTTGAGGTGAGCGGTGGGTTACAGCTTGACCGCGGTGTCGAACGCGATGACGCCGTGATCGGTCGGCTCGACGTTGCCCGCCTCATCGGGATACCCGAAGCGGATCTTCGACTTGCCGCACATGTGGTCGCCCGCCACCTCGAGGTTGCGCTCGAAGTTGTACTTCCGCTCGAGCCACGAGAACATGTACTGCGAGCCCTCGTTGACGCCCATCGCGTAGCCGAGACCTTGCGCCCCGAGAAGGAGCGCGCGGTCGACCGCGTAGCCGGCGGTGAGACCGGCGTTGACGGTGCCCGCGCTCTCGGTGGCGGTGTAGCGGTTGGCGACAGCGACGTACTGGTAGCTGTCACCCGGCAGGTGCCGGATCGAGAAGCGATCGAGCCGCTTCACGAGGATGCCGTTCCACATGCCCGTTTCGCCGCTGAACAGCGGGTGCTTCGACCCGTAGTTCTTGCGGTTCCAGGCATTTTGGAGGAACGTCCGCCACACGAGGCCCGTGGTGTTCGTCAGGATCGAGTTCCACTGACGGGCCGTGACGTACATCACCCACATCGGCTCATCCGCCGCGGCCTGGTCGTCCTGGATCCGCACCGGGTGGAGCGGGTACACCATGTCGTCCAGCATCGCGCGAAGGATGTCGAAGTGCTCGAGTGCGAGCACGTCGCCCGAGTCGATGTCGTCGAGGT
>JBOGEA010000634.1:0-1650 GCA_050743205.1 Egibacteraceae bacterium | reverse complement strand
GGACCTTTACACCGCCGACCACCCGGTCCACCGACTGATCTCCATCACCAGAAAAGGCCCGGAGGGCGGCTGCGATCGGTACTGCGGATACTTGTCCGCAAGCAGCGCCAGTAACCGGTCACGCACCTGGGACTCTTCGCGGGCCTCGCCGTCCAACCGCACCCACCAGAGGCGCGACCAGTCGTCGTCGTACTCATCGATCAGGACGGATACCGCGGGGTGCGCCGCGACATTCGTGAAGCGTGCAAGGCGGCGCCCCGATTTCGGTTTGGCGTCCACCCCGGTGACCAGCCGGTCGTCTGCCAGCGCGAACACGATCGGGACGAGATGCGGCCCGCCGTCCGGGCTGACGGTCGCAAGACGCGCCACGCGCGCGCCCATCACCAGTTGGCGCATGGCCGCCGGCCCGAGGGGCGGCACTGCCCCGCGGGTTATTTCTTGCTGGATTCGAAGTACGGGTTGGCGCCGGCGGCGTGGTCGGTGACGTCGACGACCCTCAGGATCTCGGGCACGGCCTCTTTGATCGCGACCTCGATGCCCTGACTCAGGGTCACGGTGGCCATGCCGCAGCCCTGGCAGCCGCCCGACAGCCGGAGGTAGGCGGTGCGGTCCTCGACGGCCACCAGCTCGGCCCGGCCGCCGTGGGAGGCGATGCTCGGGTTGATGTACTCCTCGAGCACCTGGACGATCCGCTCCGGCACCGGCCCGGACAGGTCGGTTGGCGGGCGAGCGGCGCCGACCGCGGGGCTGGGGCTGTTCGGGTTGTCGACGAACAGGCCGCCCGTCTCCAGGTCACCCTGCCGGTCGAGCACCGCGCCGCGCAGCGCGACGACGCTTGTCAGCGGGATCACGATGGAGATGTCGTCGTGGTGCTGGACGACGTGCTCGGTCCCGGCCTTGGCCAGCTCCTCCAAGTAGAGGTTGTACGTGTACTTGCCCTTCGAGACCCCGGTGACCTCCAGCCACAGCGCGAGGCGCTTCGGCTCGGGGTCCCGGGAGCGGAACCAGACCGCTTTCTCGCGGGCGTCGTCGGTGACGTGGATGACTGGTTCGTTCTGGGTCATGGTGGCATCCCCCTCGGGGCGGTCCGAACTCAGACTTAAGGCTACGGTACCGGGGTGAGCCGCGTGCTACTCCTGCTGCCGACCTCGACCTACCGGGCCGAGGACTTCGTCCGCGCAGCCGCGGAGGTCGGCGCCGAGGTCGTGGTCGCCTCCGAGCGACGCCAGGCGCTGTCCGCGCTGATGGGCGACCGCGTCCTGACCGTCCCGCTGCGCCGGCCCGACGAGGCCGCTGACCGGATCGTCGCGCTGGCAGCCCGTGCCCCGCTCGACGCCGTCGTCGCCGTCGATGACCAGGGCGTGCTCGTCGCGGCGAAGGCCGCGGCCCGGCTGGGGCTCGCCCACAACCCGCCCGAGGCCGTCGCCGCCACGAGGAACAAGGCTGTGATGCGCCAGCTCCTCGGGGCGGCGGGGGTTGCGCAGCCCGGCTTCCGACTCGTGGCCTCTGACGAGGAGGTGGCGGCGGCGGTCCACGCGATCGGACCGCCGGTCGTCGTGAAGCCCGTGTCGCTGTCCGGCAGCCGCGGGGTGATCCGCGCCGACGATGTGGCGGGGGCCGTCGACGCCGCGGGGTGGGTGCGCAAGATCC
>JBOGEA010000633.1:0-1651 GCA_050743205.1 Egibacteraceae bacterium | reverse complement strand
CGGCGGTATTCCGCCGCGATCCAGCACACAACCTCGGTCAACTCCGCGCGCTACCGCCCCTTCCGCCCATCGCTCGTCGGGCTGGGGCGCAGCCCCGCTAGTGGAAGTCGGCGGGCAGGGTCGGGTCGCGGTGCAGTTCGGCGAGGCGTTGGACCTGCCGCACGGTCACGCGTCCGGTCGACAGCGGGGGGAGGTCGTCGACGGGGAACCAGGCGACGTCCGACGTCTCGTCGTGCCTGCGCGGGGTCTCGCCGAGCACGTCGCACCCGAAGAACAGCTTGTACACCCGCCACGGGTGCGGCTGGGCGCCCTCCTGCAGGGTTCGGTCCCAACAGGCGAGCAGGCGGGCGGCGCGGACACGGTAGCCGGCCTCCTCGGCGACCTCGCGCTCCACGGCGACGCTCGGAAGGTCGGTGGGGTCGGCCCAGCCGCCGGGCATCGTCCACAGCCCGTCGTCACGCTCCCGCACCAGGAGCACGCGCGCGGGCTCACCGTCGCGAAAGCACACGCCCCGGACGTCGACCTTCGCCGTGATATAGCCGTCGTCGGCGGCCAGCAGGGGCAGGATCGCCTCGGGCGCGGCGCCGGACCCTGCGGCCAGCATCGCCGCGGCAACCTCCCGCACCTGCAGGTACCGGCTCGTGTCATACGCGTTGGTCGAGAACGCCACGCCGTTCTGCGCGATCGCCGCCAACCGCCGCGCCCACACGACCCAATCCGGCTCACTCATTGGGAGCACCCCATACCATCCGCACGTGCGGCATGCCGTCCTCCATGAACTCCTGGCCCACCGGCTGGAACCCGAACTGGGCGTACCACTCCCGCAGACGCGCCTGAGCATGGATCACGACGGGTGTGCCGGCAAGCTCCAGCGCATGCCGGAGAAGCGCCGTCGCCTTCCCACGCTCACGAGCGCCGGGGGCGGTCACGACCCGCCCGATGCGGCTCCAACCCGGCCCGTCACGCAGCAGCCGCAAGTAGGCGATGACCTCACCGCCCTCGTCAATCCAACAGTGCCAGGCGTCGGGCTCGAGATCCCGCCCGTCCAGCTCCGGATAAGGACAGTTCTGCTCCACAACGAACACGTCGACCCGAAGCCGCAGCACCGCGTAGAGCGTCCCAGGATCGAGGTCCACGAACCGGACACAGCGCAGCATCATCTGTGATGAACTCCCCTGCTCGCCGTACAGGAACACGCCGATGTGCGCATTGCTGGCGCAGCGCAAGTCCTCGTGTTATGCGAAGGCCTGGCGGAGGGTGGAGAGGAGGCGGTGGTACCAGGGGGTGGGTGGGGGGTCTTGGGTGGCGAGGGGCAGCTCGTTGGGCTGGCGGCCGGGATGGACGACGACGTAGGGGATCTCGCCGGGGCGGACGAGGCCGAACTGCTCACGGGCGAGGAGCTCGATCTCCTTGGGGTCCCCCAGGCGCAGGCGCAGCTCCTCAAGCCGGTCGACCTCGGCCTGCAGGTCGGTGCGGCGCTGGACGAGTTGCTCAACGCGGTCGCCCGCCGCGGCGTAGCTCTTCACCGGGCCGATCGCCGTGACACCCAGCAGCAGCGCGAGGCACAGCGCGGCGAGCAGGTAGATCCGCTCGCCCTGCCCGACCCACCCGAGCGTGCGGACCGTCAGCGACGGCGCGCGAAGGCTCGCAC
>JBOGEA010000632.1:0-1688 GCA_050743205.1 Egibacteraceae bacterium | reverse complement strand
CATGCTGTTTCCCCGGCTGGGGAGGCGACCACCGGGATGCGTCTTGCGGCCCGGGCGCGCCGCAGGAGGCGGCTGGCCTGTTCGACTTCGGCGCGCTCGTCGGGGTCGAGCTCGGCGAGGCGGTGGCGCATCTGTTCGGCGACCGCGGCGAAAGCGTCGATCTCGGCGCTCATGTTGGCGGTCACGTAGTCGGCGGCACCGATGGCCCGAGCGGTCTCCCGATCGGCTCGGAGGCCGGCGACATGGGCTTCGAGGGCGGGAAGGTAGGAGGGGTCGGGGCGGTAGAACCCGCAGCCGGCGCACTGGAAGCGGATGGGGCAGTGCCCACCCCCCGCCTTGACGTTCGATGGTTCGGTGCAGTTGCCGAAGGGGACCGAGACCGAAGCCCTCTCGTAGGCGAGGGAGCTGGTGAATGGCGAGGGTTTGCCGGCGGCGTCCACCGCGAGGGACCCGACCCGTCGGATGGCCTGTTGCTTTCGGTGCAGGCTGACCCGGTAGTAGCCCATCGTGGTCTGCACCGAGCGGTGGTCTTTTCTGGGGTAGGAACCGTGAGCCACGGGCTCTGAGGTGCGCAGATGCGTGACGCACAGGTGAGCGCCACGTCGATGAGTTCGGTCCGGCGGTCCGTCGGGAGCCTCAACGACCTTGACGGTTGATGCGCCCCAGGAGCTCCCGGTTGATCTGACGGGCTGCTTCGAGTTCCTCGGTGCGACGGGCGAGTTCTTCTTGGGCGGCGAACAGGCTGGCTTCGAGTGCCTCGATCCGGGGGGTGGTGTTGGCGGTCTCGTCTGCGGACAAGTCGGCGAGCACTTCATGGCCGAGTAGCTGCCCGGGCCGGCGGCGGAGAGCGGCGAGCTCGGTGGTGAGGCGGTGGCTGGTGGCGTTGACGTTGGCCAGGTCGGCTCGCAGCGAGGCGGCGGTCACCCTGGCGGTGGCAGCCATGGCAGCGGATTGACGCTCGATGATCTGGGCGGATCGCCGTTCGGCTTCGGCTCGCAGCTCGGGATGGTCGTATATGAAGCGCCGGCTGACCCTGGCGTTGCGGGCGAGCGCGGCGATGCTGAGCACCGTGCCTGAGGCTGCCATCGCGTCGAGAGCGGCGCTGACTCGGGCGCCCTTGGTCCGCGAGTCGAGGCGGCGGCACTCGGCCAGGTGGTCTGGATCAGCCATGAGCTTGTCTCGCCCGAGCGGCGGCCTCGACGGTGGGGAACAGTGCCGGCTTGGGTTGGGCGACGATTCCGCGTAGTTCGACAGGGAAGGTGGTGCCAAGCGTGGCGCGCTGCTGGCGCATGGCGGAGATGGCCCCCTCGACGGCGGCCCGGTCGTCCTCGTCGAGGGCGGCCAACGCTTCGTCGTTGGCCCGCAGGAGGCGGCGGACGGCGTCGATCTCCTCCTCGGAGGGGGCAGCGTCGCGCCGGGCCCACTCGGCCAGTTGCGGCAACGCTCCGGCGAGGCGTTCGCGGTCGGCAAGGAGCTGGGCGAGGTAGGCGGACAGCTCGGGCTGGAAGGAAGGATCGGTCCGGAAGTACTCACAGCCCGTGCAGCGGTGCCGGAACGGGCAGGAGCGGCCATCGGCAGCCACATTGGTCGGCTCGGTGCAGATCCCGAAGGGGACGGCCACCTGGCCCACCTGCTCGCGCAGGGCCTCGGCGGTCGAAAGGCCGGCCAGGCCCGGGCGGACCGGCCGC
>JBOGEA010000631.1:0-1692 GCA_050743205.1 Egibacteraceae bacterium | reverse complement strand
GCTCCGCGCTGCGCGCTTCGCCAAACCCGCGCTCCGCGCTGCGCGCTTCGCCAAACCCGCGCTCCGCGCTGCGCGCTTCGCCAAACCCGCGCTCCGCGCTGCGCGCTCCGCGCTGCGCGCTTCGCCAAACCCGCGCTCCGCGCTGCGCGCTTCGCCAAACCCGCGCTCCGCGCTGCGCGCTTCGCAGTCCGGACCGTTGCGGTTATCCACAGGTGGGCGGATTGGCCGGCGACAGATCCGCTTCTTGGGCGTACGGTTTGTTAGATGTCTGTGCGTCATGATTCTTCTCTTAAGGTGCCTTCGCGTGTTCGGTGGATGCGTGAGGTCGTTGCTGGGCTGGGGTGCACGCCCGCCGAGTGTCTTGCGCTGGCCGTGCTCGTCTTGGGGGCGGTCGCGGCGCTTGGGCTGCTTCTGCTCGGCGCCCGGCCTGGGCAGGCGCTGCCTGGGCCGCCAATTATCGACGGCGATGGCGCCGGCCTTGTCGTGGAGTCCGAGGAGGTCGTGGTCCATGTCGCTGGCGCGGTCTCGGCGCCGGGGCTCTACCGCCTGCCCGGGGGGGCGCGTGTGTCAGACGCGCTGGCGGCGGCGGGTGGGCCGCGGCCGGGCGCGGCGCTGGACGTGCTCAACCTTGCGCGGCCGCTGACCGACGGCGAGCAGCTGCTCGTCCCGCTGGAGCCCCCGCCGGGCGCGGCGCTGCCGACCGCCCAGCCGGCCGCGTCCCCGGCGAAGCGGCCGGACGGCAAGCTCGACCTCAACCGCGCGACCGCCGACGACCTCGACGAGCTGCCGGGCATCGGTCCTGTCCTGGCCGAGCGCATCGTCTCGCACCGTGAGCGGACCGGCGGGTTCAGATCCGTCGGGCAGCTCCGTGACGTGCCGGGGATCGGCGAGAAGACGTTCCAAGAGCTGTCACTCCTGGTCGCCGTATGAGCGCGGCGGCGGCGTGGGTGCTCGCGGGCGCGCTGTGGTTGGGCTGCCTGCGTCCTGGCCCGTGGTGGCTGGCCGCGGCCGGGCTGGCGATCCTGGCCGGCGCGGCGGTCGCGCGGCGCGGCCGGCCTCATGTACGGCAGCGCGGTCTCCTTGCCCTGGCTGCGGTCGCGCTCGCGCTGACCGGGGCGGGCCTGGCGGGCGGGCGTGAGACGCTCGCGGCCAGCGGGCTGCTGCCCGATCTCGCGGAGCGTGGCGGGATCGCGGCGATCGAGGCGACGGCGGTGTCCGAGCCGCGCGCGTCGACGCATGGCGCGTGGGCGGTCGTCCGGGTCCGAGCCGTGGACGGGCGGCGGACCCGGGAGCGGGCGCTGCTGCGGGCCAGCCAGCTACGGGATCTGCCCGCGTTCGGCGAGCGCGTCGCGCTGCGCGCAAGCGCACGTCCGTTGAAACCTGAGGGCTTCGGCGCGTACGCGCGCCGCCTGTATGCCTGGGTCGAGCTGGATCCGGCAGCTCGGGTCACGGTGACCGGTCCGGCGCCCGCCCTGGTGCGCGGGACGAACGCCGTCCGGGAGCGGACACGGGCGGCGGCCAGCCGCCACCTCGACGCTGAGCGGGCGGGGCTGCTGTCCGGGCTCGTGACCGGCGACACCCGTGGGCTGCCACAGGCGCGGGAGCGCCAGCTCACCGACGCTGGCCTGTCGCATTTGGTCGCGGTGTCTGGCGAGGTTGTGAGTCCTGACCGCCGGATCCGGCGGTCAGGAC
>JBOGEA010000630.1:0-1709 GCA_050743205.1 Egibacteraceae bacterium | reverse complement strand
TCGCCGGCCAGCCCGGCCGCGACGTCGGCGGGGGTGGCGGGCGCCAGCGACCAGTCCTGGTCGCCGGCCAGTTGGAACAGCACGGCGGGCGCGCGCTCACACAGGCCCAGGCAGGGGCTGCGCACCCAGGTGACCGCCTCGCCTGAGGACTCCGGGCCGAGCAGAGAGGCCAGCGTGTCGCACAGCGCCTCGGCCCCGGCCATCCGGCAGGCGAGGTCGTCGCACACGTGCGCGACCCGCGGCGCCCGTGGGGACAGCGAGAACATGGCGTAGAACGTGGCGACGCCGTAGGCGTCGGCGGGCGGGACGACCAGCCGCTCGCAGATGTAGCTCAGCGCCCCCTCGCTGATCCAGCCGACCGCGTCCTGAGCGGCGTGCAGCGCCGGGAGCAGCAGGTGGCGCCGCGCGCGGGCCCGACGCCCGCCCTGGACAGCCCTGCCGTTGCTGGCCGGGCCCGCGTCGACCACCACGTCGACCGTCGGGGGTTCCCCGAACCCCTGGCCCGTCGGGGGTTCCCCGAGCTCCTGGCCCGTCTGGCCTGCGCCGACTACCAGGTCGATCGCCGCCCGCTCGGCGTCCGTCGGCGTCGCCTGTCGCAGGCGGATGTCCACAGGCTGGCCTTTCGGGTCAGGCGCCGACGGCGCTCACGGCGCTCACGGCGCTCACGGCGGCGGGCTCGAGCCTGTCGATGCGGATCGCGGTGGCTTTGAACTCGGCGGTGC
This sequence comes from Egibacteraceae bacterium, assembly GCA_050743205.1. Lineage (GTDB taxonomy): Bacteria > Actinomycetota > Nitriliruptoria > Euzebyales > Egibacteraceae > JBOGED01. The sequence goes on along the minus strand of JBOGEA010000630.1, from coordinate 987 downwards.
CCGACTTCGGGTCCCACGCGTCGTTGGTCAGGATGTTGGTGTCGACCTCGTCGGTGAAGTGGAGGGTGATGAACGCGAGGCCCGGGCGCAGCGTCCGGTCGTAGCGGACCGGCGACTCGACCGACCCACGCCGGGACGTGACCCGCACGCGCTCGCCGTCGGCGATCCCGAGCCGGGCGCCGTCCGCGGGGTGGATGCACAGCGCCTCGCGGCGGCGCAGCGGGGAGGCGTAGCCGCCGGTCTGGACGCCGGTGTTGTAGGAGTCCAGGCGGCGGCCGGTCGTGAGCCGGATCGGGAACTCGTCGGTCAGCGTGTCCGCCGGCGGCGCGTGCTCGACGGGCGTGAACGGGGCGGGGCCGCCGCGGCGGGCGGGGTCGTCCTCCCACAGCCGGGCGTGCAGCAGCGGGCTGCCCGGATGGTCTTCTCTGGGGCACGGCCACTGCAGGCCGCCGTGCTCCTCCAGGCGCGCGTAGCTCATGCCGTGGTGCCAGTTCAGCGACAGCGAGCGCAGCTCGTCCCACACCTGCTCAGGCGTCGGCTGACCCCAGTCGTGGCCCAATCGCGCGGCGATCTCACAGATGATGTGGCTGTCGGGCCGCGCCAGGCCGGGCGGGTCGAGCGCTTTGCGGACGCGTTGGACCCGGCGCTCGCTGCTGGTGACGGTGCCTTCGTACTCACACCAGTCGGCGGCGGCGGGCAGCACCACGTCGGCCATGCGCGCCGTTGAGGTCAGAAAGATGTCCTGCACGACCAGGTGCTCCAAGGCGCCGAGCAGCTTGCGCGCGTGGCCGGCGTCGGCCTCGGACTCGGCGGGGTTCTCGCCGATGCAGTAGAGGGCGCGGACCTCGCCGGCCTGGATGCCCTCGAACATCTGCGACAGGTGCCGGCCGCGCTTGGGCGGGATCGCCGCGTCCCAGGTGCGCTCGAAGCGGGCGCGCTCGGCGTCGTTCTCCACGTCGTAGCCGCCCGGCAGCCGGTTGGGGATGG
>JBOGEA010000629.1:0-1760 GCA_050743205.1 Egibacteraceae bacterium | reverse complement strand
GATCGCGTACAGCGGCGACGGCAGCCGCACCGCGGCGCCCCTAGGAGCGTGTCGGAGAAATGAGCGCGAACTGCGCCCAGGGGGATGCAACGGTGGCTCGCGGCATCGCCCAGCGACGCCGGGCCGGTTCGACCCCACTGCCGCGGTACGGTTCACGCATAGGCGATCTCGCCCGCGGCACTCCAGCGCCGCACGGCCGCGCGGGCCGTCCGCCACAGTTTGACGAGATTGTGGACGGCGCACACCAAGTGGAACTCGCCCTTGACCCGGTCCGTGCCCCGCAGCGAGAAGCGGCGAAAGCCGCGGCCCTTGATCTGACCGAAGACGGGTTCCACCGTAATCTTCCGCTGGGCATAGATCGCGTGGCCGCGTTTGGTCCGCAGCCGCCGGCGCATCCGGTCGGCGGGGCTGAGCCCCGTCGGGATGCGCCCCCGGGGGGGCCCTGGCGGGGGCGCGCCGTGCCGTTGCCGCTCCACGGCAATGTGGGCCTCGATCGGGTCGCTCGGGCGCTGCTCCAAGGCCTGCACATTGGCCTCAGAGAAATACCCGCTGTCCGCGATCACTCCGGTCGGCACGCCCACGTTCGCGATCACCTGCGCGACCACCGGCTGCAGTTGCTGCTTGTCGTTCGGTGCCGTCACCACGTCGGCGGCCACGATCAACTGCGTGCCCACCGTCACCGCCACCTGCGCGTTGTAGCACTGCTGGAACCCGTCGGCCGTCTTCATGATCCGCGACTCCGGGTCCGTGAAGTTCCGCTGGGCCTTCGGCGCCGGCCGCGCGGCGTCGGGGTGTGGCGGCCCGATCGCCCGGGCGTGGTCGCGCGCCTCCGCTTCCAAGGCCTGCTTGGCCGCCTCGATCTTGTCCACCTGGGCCTGCTTCTCCGCCGCCAACTCCCGCTTGCGCTCGGCCTCCAGCCGGGCTTTGGCCTCGCGCAACCGCTGCCGCCGCGTCGCGGGATCCTGCAGCGCTGCGGGCAGCTCGTCGCCGCGCCGCCCGCGCCCATACTGCTCATCCTCGGCCCGATCCAGCGCCTCCGCCTCCGCGAGCAACCGCCGGACCTCCGCCGCGAGCGCCGCTTGGCGCTCGGGCATCCGCGCGTAGCTCATCGCCTTGTGCTTCGAGGCGTTGGCCTCGATCTTCGTGCCGTCCAGCGCAATGCGCCCCACCTTCAACACGCCCGCTTCCTGCGCGACCCGCAGGGTCTCCAGAAACAGCCCCTGGAAGGTCTTCAGATGCTCGCGGCGAAACGCGCAGATCGTGTCGTGGTCCGGACAGGCATCCGCCGTGAGATACATGAAGCCCAGATCCTCCCGGCACCGCCGCTCGATCTGCCGCGAGCTCGTGATCCCCTGGCTGTAGGCGTAGAGGAGCAGCACCGTCATCATCCGCGGATCATACGGGGGCTGCCCCCGATCTTCGGGATAGCCATCCCGGATCGGCTGCAGGTCCAGCGTCGGCAGCAGATCGAGCAGGAAGACCGCGAGATGATCGTCCCCCAGGTGGTCCCGCTTCGAGGCCGGCAACAATGCCGTCTGCTCCGGACTCCAGGGACGAAACACCTTCGAGGGGCTGCCCCCGCGCGGCGGCACGGCGGACCTCACGGCCGATGCCTCGCCGCTAATCAGCGCTGGCTGCTCGGGCGTCGCGGTTTCAACTCGCGCCGAATTTTTCATGCGCTCACTACAGCAGACTTTTCAGCCCAGGCGGAGAGAAATTCTCCGACAGGCTCCTAGGAGCGCGATCGCCTGGCCCGGAGG
>JBOGEA010000628.1:0-1761 GCA_050743205.1 Egibacteraceae bacterium | reverse complement strand
GCTTCGACCAAGGGTGGCGCTCGACCTGGTGGCCTACACCCCGGCTGAGCTGCAGGCAGTGCGCCACCGCCCGTTCATTCGTCAAGCGCTCGAAGAGGGCATTGTGCTTCATGCGGCGTGATCCTTGGGACGAAGGCCGCCGATAGCTCGACCAGGCCAGCCGGGACCTGGACGATGCCCGATACCTCCACGAGGGGGGACGCTGGAGCCTCACCTGCTTCCATCTATCCCGATTCCACATCAGGAGGCTTGCACGCTGACGCGTTCGGTGAGGATGACGCCGACCGGGCGCTGAGGTGATGCTCGTCCGGCTGTCCCTTGAATGTCCACGTCCCGTTTGTGCTGGATATCGGCGGTATACAGCCGATATCCAGCACAAAGAACTTCGGCGACGGACCACTCGGCACGCACGCGAAGGTCGCCGGCATCGACATCGCCGCCTGGCTGTCCGGTGGACAGGGCGACGCCGAGTTCCCCGGCGTGGTCGGCACGGCGGTGACCAAGGTCTGCGAGTGGGAGATCGCCCGCACCGGCCAACCAGCCGCGGGCGGCGGTGACGGGGACCGGGGCCAGCCGCGGCAGCCGCACCCCCAGCAGGTCGCCGTCGAGGTCGGTGTCGGGGCGCAGCAGCACACCCGCTCCCGAGCGGCGGACCGTCTGAGTCCAGTGCCCGTAGGCCGAGCGCAGGACGTCCGCGCGGCCCGCGGCGATCACGCGCACGTCGGGCAGGAGCCGGCGCAGCAGCCGGTCGACCGCGCCGGCCACATCGTCGAGCGCCTCGGCGTCATCGATCAGCACGACCTGCCGCCCGCCGGCGTCGGCCACCTGGGCCAGCGCCTCGGGCAGCGCCCGCGCGTCGGTGACCACGCGATCGAGGCAGTCCAGCCGCCGCAGCGGCGACGGCCGCGCCGCGACAGCGGTGAGGCCGACGCGCGGGGTCGCCGCGGCGAGCAGCCGCGCGAGCGCGCACAGCAGCCCGCTGCGCCCCGACCTCGCCGGCCCGGCGACCAGCGCGTGCTCGGCCGGGTAGACGCGCAGCAGCGCCGGCTCAAGCGTGCGCTCGGCGATGCCCACCGGCAGCAGCCACGGCTCCTGGCCGACGCGCGCCGCGCCGCCCAGCGCCTCAGGGCCCACTGACGTCGGCAGCGTCCCCAGCGTGGCCGGCTGCCTCGCCGGCGGGGACGAGGCGGCGGCGACCCGCGCGACCGCCACGGCCAGCGACGGCCCCGGACGGCCGATCTGGATCAGCTGGCCGGTGTCGGCGATCACGCAGCGGCCGGGCGCAAGGGCCGCGGGAGACCGGAGCCTCACCCCGAACATCGCGTAGTCGTACGGATCGGCCAGGCGGAACAGCCACTTCTGCGACACCGTCGACGACAGCGCGGTCGGCACGGCCCCGGTCCGGTCAGCGGTGATGGCGGTGAGGATGCCGAGCGCGGGCCCCTCGGCGGCGATCCTGGCCAGATCGTCGGCCACCCACTGGACCGCGGGCTCGTCGTACTCGGCCCGCAGCGCCGAGAACCCGTCGACCAGCAGCACCACACGCGGCTCGTCGCGCCAGCCCGCGCCCAGCTCACGGCGCCGGCCTCCGCGCGACCCCCCGCCGTGTCGCCCGCGTCGCGATCGCTTTCACTTCTTCCAGGCAGCCTGGCCGGCTACACTGCCTTCGCCGAGACACAGCATTATCTGCTGGACGCCCAAGTTTCGTTCGCCGGCTCCAGACTGTTCGCCGGTCCCGGAAGAACTGTCGATACGGCCGGG
>JBOGEA010000627.1:0-1762 GCA_050743205.1 Egibacteraceae bacterium | reverse complement strand
CGCGTACCCCTTGGCGATCAACTCTTTGCGCAGCCCCTCACGCTCGGCCTTGGTGACCCTCACGCCGTCTCCCAGCTCAGCCCATGTCGCGGCAACCGGCCGCATTCTCGCTCCCTGACCGCCCCGGCGTCGCAAAAGGGTGGGAACAGCTCCCCACCAAGGGGAGCCTCTGCCGCATTCGACCTGGTCAGGCCCACCGCACGGCGTCCGCGCAAGCGCAGGAAGGCTGCACCGTCCTGGCCAGGATCACCCCATGCCCGCCGAGGCGGACAGGCTGGATACCGCCACCTGCGACAGGGCTCACGACTGACCGCGTCGAGCGCGTCGAGCAGCACATGACGACATCGCGGCACGAGTCGTGTTCCAGGAGCGGCGGATGGCCGCCAGCGCTCCGTGCGCAGCGGCGCGGCTGAGACATGAACGAGCGCGCCCACTCGTCGCGGCCACGGACGGCCAACGGCGACCGCCCGGGACGGGTTCCTCGCCCGAACAGCGCGTGTGGGAAACCGGACGGCTCAGTTGCTGGCCCGCTCAGGGGACGGAGGGCCGCGGCCGGCGGATCGTGGCGAGGACTTCCCGCCAGTCCCGAACGGCCGCTGCCCGATCATCGCCGAGCAGCGCGTCGAACTCCCGGGCACGGATCATGATGCCGACGCTGTTGCAGGTGTGCGGGTCGAGCAGCGCGCCCGTGGCCTCATCGCACGCTTGGGGGACCTCGCCGGCCTGCGCGAGCGCAGACGCCTTGTCCAGCCGGATCAGCGTAGGACCGCTGTTATGCGTCGGGTCGTACAGGGCCAGTGCCCGGTCGGCTGTCTGCACTGCCAAGTCCGTGTTGCCAAGCTTGACCCAGCCGGTCGCCTCGTAGGACTCCAGCTTCTCCGGGAGGAACGAGAAGATCCCCGGCCCGATCAGCTCGGCCGGCGAATCGTCCAGCATCTTGTGGGCCTGGCCCATCGCGCGCTCGAACGCCGCCCGCTGCCCCAAAGCGGCGTGCGCCTTGCCCTTGAAGCTCCACAGCCACGCGACCGCCGGCGTCGGCCGGCACCGCTGCTCCAACCGCGGGCCGACCAGGGCCAACACCCCAGACGGGTCCCCGGTATAGGTCGGCAGGTAGGCGCTGCAGGCCAACGCGATGTCCGCCAGGTATCGGTCGCCAGCGTCCAATGCCGCATCCTGGGCGACCTGGTACCAGCCGCGCGCCAGATCGAACAGCCCCTCACAGAACAGGATGTCGCCCACCACCGTCGCCAGCTTGGCGCCGACCCGGCTCAACCGCACCTGGTACAGGGTCCGCTGACGGTCAGCCACCAGCCGCCGCACGCTGCGGAAATGCGCGACGGCCTCCGGCAACAGGATGGCCGGTGTGCCCCGCTGGCTCTGCACGCCGACCCGGTCCGCGATCTGCTCGAGATAGGCCAGGCGCTGCTCGCTGACCGTGCCCGCGTCGAGCGCGGCGTGCATGCGGTCGGGCTCGATGTCCAACAGCTCCAGGACGTAGGCGGCGACGGCCACGCCGCCGAGTTGGATCACCTCTCGTCGTTTCGTCGGAGTCTCCTTCGCCTCCGGCGGCGGGCCGGCTTGGGTCGGGACCGGCGTGATGCGCTCCTGGGCCGAGCCGCCTGCTGGCGCGCCGGCCGCCGTCTGCTCCACATCCTGCGTGCTGTGGTGGCACAGCTCAACGGTTTCGAACAATTGTTTGTCGTTGAGCGCCGCGTAGTCGCGGTCATCGAGCAGCCGCTCCACCCCGACACCCCAGATCTTG
>JBOGEA010000626.1:0-1770 GCA_050743205.1 Egibacteraceae bacterium | reverse complement strand
CCTGGGATGACCCCGACCTGGGCGTGCGCTGGCCCGTCGAGCGGCCCGTCCTGTCGCCGGCTGATCAGGCCAACCCGACGCTGCGGCAGCTGTTCCCGGCCCATCCGCGCTGGCGCGCCGCCGGCCGCTGATCGACGCGTCATCGCTGACGGTCACGTCCGCGATCCGCCAGTCGCCTGTGCCCTTGCGCGGCGTCGGGTGCGGTTTTCCTTCGGATCCGGAGGAAACCGCAGGCGAGCGAGCCAAGACACCGATTCGGGCGCAGTTTTCCTGCGGATGCGGAGGAAAGCTGCGTATGCCTAACTTCAGTCCCCAATACCTCAGCTCTCCGACGGTCTGGTAGGCGAGGACAATGCGCCGGCCCACGAGGTGCGGGGCGTACAGCGCTCCGAGTGCGCTCCGTCCGGCCGGCACGAAGCGGGCGCCGAAGATGTTGGTGTCGGCCACGACGGGGCTGCTTCTTGAGGTGTCAGCCATCGCCCGCCCCGAGGAAGGCCTCGATCTCCTCGTCGGACAGATCGTCGATCACGAGGCTGTCGAGGGAGTCGAGCGGCGCTTTGCCGGCGAGCAGCTCGTCAAGCTCGACGTTGCGGAAGAATGAGCCGGACTCCAGTCCCCGCAGCGTTGGAGCGGGTCCTAGGCGGGCGAGCTCGAGTTGGAGACGACCCGAGTCGTCCTGGCGCGCGACGCCCTCGGCTTGGACCCGTTGCCCGACGAACCGTCCCACGGCGTCAGCTGGGACTATTTCTCCGGTCAGGGAGATGCTGTTTCCCACGTCGTCACGAATGGAATATCGGCCGGTTTCGAGGTTTACGGCGTACAGCCGGCCCTCGATCGTCCGCTTCGTGTAGGAGATCGCCTCCCCGGTCGGCGACGGACCGGCAAGCGCAGCCTGTGCGGCCTCCGGTTCAATCCGCACCACGCGAGGGGGGTGAGAACGCAGCTCGGCGCGCAGCTCCGCCACCGGCGCCGCGGCTTTGACGGCGTCCAGCCAGGTACGCAGGCTCCTCACCGAAACCTCACCGAAACCTCATCGAAGCCCTCGGGGAGTTCAGCCCCGCCGCCGAGCGCAAGCCCTTCCACGAGTGTTCGCAGCGTGGCAGACCCAATGTCCTCGACGATCTCGAAGGACGGTTGCAGCACAGGTGGCTGGCCATCACGAGCCGCGTCGAGCCCCGCTCGAGGCCGATCAGCAGAAGGTCGGTCGCGTGTTCGATCGACGCTGGAGTCCGGCCCGGGCCGCTTCGTTCTGTCAGCGAGCGGGCCAGACGCCTGACCAACTGCTGCGTCTCACTGGCTGCCGTAACCCCACCCGCCGTACTCAACCAGACATGCCCGCAACAAAAGCACGAACCGGGGGATCTCCCCGTCGCCGAAATCTCCACCTTCGAGACGCAGCGACAGCCGTTCGCGCTCACCGTCGCTCATGTTCGGTCCCTCATGCCTCGATGATGGACTCGAGATCGACGCGACCCGGGAACGCAGTGCATCGGTCTCTGGGACCACCATGACCAAGTCACGCTGATCAGGAATGTAGACGCTGGGGGACCTGCCTGCTCAGCAGCGGCTGCGGCGCGAGTTGCCGCTGGCAGCCGTCTGTCCTGCGGGGCTTCCACGCCGAGGCGTGGGACAAGCTCGTCTATGTCGTGGCGGGGCTGGCGTTCGCCGCCGTCGCCGACATCCGCCCCCGCTCGCCGACGTTCGGGCAGGTCCGCGCGTTCGTGCTGGGCGAGCCCCCGCAAGGCGAGCGGATCCGGCTGTTCATCGCGG
>JBOGEA010000625.1:0-1799 GCA_050743205.1 Egibacteraceae bacterium | reverse complement strand
TCAGCGGTGGCTCACTCGCGTTCGTCTTCTCGGCTCACACCTGACACGCTCACGGCGCGCCTTTTCCGCGGGCGCCCCACCACCCCGGCTCTTGACCGACGCAGCTTGCGGTGGTTTGAAGCCTCCCCCCGCAGAGCGGCTCCGAAGGGCCAAACCTCCATCTCCCGCACAGCATCACACTCAGCGACCATGATCTTCTACATCACGCCTCCTCATGCATTCGTGTCACACCGATCCAGCACACACCCCCCGCCAACTCCGCGCGCCACCGCCCCACCCGCCCATCGCTCTCGTCGGGCTGGGGCGCAGCCCCGCTGATGGTCGTCGGCGAGGTCCCCGAGGGCGTCGACCTCCTGGTAGTGGGGGCCGGTCCCGGCGGGTACGCCGCGGCGCTGCGAGCGGCGCGGCTGGGACGGCAGGTGACGCTCGTCGACCGCGACGGCGCGGCCGGGGTCGGCGGCGTGTGCCTGCGGACCGGCTGCATCCCGAGCAAGGCGCTGATCGAGGTGGCGAACACGGCGAGCCGCGCCCACACCATGGCCAGCGCGGGCCTGCGGCTTGAGGGCGTATCCGTTGATCTCGCGCAGTTCCAGCGGTTCAAAGACGAGATCGTGCAGCGCCTGGGCGACGCGGTCCGCCGCCGACTCGACAGCGCGGGCGTACGGGTGCTCGCCGGACGGTTCTGCTTCACCCGTCCCGGCCAGGGCGCGATCCAGCGCGACGACGGGGGCCCCTCGCGGTTCGTCGAGTTCCGCGACGTGATCCTCGCGACGGGCTCTCGGCCTCGCCAGCTCAAGGGGATGGCCCGCGACGGCGTGCGGATCCTCGACTCGACGGACGTGCTGGCGCTGCGGGCCCTGCCGCCCAGCGCCGCGGTGATCGGGGGCGGCTGTGCCGGCGTCGAGCTGGGCACCGCGCTCGCGAAGCTCGGCGCCAGGGTGACGATCGTCGAGGCGCGCGACCCCCTGCTGCCCGCGATGGACGCCGCCGTCGCGCGGGTGGTGCAGCGCCGGCTCGGCGCCCTGGGCGTCGAGGTGCTGCTCAGCGCGCACGCACGTGACTTCGACGGCGCCCGCCTGAAGGTCGAGACCGCCCTGGTTCCCAAACCGTTGAGGCGGCCGCGGCGATCGTGGCCGTGGGTCGGCGGCCGAACACCGACGAAGTCGGTCTGGAGCCGATCGGCGTGCGACCCAGAGCCGATGGGCTGCTCGACGTCAATCCTGACCGGCGGATCTGCCGCCACGTCGCAGCGATCGGCGACCTCACGCCCGGCCCCGCGGTCGCGCACAAGGCCGCCGCCGAGGCCGAAGTCGCAGCCGACGCGCTGTGCGGCCAGCCCGCAGCGTTCGACCCCGCGGCGGTCCCCACGGTCGTGTTCAGCGACCCCGAGGTCGCGGTCGTGGGCCTGTCCGCCAGCGACGCCCGCGCGGCGGGAATGACGGTCCGCACCGCCACGATCTCGTTGGCCGCCTCAGGCCGCGCGGCGACGATCGCGGCCGACCAGGGCTTCGTCCGCCTGGTGATCGATGCCGACGCCGACGCGATCGTCGGCGCCCAGATCGCCGCCCCTTACGCCTCCGAGCTGATCGCCCACGCCGCCCTGGCCATCGAGATGGCCGCCTCCCCCCTCGACCTCGCCGCCACCATCCACCCCACCCCACCGTCAGCGAGCTGCTCTCCACCAGCGTCTCCCTCCTGCTGTAGCTGCTCAAGGTGTTGGGAAAATTATCGGCTATATCCTGCCTCGCTACAGCTTGACACAGAGGGGTTGTGTGCTGGATCGCGGCGGTATTCCGCCG
>JBOGEA010000624.1:0-1810 GCA_050743205.1 Egibacteraceae bacterium | reverse complement strand
CCAGGCCCGCCGCCTGCGCTGCCGCTACCGCGCCACGGACGGCTCCACCGAACTCGTCCACACCCTCAACGGCACCGCCCGCGCCGTCGGCCGCACCCTCATCGCCCTGCTGGAGACCCACCAACGCGCCGGCGGCACGGTTGCCGTCCCCACCGCCCTCGTCGGCTACCTCGGCGCCGAGACCATCGCCTGACGTGTTGGCACCGCCTCCCTCGGCTACTCCGCCACCTTGTCAGATTGTCGGGCTGATGTGTTCGGGGCAACCGAGTGCGGCGTTCAGCACCTCGCAAAGTTGGCGGCGCCGCAGCGTAGACAGCATCGTGATGCGTGTGCGGAACGCGTCTCTGCGCAGGGTGTGAAGATTGTCGAGTGAGGCCACGCAGGGTTCGGGCATGCCGTCTTCCGGTCCCAGCGGCAGCTCGCTGAGAAGCCCGCGAACCGTTCGAGTGCAGGCTGCGACCACGACGGCGCCGATGCGGTCGGCGACGGGGTCACGGGTCAGCACGATTACGGGCCGGTCACCTCCGGGAGTGGCGGCCCACCAGACTTCACCCCTCACCATGCTGGCGTAAGCGCCCATCCGGCGGGGTCGTCGGCCAAAGCAAGTTCCTCGTTGGACAGCGGCTGGGCACGGTAGCGCTCGGCATCCCGCTCGCAGGCCAAACGGTACAGGTACAGCTCGACGGCGGCGCGGATTGCGTCAGCTCTGGTGGCGTGCAGTTCGGGAATGAGCTGGTCAACCGCATCCAGCATCGACTTCGGAACCCGCACCGCGAGCTGCACTTCGTTTCGTCTGTTAGCTGGCATGCGGAAAGCATAGCGTTCTGTCAGCGCGTTGGGATGCGGAAACGCTGCGTCGGCCGCAGTCTGCCCAGTGGAATTCCCGCCATGGGCCAAACTCAGCTCAGAGTCCTCCTCGAGGCAGGCGGCGCGGTCACGCCAGCCGGTCGCATGAGCGTGCGCTGATCACCCGGCATGGCCGCACCATCGCGGTCATCGTCTCGGCCGACGACTTGGATCGCTGGAGGAGACCCTCGAGATCCTCTCCGTCCCCGGCGCGTTGGACGACATCCTCCAAGCGCGTGCCGCGGTCGAGCGGGGAGAGGTGTACCCGCTCGAACAGGTCACGGTCGAGATCGCGCAGCGGCGGCGTGACGAGACGGGCGCCGCGTGACCAGCGGCCGGTACGTGGTCGGGCTGGCCCCGGGCGCGCGACGGTCTCTGTATGCGCTGTCGGTCAAGGTGTACAGCGCGGTCGTCGAAGTTCCTGCGGGGGCCGTTGGCGGAGGCCCCCCGGGTCGGCAAGCCGTTGCGGTTTGAGCTGACGGGGTCGTACTCGGCGCGGCGTGGCGAGTACCGGGTCGTCTATCAGTCAGATCGATGACGCTGCTCGAATGGTGGTCGTCGAGCGGATCGAGCATCGCGGGTGAGGCGTATCGGCCCCGCCGACCGCGTCGTCAACGAGGTCATACGCCCCGCCACCAGGCGGCTCGGCGATGTGGCGGGCCGCGGTTTTCCTTCGCATATGAAGGAAACCTGCTGCCGAGCGCAGAGGTCGCGTTCTTGAGCCGCGGCTTTCCTCCATATCCGGAGGAAAGTTGTAGGTCGATCAGCTTGTGGCCACCGCCGAAGCCTGCAACAGGTTCCTGACCGGCGTTCTCCTTCACACTTTTGTGGACGTTCACCGGACACAGTGATGCTCCTATGGTTGTCAAGGGGCGAATTTGCTGGTTTTGCGGACAAGACAGGGACGGGCCATTCGGTGTGAAGGCAGGCTCTTATGAGGTCACGCACCAGCTGGTCGAGGTAG
>JBOGEA010000623.1:0-1811 GCA_050743205.1 Egibacteraceae bacterium | reverse complement strand
CGCGGATCCAGCACACGACCGCAGCCAACTCCGCGCGCAACCGTCCCACCCGTCCATGGCTCGTCGGGCTGGGGCGAGGCCCGTCAGGGCTTTGGGCGTTCGGATCCACGTGGGATCCGAGGCCTTGTGGTACGAGCCTGCTGACGACGTGGGTCTATGAGGATCTCGCCAAAGGAGACAGGGTTTCTTCGGTGTTGGGGGGCTGGCCGACAAGGCGGCATCTGAGTTCGACGTCATCCTCAAGGATCTCCGAGAGGAAGAGTTCGGAACGCAGGATCAAGTCCTGCATATCGACTCCGGTGGCGTGAAAGCCCGGCACCTGAGGACTCTCGGACCACCACACCTGTCCAGATTCGGTGGGTTCGAGGTACAGGCGCAACTCCCTACCGCCATCGTCGCCTCCTAGGCCCAGATTCGACGTTCAGAGTAGAGCCGATCAATCAGGCACCGGGGGCTCTGAGTTTGGCGGAGGCTGAGGGATTCGAACCCTCGAGGGGGGTTAACCCCAACGTCATTAGCAGTGACGCGCACTAGACCGAGCTATGCGAAGCCTCCTGATCACCCGCGGCCTCGGGTGTCCAGGAAGTGTACTGCGAGCCGCAGCGCTGCCGATGCCCATCTGGAACCCAACGCGAGATGGCTGCGCCGGCTCAGCCATCTGGTGACCGCCCCGATGGCCAACGGCGCGCTTGGGAGAGCGACGCGGCAATAGTACACACGGCAGCTCGTGCTTCGGCACGGTTAGAGTGCGGTAAACCGTCAGATTCGGCGGTTTCCCACACTTTACGCAGCGGTACGGCTCCCAGAGCCTGATCGCGGCACGGGCCGTACACTGCCCTGCGGAGGCGTGGCTGAGCGGCCGAAGGCACCGGTCTTGAAAACCGTTGGGCGCGTCACCGTGCCCCGTGGGTTCGAATCCCACCGCCTCCGCCCCTGAGCAGCTCTGATACGGCTGGCACCCGGAGACCGCAGCGTGTGGGTGTCTCGCCCGTGGTAACGGGTCTGGTAACGTACTGGCTGCCCTGGTCGGAGTGGTGGATCACACCCCGCGGCGGGCGCTGCCGGCGCACGGCCGCGTCCAAGGCGGCCACGACGATCTGGACGCGCAGGTGTGGGGCTGCATAGACCAGCCGATCACCCGGCGGCTGCACGCGTCCAAGACCACCGCCAGGCTCAGGAAGCCTGCGGCGGTGGGCAGGTAGGTGATGTCGGCGGCCCACAGCTGGTTGGGCGCGGTCGCCGTGAAGCCGCGTTCGACCAGATCGGGGGCGGGCCGAGCGGCGCAGTCGCGAACGGTCGTCACAGGCCTGGTCGAACGCGGCTGGACTCCTGCCAGGCCGGCGTGGCGCATCAGCCGGGCGACGCGTTTGCGGCCCACGCGGATGCCGTGGCCCAGGCGCAGCTGGAGCGTGCACGCGTGGGGCTCCGTAGGGCCTGGGCACAAATAACATGGTTGAAAGATGGGGTCGGTTAGACTGCCGCTGTGGCAGTCACCGAAGAGGCGTTGGCGCGCAAGTTCGAGGTCATGCTGCCCGTGTTGAACGAGCGGCAGCGGCGGGTGCTGCTGGGCGCCGAGGCGCAAGCGTGGGGCCGTGGCGGGATCAGCCTGGTCGCCCGTACAGCGGGAGTGTCCGCCACGACCGTGCGCAAAGGGCTGGCGGAAATCGCTCAGGGCGCCGAGTGAGTCCGAGCGGACACGGCGTCCCGGCGGGGGACGCAAACGGCTGACCGCCACCGACCCGGAGCTGGTCGCCACGCTGAAACGGCTGGTAGACCCGGCCACGCGCGGAGACCCTGAATCGGCGCTGTGC
>JBOGEA010000622.1:0-1820 GCA_050743205.1 Egibacteraceae bacterium | reverse complement strand
GTGATGACCCGCACAGACTCATTCATCATACGACCCCCATTTCTCCGTCGGTTTGGCGGGGGTGAGCGTACGACGCGCAAGGGGGCGCAAGGGCGCGCAAGCGGCGAAGAGCCGCGGATCCCCACGGCCTTCCCCACCGGCTTGCGCCGCTCAGAAGATGTGTGAGAACCCCGGCCCACGCGCTGCGGGGCCTGTGGACAGTTATGCAAGCCTGGGGTGCGGGAATCCGTCAGATCCGACGGTTTCCCGCACTCACGCGCCGAGCCGCTCGGCGAGAATCTCGACGACGCGCTGGGCGACACCGGTGGCAGAGGCGGGATTCTGCCCAGTCACGAGCATGCCGTCCGCGACCACATACGCGGCGAAGTTCTCGACGCCGGCGTGACGTGCGCCACGCTCGGTGAGCTTGGTCTGCGGCCAGGTTGGGCACGACCTCGGCCAGGCCGATCGCGGCTTCTTCCTCGTTCGTGAACGCTGAGACCGCCTTGCCTTGGATCAGGTGGGAGTCGTCGGACAGCCTGATGTTCACCAGACCAGCTGGCCCGTGGCAGACTGCGGCGACGGTACCGCCGCGCTCGTAGACGTCGGCCGCGATTTTGGCGAGCGCTGCGTTGTCTGGGAAGTCCCACATGGTCCCATGACCGCCGGCATAGAAGACGATGTCGTAGTCGTGGGGGTCGACCTGCTCGGGCGTCAGGGTGTCGCGCACCGCGGCGGCGATGTCGGCGTCGTTCAGGAAGGCCTGCTGCACGGGGTCGCTCAGGTCGACGCCGTCCATGGGCGCCTCGCCGCCCTTGGGAGAGACGAAGTCGATGCTGTAGCCGGCGTCGGTGAACACCTTCCAGGGGTGGGCGGCCTCTGGCAGGGAAAAACCGGTCTTGCGACCTGTGTCCCCCAGATCCTCATGGCTGGTCAAGACCATCAACACCTTGGTCACGATGCGCTCCTTCAGCGGGCTGTGTGCTGTGCGTGGATCCAGCAGACGAGTGTCCCGCAACCCAGCGCTGGTGACGCGGGCGACGTCGCGCTCACGCTGGGGGATCGCCTCGTCGTGGCCGGGCAGACCCTTCCCGCGGACGTCGTTGCCGATCGAACAGCGCGCCTGCCCAGTAGCCGGGTTGCGGCGAGCCGGGCGTTGAGCCGCCACACGCACGCCTTGGTCCGCATGTTTTCGGGCCAGCCGAAGCCGAAGGGGCGGGATTGGCGGTTGGGGGTCGAACTCGGCGCGGACCTTGGCGTCCTTGTCGCGGACCCTTCGCGGCCAGGTCGGCGCGGAAGGCGTCGATGCGGGCGCGCAGCCCGTCGTCGCCGGCGGCCAGGATGCGGGCGGCGAGCAGGCCCGCGTTGCGGGCGCCGTCGATGGCGACACAGGCGACCGGGACGCCGGCGGGCATCTGGACGATGGCGAGCAGCGCGTCCCAGCGGTCATCGGCGTGTCGCCGATATCGGCACGCCGATGACCGGCAGCGACGTCACGGCGGCGACGACGCCGGGCAGGTGCGCGGCGCCGCCCGCTCCGGCGATGAGCACCCGCGGGCCGCGCTCGGCGGCCTGGCGCGCCCAGGCGATCGTCTCGTCCGGCGTCCGGTGGGCCGACAGGACCCGCACCTCCGCGGCCTGGCGCGCCCAGGCGATCGTCTCGTCCGGCGTCCGGTGGGCCGACAGGACCCGCCTCTCGGCGGCCTGGGGGGCGCAGGCGATCGTCTCGTCCGGCGTCCGGTGGGCCGACAGGACCCGCCTCTCGGCGGCCTGGGGGGCGCAGGCGATCGTCTCGTCCGGCGTCCGGTGGGCCGACAGGACCCGCCTCTCGGCGGCCTGGG
>JBOGEA010000621.1:0-1824 GCA_050743205.1 Egibacteraceae bacterium | reverse complement strand
AGGGTCCTGGCCGTCGGCGGCAGGGGCGCTTGACCGCACTGGTCCCCGTCCGCTTCCCACCCGAGACCCTCGAAGACATCCGCCGTCGAGCCGACGAAGACGACCGTTCCGTCAGCTCCTGGATCCGGCTCGCCGTGGAGCGGGAGCTCGAACGCACACGCCGCGTCAGCTGAAGATCACAAGGACGGGCCGCGCGGACATCTCACATGCAACGCTGCGTCAACGGCGTTCGGCCTTCGACCGAGCGAAGATCGACGCTTGTGAGCAGCCGAGCCAGGCCAGCTTTGGCGACCGGTAGCGTCACGTCACACCCCGCGCGACCACACCCGCGTTAGTCAGGGCCTGGAGCATAACAACGTTGTCATCTAAAGGGCATGACGGACCGCGGCAGAAACACACCCTCCCTGCGCCCCGTCGCTTGGGTTGGGTGCGGTTTCCGTCGTGGGGAGGCTGTTGCAGAATTGCCGGGCGAGGCGGTTCTGCGTCCGATCATGCTTGGGCAAGACGCCCGGCGGCGGCGTGTCAGAAGCGAGTCATGGCACCGATTCGAGTACGGCTTTCCTTCGGATACGGAGGAAAGCCGCACCCGAGCGAGTCATGGCACCGATTCGAGTACGGCTTTCCTTCGGATACGGAGGAAAGCTGGTGTCAGCCCAGAGGCGGACCGAAAGATCGTGCCCGGCGAATCCACCCGAGCGCAGAAGACCACCCGTTCTCAACGTTATTTTGCTCCGGGCCCTTACTGCTGGCCACCATATCCCTGAGCTGCGTGCACCAGGCCTGGCGATACCGCGGGATCCATGCACCGAGCACCGTCTCTAGAATGTCGCACCGGTCCGTCCCACTGTGGTCAGTTGGTTCAACGGCATTGTGCGGTGATCGGACCATGACGGACCTGATCACCCGGGCGTGGGCGCGGGGAAGCCGCTGCAGCAGGAGTTGCTCGACCCGTCACGGGCTGCTCCCGTCGGCGGGATTCACCGCATGGACTGCCAAGGGATGTCACGCATCGAACGCGACGATGACGAGATACTGCTCCTGCGGGTCGAGGGCACGGCGGCACTCTCGATGGAGAACGAGCTGCTCGCGGTCCGGTAGGAGGCGCTCTGTGAGGCGCTGTCGTCCGCCGTGGATCCGAGCACGTCGGCGGTGCTCGACTTCAACGGCCTCGATCCGTACACGAAGAACCGGGTGTCGTCGCGGACCTGGACTGCCAATCCTCTGCACGTTCTACAAGGACAGTCCCGATGGCCAGGTCCGGCTGGAGTGGGCCACGACGTCGAGGGCTTCTCCACCACCCGCACCTACGAGGTCGAGGTCGAGGTAACGCTCAATGAGGGGCTGCCATGCGGGCCAGATCGACGGAGAGCACGGGCTCGAGTCTGATTTTCTGGCGACGTCAACGACCGCAGAAACGGGCCTCAGCGTGTGAGCCCAGGTGCTTGCCAAGCAGGTAGCCTGCCTCGCTACAGCTTGACACGCAGGGGTCTGCCCGCGCTGCGACGTCACCGCCCAATGCGTGGAGTGGGTGCTCGCCACCCGCCAGGACGCCGGCGTGTGGGGCGGGCTGACCGACGACGAGCGCCGCGCCCTGCGCCGCAGCCAGCGGGGCCGTAGCCGCACCGCAAGCTGAGCCCAGACCAAGACACCCGATGATCGCGACCGTGCTGGTGCCGGCGGCTGTACAGCGATGCGATGCCCACGAGCACAGCGCTCGCTCGATCGGGCGCGGCTTAGACCGTGTTTGAGAATCGCGGCGCTTGAGTCGCGGGCGAAGCGCAGCGGAGCGCGGTTCGGGCGGCTCGATGCCGCCTGAACCGCGAC
>JBOGEA010000620.1:0-1830 GCA_050743205.1 Egibacteraceae bacterium | reverse complement strand
CTTGCGGGAGAAAGCGGTCGTCCAAGACCCGACCCGCGAAGAGGCCAGGCTCATGCTGCCAACCGAAGACCTGTTCGTCCACGTCTATTTCTTCGTCGATGAGGCCATCCGCCACGGCGCGCTCCAGATACCCATACGACCAGGGCCCAAGCCCAAGTGCGCCGACGCCGAGCTGATCACCATCGAACTGGTCCGCCACCTGCTCGCACGCCGATACGAGTCGGGGCTCCTCGCCGAGGTCCGCCGCGACTGGTCAGCGCTGTTCCCGTCGTTGCCCGTCCAAAGCGAGGTCAACCGCCGGGTGCGCTGGCTGTGGGGCGCCTTCGAACAGCTGCGCGCGCGCCGCGCCGCGCAGGCGCCCCCCGACGACTGGGGCCAAGTCGACACCTCCACGCTGCCGGTCATGCACCCTTCCCGTGTCCGCAGCCCTGACGGCTGGACCGGCCCTGGCGGGCTGAACGCGCCTCCGCCACGCCAAGTGGCGTCGGCGCGGACCGCGTCCAACGCATCCACACCAGCGGGAACCAGCCCCAACCGTGTCCGCCGTCTCACTGAGCTGCGGCCGATCGCGACCGTGGTGGCCACAACGGCCAGCCCGGCCACCGGCACCCACCACGGCGGGCGAGCTAGTAGCGGGATGGTTGCCAGCGCCAGCCCAACCGCGCGACCGGCGGCTGCGAGCATCCGCGCCGCGCCAGAAGCCGGACACCCCCTCGTGGCCGGGCGCGGGCATGAGCAGAGTCACGAGTGACACCTCCGTGGTGTCTTTGGGCCCGCCCCGTCTGGTTTGTGAGGCCGTTGCGAGGCGGGCCTCCTCCTGTCGTCCGGGTGGTCAGGCGACGCCGACGCGTCGCTGTCGGGCCTGCGACAACGCGCGGTGCTGCCGGGCGGCTGCGCGGGCGCGCTCGTTGGCCACGATGCGGGCGCGCACCGAGGCGCGGTCGCCTGCGGGCAGCCTTTCGATCAGGTCGGCCGCACGGTCGGTGGCGAGCAGACCCAGCGAGACGTTGCTGGCGTCGCCGCCCTCGGTTAAGCCGCGCCGCCATTCGCTGACGACATCGTGCGCCTGCAAGGCGTTCTTGGCCGCCTCGGACAGCTCCGCCCCGTCGGGTGGGCGCAGGTGGCGCGCGTTTGCCGGGTTGAGTCGCAGGCGGGACGCGTCGGCGTTGGCGAGGCTCAGCGCCTGCCGCAGCGAGTGGCCGCTGATCCGCTCCGGCGCCAGATAGCGGTCACGGACGGCGACCGCCGCAGCGCGGCCGTCCTCAGCCGCCCGTGCCAACCGGTCGTCATCCCCGAGCGTGAAGAAGGCGCGTTGGGAGTCGGCCAGCCTCGCGTGGAACGCCGCCGGCCACTGGCCCACCAGCACCTCGGCGACCTCGCCGACCGTGACGACCTCACCGCGGGAGCGGGCACGGTCCAACCCCTCGCACCGCGCCCGCAGCTCGGCGGTTGCCTCTTCCAGATCCTGGGCCCGGAACGCCTCGATCAGCGCCCGTCGCTCCTCGACCGCGCCTCGATCGGCCCACCACGACGGCTCCAGGGCCAGCGCGTCGCCTGGCCCGTACACTCCACAGGCGGTGACGACGCACTCGCCTTCTCGGACCGGGTTCGACGCGTGTCTGTCGGCGTGGCCCGTCACCAGGCCGTCACGGGAGGCCCCGCCGGCAGCCGCAGCAGCTGAGGGCCACCCGGCAGGCGCAGCAGAGGCGCAGGTCAGCGCGTTATGATCAGCGCAGGGGACGTAGCCCAATCGGCATGAGGCGCTCCACTTAAAATGGATGCTCGTGTGGGTTCGAATCCCACCGTCCCCACGGTGGACTAGCGGGGTGT
>JBOGEA010000619.1:0-1834 GCA_050743205.1 Egibacteraceae bacterium | reverse complement strand
CGGGTGCAGCGACCTAAAAGGCTCTTCGCGAGCGGAACCCGACGAGGCGGCAACCCCGGGTGAAGGGCTTGAAGACCCGGGTGAAGGCTTGAAGACCCGGGCGAAGGACGAAGACCCTCAGACCGCCTCATTCAACCGGCGCTGGGTGAGGTAGGCGTCGAGCTTGCGCTTGATGCGCTGGAGGGCGTTGTCGATCGCCTTCTCGTGCCGGTTCAGCGCGACCGCGATCTCTTGATAGCTGTGTCCCTGGAGATAGCGCTGGAGGACGTCGGCCTCAAGGTCGGACAGGATGCGCGCGAACTGTCCCTCGAGGCTGGCGATCTCGGCATCGGACACGACCCGGTCGGCGGGATCGGCCTCGCCAGACATGATGTGATCCAGCAGTTCGCCGTCCGCGTCGTCTTCGTCGTACAGCGGGAGGTAGAGCGAGACGTACCGGTTCAGAGGCGCGTGCTTCTGGCGGGTCGCCATCTTGATTGCGGTGATGATCTGGCGGACGACACACAGCTCGGCGAAGGCACGGAAACTCGTCTGGCGATCCGCGTCGTAGTCGCGAATCGCCTTGTACAGGCCGATCATGCCCTCTTGGACAACATCCTTCCGGTCGCCACCGACGAGGAAGTAGGTGCGGGCTTTGACCCGAACAAAGCTGCGGTATCGCTGGAGCAGAACTGAAAGGGCACGGTCGTCCCCGGCCCACGAGCGCTTGATCAGCATCTCGTCGGTCTCGTCTTCAAGACTCGCCCAGAAAGGCGCAGCATTTCGCATCGCCTCTCCCCTCGTGGCCGGATTTGCCGTGTGCCATTCAGTAAAGGGCGTGGAGAAGGGCTAGTCAAGCTTGGCACCCTCCCAATTGACTAGTCCTTCGCCTGTGCGCGACGGCGGACGATCTCGAAGAGCGCGATAGCGGCGGCCGCGGACGCGTTCAGCGACCCGATGTGCCCTCGCGTGGGTACGTTGACCAGTGCGTCCACGCGCTGTGCGACCAGGCGGGACAGTCCGGCCCCCTCCGCGCCAACGACCAGCGCCACGCGTCCGTCGAGCAGCGGAGACGACCACAGGTCACACGCGCCGCCGGCGTCCAGGCCGACGGTCCACAGCCTCCCAGACTGCAGGTCGCTCAGCGCACGCGCGATGTTCGACACCAGGGCGACCGGCAGCCAGCTCAGGGCTCCAGCCGACGCCTTCTCGGCCGCCGCGGTCACATGGGCGCTGCGTCGCTCGCGCAGCACCAGCCCGCCGGCCCCAGCCAGCTCGGCGCTGCGGGCGATCGCGCCGAGGTTCTGCGGGTCGGTGATCCCGTCGAGCACGACGACGAGTTCGGTGTGGATCAGGTCGGCGAGCTGCACGTACGGGAAAGGCGGCGCCACAGCGACGATGCCCTGGTGCAGGACGCCCCGCGCAAGCCGGTCCAGCTCGCCGCCCTGCGCCTGCCGCACCGGCACGCCCGCGGCCCGGGCGGCCTCGGCGAGCGGGTCACTGACGTCGGCGAGCGCCACCTCATGCAACAGGCGGCCGGCCCGCAGGGATTCGGCGACCGCCCGCCGGCCCGGGATCGCGTGTGCCACTAGAGGCGGGCGGGCAATGACCGAGGCGGTGTCGGGAGGCGGCGCCGTGGCTGCCGGCCCAACGTGCGGTTTTCCGTCGGATGCCCGCAGTCGGGGCGCTCGAGCCAAAGATGCAGTTTTCCTCCGAATATGAGGGAAAGCTGCGCCTCAAGCCCCGACAGCCGCGCCTGACCCGCAATCCTGGCGGATCGAGTCTGTTGCAGAATCAATGGGAGTGGCTCTCCAGGAATGGCTGAGTGCCGCAGGCCGTGGGTGCCCTGTGGGTC
>JBOGEA010000618.1:0-1852 GCA_050743205.1 Egibacteraceae bacterium | reverse complement strand
CCGCGACCCACCCACCACACCCAGAGGAGCCCGGCCTGACGGCAGGGCACGTCACGCAACCGCGGTCAACCCCGCGCGCCACCGCCCTACCCGTGCATGACTCATCGGGCTGGGGCGCAGGCCCGTGAGATCCTGAGCCGGTCGAAATAACGGTGCCATTTGGCAGCGTGAAGCCCTAGTGGCCAGGGTTCGGCACGAATCCGTGCCGAACCCTGGCCATATGCCTGCCGGTGGTGGCCGCCTCACCTCCGTCCCCCGCCCGGGCGCGAGCTGGCCAGCGGCTCCGGATGTCCCGTAGCTGGACGCGATGGCCAGGTGGTCACCCGCCGACCACTGAGCACCGCCCGAGCAGCCGGAGTGCAGCGCACGCGCGCCACCCGTCGGGGCCGTCCCGACGCCGCCTGCCACCGGGGGCGGAGTTGGACTTTCCGACCTGTGGCTTTTAGCGTGCTTTGTCGAACAGCCCCCACTACAGAGGAAACACGCATGAAGCTCGGCAATCCCGCACGCCTTCGCGTGGCCGCCGCCCTGTGCGCCGGCGGTCTGATGGCGACGGTCCCAGTGGCCTCCGCCGCCGCGATCCATTCGCCCCCCGAACCCGCCTGTGACCCCCAGCCCCGCAGGATCGTGACGATCGTGGACGGTTTCCTGTCGAGGGACGGCCAGGACTGCAGGAACATCGACACGGGCCCTCCGCCCTCCGAGCGCAACTCTGATGAGTCCGGCGCAGAAGGCGGGAACGCGCGCGTGACCGGCAGCGAGAACAGTGAGCATGACGCCGTGATCCCAGAGGAGCCGGTCGCTGACGCGCCGGCCGCAGAGGCGCAGGTCGCTGACGCGCCGGCCGCGGAGGCGCCGGCCGCGGAGGCGCCGGCCGAAGAGTCGGCAGGTGGCTGATTGATCCGGTGAGGGTCCGTCCGGGCAGCGGGCGGACCCTCGTGCCGTGCGTCACAATCAGCGCTTCATGTCCACGATCGTATTCCTGCACGCGCATCCCGATGACGAGGCGATCTTCACGGGCGGGACGATGTACCGCCTGGCAGAGGCCGGCCACAGGGTGGTGCTCGTCGTGGCGACGGGAGGCGAGCGAGGCAGCTCTCACACGGCGCTGGCCGGCGGCCACACGGTCGCCGCGGTGCGGGCCCGTGAGACCCTCGCGTCGGCCGCGCTGCTGAAGGTGCCGAGGGTCGAGTTCCTGGGCTATGAGGACTCAGGACTGCCGGGTGACCCCGCGAACCACTGGCCAGGGGCGTTCGCGGCGGCATCGATCGACGAGGCCGCCGCCCGGCTGGCCGCGATCTGCCAGGCCGAGGGCGCGGCGGCGCTCTGCGGCTACGACCCGGGGGGGATATACCGCCACCCCGACCACCTGCAGGTCCACCGCGTCGGCGCGCGGGCGGCCCAACTGGCGGACCTGCCCACCGTCTACGAGGCCACCGTCGACCACGAGTACCTGCACTTCGTCGATGTGCACCTGGTCGAAGGCGCGAGCCAGTCGCTGGCCGAGCGGTCACGCCACTCGGGCGCGTCTCCCCAGGCCCCCTCACGCGTAGGGCTGCCGACCGCCGAGATCACCACGGTCATCGACGTGCGCCGCTGCCTTGACGTCAAACGCGCCGCGATGCACGCCCACGCCAGCCAGATCGCCGCGACGGACGTCCCGCTGACACCAGCGCAGTTCGCCGCCGTGTACGGCTTCGAGTGGTTCGTCCGCCGGGGCCCCGCCGGCCCGATCGAAAAAGCGGGCCTCCCTTGGGTCTGAGGACCCTGCGGCCTTGACCCGCGCGCGGTGCGCGGCGGAGCGCGGTTCGGGCTGCCAGGGGGTCCGGGGGAGTCCCCCGGATACAAGTCC
>JBOGEA010000617.1:0-1862 GCA_050743205.1 Egibacteraceae bacterium | reverse complement strand
TCCCCGACGTGACCCGCGACGCGTGCAACCCGACCCCGCCAGACTTGACTCACGCGCAACAGGTCTCGCCCCTCCAAGGCATCAAGAGGCCGTGGAGGCGGCTGAGCGGTCCCTGACGGATATACGTTGCGCATCGAGGGCGGCCATGCGCCCCGCTCGCAAGGCGCGCCGAGCGTGCATAGCCTCCAGGCCCTATGGAAGCGAGGCGCAACGCCGCGAGCGGGGATGCCCGTGCGATGGATGCGCCAACGGATTTACGGAAGGGGCCACTGAGGCCGAGCTGGAGCCGGCCCGCGGCCTTGCACCCGACGGCCTGACGGTGCGCAATGCTGGCGGCGCTCGCGTCGCCGCTATGGCACAGGTTGCCCCCGGCCGTGTCCTCACGTACGGTTTGGCAGAGTGGGCGGACTGGCGGGCCGAGAAGGTCCAACTGGACGCCGACGCACGCTTTCGAGTCCGGGATCCGCGGGTGGGGCTGCCGCTGCCGGGCGGGCACAACGGAGGCGACGCGCTCGCGGCGCTCGCCGTGGCGGATGCCAACAAAGTGCCGCTCGAACAGGCAGTTGAGGCGCTGGCGCATGTCCCGGTGAGCCAGTGGCGGATGAAGCCGGCGCGAACGACGGGTGGGATCACAGTGCTCAACGACGCGTACAACGCGAATCCGGCCTTCACCGAGGCGGCCGTCGCGCGGCCGCGGCCGGGTGACGCGGTCCTGGCGAAGGCCAGCCGATCGGTGGGCTTGGAGCGGGTGGCACGTGCGCTGCCCGCCAGCGGCACTTGTGTGCTGGATCCGCGCGGCATCCCGCGCGGATCCAGCACACACGGGGTGGGCCGCGGATGAGGGGGATCCTGCTCGCGGCCAGCGTGTCGCTGCTGCTGTCGCTGGTCGGCACGCCGGTCGTCATCCGGTTCTTCCGGATGCGCGGGTTCGGCCAGCTCATTCGCGAAGACGGGCCGCAGGCGCACATGGTCAAGCGTGGGACGCCGACCATGGGCGGCACCGCGATGATCCTGTCGGCTGTCGCCGGCTACGTCGCGGGCACGATGATCGTCCGGACGCGGCCGTCGCCCGGCGGGCTGCTGGTGATGGGCACGTTTGTGGGGATGGGCGCGGTCGGGTTCCTCGACGACTACATCAAGCTGCGGCGGCGGCGGAACCTGGGACTGTCCAAGACCGCGAAGTTCGGCGGCCAGGCGGTCGTCACAATCGCGTTCGCGATAGGCGCCCAGTACGTGGCCGAGACCTCGACGAAGCTGTCGATGTTCCACGCGCTCAATTTCGACTTCGGGATCTGGTTCCCACTGTTCGCCTTCCTGATCCTGTCGGCGACGTCCAATGCGGTGAACCTGACCGACGGCCTGGACGGCTTGGCGGCAGGCACCAGCGCGCTGGTCTTCGGCGCCTACACCGTCATCGCGTACTGGATCTTCCGCCACCCGTACGACTACTCGCTGGCGGCGACCCTCCATGCCGACGCGCTGGCCATCGCGGCCGCCGCCGGGATGGGGGCGGCGTTGGGCTTTCTGTGGTGGAACGCGCCACCTGCCCGGATCTTCATGGGGGACACGGGCTCGCTCGCGATCGGCGGGATGCTCGCCTCGCTCGCGGTGCTCACCGAGACCCAGCTGCTGCTCGTCATCCTGGGCGGCCTGTTCGTGATCGAGACCGCCAGCGTGCTGCTGCAGATCGTGAGCTACCGGCTGTTCCGGCGCCGGATCTTCAAGATGGCGCCGCTCCACCACCACTTCGAGCTGGCCGGCTGGCAGGAGACGACGGTCATCGTCCGCTTCTGGATCATCGGCGGGCTGTGCGTGGCGTTGGGGCTCGGGCTGTTCTACGCGGAGTACCTGTCACGGGCGGG
>JBOGEA010000616.1:0-1871 GCA_050743205.1 Egibacteraceae bacterium | reverse complement strand
CATGCGCCCACCGCCCGCCATCCGGCCGAGCATCGCCCACGGTGGTGGTCCTTACCCCGATGGCTCTTCTGGGTTTGGAGTGGGTACCTGATGGGGGTAGGCTGGCGTCCGGCCCTGGGCCGAAGGGGGATCGGACGACATGCGAGACATCGAGCTCTACCGCCACCTGCTGGGGATCGAGAGTCCATGGACCGTGATGCGCGTGGAGTTGAACGTTGCGGGGCAACGCGTCGATGTGTGGGCGGGACACGACGAGGGTGCGCCGTGGGCCTGTCCGGAGTGCGGCGCGCGCGCGCCGGTGTACGACCATGCGGACGAGCGCGTGTGGCGGCACTTGGACAGCTGCCAATTCCGCACCCTGCTGCACGCCCGGCCACCGCGGGTGCAGTGCCCGACGCACGGGATCCGGCAGGTGCGGCTGCCCTGGGCCGAAGGGCGCTCGCGGTTCACCACGCTGTTCGAGCGCCTGGCCATCGACGTGTTGCGGGAGTGCGACATCGCGGGGGCCTGCGAGATTCTGCGGATCAGCTGGGACGAGGCCTGGCATCTGCTGGAGCGTGCCGTGCGGCGTG
Organism: Egibacteraceae bacterium; assembly: GCA_050743205.1. Lineage (GTDB taxonomy): Bacteria > Actinomycetota > Nitriliruptoria > Euzebyales > Egibacteraceae > JBOGED01. The sequence continues at coordinate 1,299 of JBOGEA010000616.1, read as the reverse complement.
GACAGCAGCGCAAGACGCGTCGCCTGCCGGCCCGCCTCGGGGTGGACGAGAAAGCGGTGGCCAAGGGGCACGTGTACATGACGCTGGTGTGCGATCTGGAGACGGCGACCATCGAGCACGTGGCCGAGGAGCGGAAGCGGGCGAGCCTGGAGCCCTATTTCCAGCAGTTCACGGCGCCGGAACGGGGCGCGATCAAGGCCGTGGCCATGGACATGTGGGCGCCGTACGCAGAGGCGGTCCGGGCCCACGTGCCGAAGGCGGACGACAAGATCGTGTTCGATCTGTTTCACATCATGCAGCACATGAATGAGGCGGTGGATCGGACCCGGCGCACCGAGCAGCGCGAGCTGAAAGCGGGAGGCGACGACCAGTTGACGGGGACAAAGTACGTGTGGAGCTACGGGGAGGAGAACGTGCCCGACAAGCACCGCGACCGCCTGGCCCGCCTGACGGCGCGGGGGATGATGCGCAAGCTGAAGACGACGCGGGCGTGGTCGATCAAGGAGAGCCTGCGGGACCTGTGGAAGTGCCGAAGCCGGGTCGAGGCGGAACGGCATTGGCACTGGTGGTACGGCTGGGCCATCCGCAGCCGGTTGCGGCCGGTGAAGAAGGTGGCGGCCATGCTCAAGGCGCATCTGCCGGGCGTGCTCGCGTACTTCCGCCACCGGGTGACGAACGCGGTCAGCGAGGGGATCAACGCGAAGATTCAGCGGATCAAGAAGATGGCCTACGGGTTCCGCAATCGCGACCACTTCAAGACCGCGATCTTCTTCCACTGCGGGGGACTCGATCTCTACCCAGCGACCCACTGAAAAGCCGGAAGAGCCAAACCTTTGTTGGGTTTTACACTGGCACCGGCATTGTGGAGCATTTTTCAAAGGAGCTGGCGCGCTTCACAGTTGGAAAAGCCTCCGTGCAGTTTCCCAACGACCAGCCCTTGCCCAAAGCTTTGATCGTTAAAATCATTAAGCTCAAGAAAAGGACTTCGGAAGGCGCCGCCCAACAACGGCATGCAGCGGACGGCGCTTCGCGCCGCCGCTGATGCTGGGCGTTCGCCGCACAGCGGATTGCAATCGGATACCAAGGTCAATCCGAGGGTTTGACGACAACGGAGGAACGGGCCCGATGACCCCCGCTGACGAAGCTAAGTCCAGCAGTGAGGCGCAGAGGCTGACTCAGTTCCAGCTCCAGGGCGCTCCAGGGCGATGCTGCCGAGCGCTATGAGCGGTGGGTTGTGCCGGTCGTCATTGGACCGTGGGTGCCGGCGCTCCTTGATCTTGCAGAGTTACGAGCGGGCGA
>JBOGEA010000615.1:0-1877 GCA_050743205.1 Egibacteraceae bacterium | reverse complement strand
GCTACGACGTCGGCGGGGGCGGCGGGCGCCAGCGGCCAGTCGGCGTCGCCGGCCAGCCCGGCCACGACGTCGGCGGGGGCGGCGGGCGCCAGCGACCAGTCGGCGTCGCCGGCCAGTTGGAACAGCACGGCGGGCGCGCGCTCACACAGGCCCAGGCAGGGGCTGCGCACCCAGGTGACCGCCTCGCCGGAGGTCTCCGGGCCGAGCAGAGCGGCCAGCGTGTCGCACAGCGCCTCGGCCCCGGCCATCCGGCAGGCGAGGTCGTCGCACACGTGCGCGACCCGCGGCGCCCGTGGGGACAGCGAGAACATGGCGTAGAACGTGGCCACGCCGTAGGCGTCGGCGGGCGGGACGACCAGCCGCTCGCAGATGTAGCTCAGCGCCCCCTCGCTGATCCAGCCGACCGCGTCCTGGACGGCGTGCAGCGCCGGGAGCAGCAGGTGGCGCCGCGCGCGGGCCCGACGCCCGCCCTGGACAGCCCTGCCGTTGCTGATCGGGGTTTCCCCGAAGCCTTGGCCGGTCGGGGTTTCCCCGAAGCCTTGGCCGGTCGGGGTTTCCCCGAAGCCTTGGCCGGTCGGGGTTTCCCCGAAGCCTTGGCCGGTCGGGGGCTCCCCGAGCCCTTGGCCGGTCGGGGGCTCCCCGAATCCTTGGCCGGTCGGGGGCTCCCCGAAGCCTTGGCCGGTCGGGGGCTCCTCGAACCCCTGGCCGGTCGGGCCCGCGCCGACCACCAGGTCGATCGCCGCCCGCTCGGTGTCCGTCGGCGTCGCCTGTCGCAGGCGGATGTCCACCGGCTGGCCTTTCGGGTCAGGCGCTGAGGGCGCCGGCGGCGCTCACGGCGGCGGGCTCGAGCCTGTCGATGCGGATCGCGGTGGCTTTGAACTCGGCGGTGCCCGACTTCGGGTCCCACGCGTCGTTCGTCAGGATGTTCGTGTCGACCTCGTCGGTGAAGTGGAGGGTGATGAACGCGAGGCCCGGGCGCAGCGTCTCGTCGTAGCGGACCGGCGACTCGACCGACCCGCGCCGGGACGTGACCCGCACGCGCTCGCCGTCGGCGATCCCCAGCCGGGCGCCGTCCGCGGGGTGGATGCACAGCGCCTCGCGGCGGCGCAGCGGGGAGGCGTAGCCGCCGGTCTGGACGCCGGTGTTGTAGGAGTCCAGGCGCCGGCCGGTCGTGAGCCGGATCGGGAACTCGTCGGTCAGCGCGTCCGCTGGCGGCGCGTGCTCGACGGGCGTGAACGGGGCGTGGCCGCCGCGGCGGGCCGGGTCGTCCGCCCACAGCCGGGCGTGCAGCAGCGGGCTGCCCGGATGGTCTTCGCTGGGGCACGGCCACTGCAGGCCGCCGTGCTCCTCCAGACGCGCGTAGCTCATCCCGTGGTGCCAGTTCAGCGACAGCGAGCGCAGCTCGTCCCACACCTGCTCAGGCGTCGGCAGGCCCCAGTCGTGGCCAAGCCGCTTGGCGATCTCACAGATGATGTGGCTGTCGGGCCGCGCCAGGCCGGGCGGGTCGAGCGCCTTGCGGACGCGCTGGACCCGGCGCTCGCTGCTGGTGACCGTGCCCTCGTACTCACACCAGTCGGCGGCGGCGGGCAGCACCACGTCGGCCATGCGCGCCGTTGAGGTCAAAAAGATGTCCTGCACGACCAGGTGCTCCAAGGCGCCGAGCAGCTTGCGGGCGTGGCCGACGTCGGCCTCGGACTCGGCGGGGTTCTCGCCGATGCAGTAGAGGGCGCGGACCTCGCCGGCCTCCATACCCTCGAACATCTGCGACAGGTGCCGGCCGCGCTTGGGCGGGATCGCCGCGTCCCAGGTGCGCTCGAAGCGGGCGCGCTCGGCGTCGTTCTCCACGTCGTAGCCGCCCGGCAGCCGGTTGGGGATGG
>JBOGEA010000614.1:0-1886 GCA_050743205.1 Egibacteraceae bacterium | reverse complement strand
CGCACCAACACCACGGCTTGGCGGCGGAACTCGGCCGGGTACGGCGGTTTCTTCGCCGTCATCATGGACATCCTCTCCTGGGCAATACAGCCCAATCTATCAGATGTCCACCAAACCGGGGTAATTTCACTAATTGCGGGTCTTCTCACCCTACCCAGCCAATCGCTTAACCCTGAAAGCACCCCGTAGAACAGCCCGACGAATACCCCGGCGAACGGCCCAAAGGCTTCCCCGAGTAACAGCCCGGCGACCAGCCCCACGCCGATCGCTGGGAGAAGGATTGCGAGTCGTTGCTGTGTCTTCGTGGCCAACCAGTCTTGCTGGAGGCGGTCGAGGTGGAACTCGCTCTGAGCGCGGTCGCGCATCGAGCGGGCGAGCCAGGACAGCCAGGTCAGCGTCTGGGCTGGCGGGTAAATGGCCGGGGCGGTGGGTGAGCATGCGCTCGGTGTAGGCCTCGAACAGCAGCGCCAGGCGCTGCTCGGGCGTGCCCGGTGACCGCAGCGCCTCCGCCGGCTGCCCGCCGTACGTGAGCGCCACGATGCTCAGGACCAGCGGCGATTCCAGCAGGTCCCACAGGGTCGGGTCGGCCCGGAGCACCGCCTGGACGTCGGCCAGGGACGTGCCGGTCGCCTCCAGGTAGTCATAGACCTGCCCACGGGTGGGGGGCTGCAGCTCGACCGCGTCTTCCACCCGCAGTTGGGCGGCCAGCGCGGCGTACTCCTCGGTGCGGCTGCACACGGCGAAGGGGACCAGGCCGTGGTCGTCGCGGAACGCGTTGATCGCCTTGACGCAGGCGGCCCGGTGCGGCTCGGCGACCTCGTCCAGGCCGTCGAGGAGCGGCAGGATCTCACCGCCATCTACCCAGCGCGTCGCAATCCGCCGCGGCACGTCGTAGCGCTTGCGCAGCTCATCGATCAGCCACTCGGCCAGGGGCGCCCGCTGGGCCGCCCACGACGAGAGGTTGAACACCGCTGGCATCGGCCGAGCGTCATCGGCCTCGGCCTGGTCGAGCAGGTCGCGGGTCAGCTCCAGGAGTGCGGTGGTCTTGCCCGACCCTGGCGCGCCCAGGATGAGCAGCGCCGCCGCCGGCCTCGGCGAAGACGGCGCTCACCGGCACGCCGGCCGGCAGCGGCTCCGGCGGCTGGCCCGCTCGTCGGATCGTCATCCCAGGCCGCTGGAGCGCGTCGGGCCGCCGTGTGAGCCCCAGCCTGATCCGCGCCTCGTCCGCCAGCGAGTGCTCGAGCACACCCGTGATCCACCGGTGGCGCACGCGTTTGAGCATGATCTCCCGGTCACGCGCTCCGCGTCGCTGGTCTGAGGCAGCGGCGTCGCGCCAGCTCCAGCCGCGCTGCAGCCGCACAAGCAGGAACGGCGTGGCCAGCCCGGCGATGCCGATCAGCACCCCGAGGCCCAACGGGCGTCAGCACATGCTCGCGCGCCCAGTCCGCCGCCGCCCGTCGAGGCCCGGCAATCCAGCCAGGCGTCGCCCCCAGCGCGAGCATCCCAGCCACCGCCACGCCAACCGCGGCCGTGACCAGCAGCCATCGTCGAGCCCTCCCCGATATCCGTCCCCTGCGCATGAGGTCCATTCTCCCCTGCCGCATGCGCCTATCGCTCTTTCCGCACTGCTGGTTGGGGTTTTCTCGCTTTTTGCGTAAGGACCGTTCTGGGCGGCGGTGGGCACCCTGCGGTCAGCGAGCGGCGTGCAGGCAGGGAGGCGCTCGGCGGCACCGCCACTCAAGCGGACGCATACGCTTGACTTGTCCTTATGGCCAGGGTTCGGCACGCATCGAGTCTGTTGCAGAATCAATGGGAGTGGCTCTCCAGGAATGGCTGAGTGCCGCGGGCCGTGGGTGCCCTTTGGGTCAGCCGCACTGCAGGTTTCC
>JBOGEA010000613.1:0-1887 GCA_050743205.1 Egibacteraceae bacterium | reverse complement strand
GGTCGTGCTGGATACGCGACGCATGCGTCGCGTATCCAGCACGACCCACCCACCACACCCAGCGCAGCCCGGCCTGACGGCCGGGCGCTCATAAGAGGCGCCGGCGTGATCGGGGTGCTCGTCACCGGGACCGACACGGGGGTCGGCAAGACCGTCGTCGCCGCGCTGCTGTGCCGGGGCCGGCCGGGCGCCACGTACGTGAAGCCGGCCCAGACCGGGCTGGACACCGACGAGGCCGACGCCGACGTGGTGGCGCGCCTCGCCGGTTGCGCGACGCGGCAGGGGCCGGGCTTCGGCGAGGCGCTCGCGCCCGCCGTCGCGGCCGCCCGCGCCGGCCGGGCGGTGACCAGAGCGGACCTTTTGCGTCTGTTCGCTGGTTTGTGCGATGTCGTCGGGGAGGGCGCGGGTGGGCTGCTCGTCGAGTTGGGGACCGACGGGACCACGCTGGCCGACCTGGCGATCGACCTCGACCTGCCGCTGGTGGTCGTGGCCCGGCCGGGCCTGGGCACGCTCAACCACACGAGGCTCACGTGCGAGGCCGCGTGGGCGCGCGGTGTGCCCGTGGCGGGCATCGTCGTCAGCCGCTACCCCGCCGACCCCGGCGTGGCCGAGCGGACCAACCTCGCCGGGCTCGCCGCCATCGCGCCGCTCCTGGCGGTCGTGCCCGAGCTGGACCTGGCCGGGCCGCTGCCGGTGATCCACGTACACTCGCTGGCGTGAGCCTGCCCGCCGCGGTCGTGCCCGAGCTGGACCTGGCCGGGCCGCTGCCGGCGATCCACGTACACTCGCTGGCGTGAACCTGCTCGACGATGTCGAGGCCGCCCTGCTCGACCGCCGTGAGCTGATCGCCGCTGATCAGGCGTACGCGCTGGCCGACCTGGCCGGGGACGCTGGCGCGCTGCCCCACCTGCTCGACCTGGCCCACCGCGTCCGTGTCGCCTGGTGCGGCGAGGCCGTGAGCCTGGAGTCGATCCTGTCGACCAAGACTGGCGGCTGCCCCGAGGACTGCGCGTTCTGCTCGCAGTCGGCGGCGTTCCGCACCCCGGTCAAGCCGCAGCCGTACCTGACGCGCGACCAGGTCGTGCGGGCCGCGGGCGGCGCGCAGGCCGCGGGCGCGACGGAGTTCTGCCTGGTCCTGGCGATCAAGGGGCCGGACCGGCGGGCGATGGCGCACATCCTGGACTCCGTCGAGGCGATCCACGCCGAGACCGACCTGGAGGTCGCGGTCTCCGCCGGCATCCTGACCCGTGAGCAGGCCGGCGAGCTGGCCGCCGCCGGGGTCGTCCGCTACAACCACAACCTGGAGACGGCCGAGAGCTTCTTTCCGCGGATCTGCACGACCCACAGCTGGGGGGAGCGGTGGGACACCTGCGTGTTCGTGCGCGATGCCGGCATGGAGGTCTGCTCGGGCGGCATCCTCGGCATGGGCGAGACCCCACGCCAGCGGGCCGAGCTGGCGCTCGCGCTGCGCGCGCTGGAGCCCGCCGAGGTGCCGGTCAACCTGCTGAACCCGCGTCCGGGCACGCCGCTGGCGCAGGCGCCGCTGCTGTCCCCGGCCGAGGCGCTGCACGGGATCGCGCTGCTGCGCCTGGTGATCCCGTTCGCCACGCTGCGCTACGCGGGCGGGCGTGAGGTCGTCCTCGGCGACCTGCAGGCCGCCGGCATCCTGGGTGGCGCCAACGGCATGATCGTCGGCAACTACCTCACCACCCTGGGCCGCCCCGCCGCCGCCGACCTCCAGATGCTCCACGACCTCCGCATCCCCATCAAGGCCCTCACCGGCCTGCTTTAAACAGCCTACGTACGATTTTGCTCAAAGTCTGACAGCGCGCTGCCCGGCGGATGAGTCCGGCTCACGCTGCAGGTTTCCTCCGGATCCGGAGGAAA
>JBOGEA010000612.1:0-1899 GCA_050743205.1 Egibacteraceae bacterium | reverse complement strand
CCTCGGATCCGAGGGAAAGCCGCGGTTATGCGGAGCGTTGGCTGGCGACGCTCGACTATGGTGTGGCGATGACGCCAGAACAGCGACTGGAGGCCCTGGGCATCACGCTGCCGGCGACGCCAGCGCCGGTGGCGGCCTACGTGCCGGCTGTGCGGACGGGCGACCTGCTGTTCACGTCGGGCCAGATCGCCCTCGGCGCGGACGGCCTGATCGCCACCGGAAAAGTCGGCGCTGACGTCGATCTCGACACCGCCGTCGCCTGCGCGCGGCAATGCGCGCTGAACCTGCTGGCCCAGTTGGGCACGGCGCTCGGCACGCTCGACCGTGTGGTGCGGATCGTCAAGCTCACCGTCTTCGTGGCCAGCGACCCCTCGTTCACGCAAGCGCACCTCGTCGCCAACGGCGCGTCCGAACTGCTCGCCGAGGTCTTCGGCGACGCCGGCCGCCACGCCCGCTCCGCCGTCGGCGTCCTCGTCCTGCCCCTGGACAGCCCGGTCGAGATCGAAGCCGTCGCCGAAATCTCCTGACCGGAGCCGCACGTCAAGGGGGCCTCGCGATACGCAGAAACGAGACGCCCGCCGCTATACTTCTGCCATGACGAGACGTACGACGATCGAGGTGGACGAGGCACTCTTGGCGGAGGCCCAGAGTATACTCGGGACGAGCGGGCTCAAGGACACGGTCGACAGCGCGCTGACAAGGGTCATCCGGACAGAGCGACGCAGGCGCCTCGCGGCGCGTCTCCGGACTGGCGCCGGCCTTGATTTCGGCGAGCGCACCGCTGCCCAGGCCCGGACGTGGCGTGAGTCTTGATGCTGCTCGCTGACACCAGTGCCTGGCATCGCAGCGGGCATCCATCCGTCATTGACGAGTGGACCCGCCTCCTCGAAGCGGACGAGATCGCAACAACCCCGCCCGTCCGGCTTGAGGTGCTGTTCAGCGCACAGAGCGCCAAGGATTACGCCGCGCTCTCGGAGGAACTCGACGCGCTTCATCAGCTTCCGTGTGGAGAGAAGGCGTTCGAGCGCGCGCTTCGGGTGCAGCGTGCCCTCGCGGACCAGCACGCGCTCCATCATCGCAGCGTCAAGATTCCCGATCTGCTGATCGCGGCAGCGGCAGAGGAGGCGGGGGCGACGCTCTGGCATTACGACGAAGACTACGAGCGCATTGCCGCGATCACGGGACAGCCGGTGCGCTGGGTGGCGCCGCGGGGCAGTCTCTGACGCTGCTCAGTCGGTCGCGCCGGGGATGTCCTGAGGCTTGCGCGCGCCGGGGCCGAGTGCGGATTCCAGGACGATGCTGTTCGGCAGCGCTACCGGGCCGTGATCGGTCTCAAGCGTGACGTAGAACAGCCCGACGTCGGTGACCCGGCCGGAGTACTCGCCGTCGAGCGTTGAGGAGCGGATGACCGTCTGCTCACCGACACAGATCGGCCGCCGCAGGAGCAGGACGATCCCGGCGAAGAAGTTGCCGAGCGTCTGCTGCGCGGCGATGCCGACGATGATGCCGGTGACCGCGCCGCCCACCAGGACATGCTCGATCCCCAACCCAAGCGCGCCCAGCACGGCGAGCCCGACGAGGACGTAGCCGAGCGCCCCCACCAGCCCCGCCACTGCCGCGGCCTGCCCGTCGCCGGTGCGCTCGGCGAAGGCAAGGCGGATCCCGGCCCGCAGACCGCGGACCGCCAGCAGGCCGGCAACGAGCACGGCGGCCGCCCCGGCCACGTCGATCGCCGCCTGGAGCCCAGCCGCCGTCAAAGGCTGGCTGGCGGCGACGCGGTCGGACGTCACAAGCGCCGCCAGCGCGAGGACCGCGAACACACCAGACCGCAGGAAAGCTCGACGAGCAGCAAGCATCACCTGCATCCTGACAGACGCGCTCTCGTTAATGGAGTATCCG
>JBOGEA010000611.1:0-1914 GCA_050743205.1 Egibacteraceae bacterium | reverse complement strand
CCTTGTATCCGGGGGACTCCCCCGGACCCCCTGGCCGCCTGAACCGCGCTCCGCTGCGCTTCGCCCGCAAGTCAAGGCCGCGCTTTCTCAAACACGTACTCAGAAGCCGAGGCGCTCGAGTTTGCGGGGGTCGCGCTGCCATTCCTTCGAAAGCTTCACCCTCAGGTCCAGGTAGACCCTGGCGCCGAGCAGCAGCTCCAGATCGACGCGGGCCCGCGCGCCGATCTCCCGCAGCACCGCGCCGCCCTTGCCGATCACGATGCCCTTCTGCGAGTCGCGCTCGACGTAGAGCGTGGCGGTGACGGCGAGCACGCCCGGGGACTCGCCCGGTGAGATCTCCTCGACCACGACGGCGATCGAGTGCGGGACCTCCTCCCGCATCAGCGTGATCGCCTTCTCGCGAATGACGTCGGCGGTCAGCCGCTCAGGCGTCTGGTCGGTGACCTGGCCGTCGGGGAAGTAGGGATGGCCCTCCGGCATGCGCGCCACGATGAGGTCGGCGAGCACATCCACCTGCTCGCCGACCAGGGCTGACACCGGGACGATCTCGTCCCACCGCCCCAGCCCGTCCAGCCGCGCGAGCTGGGGAAGCTGGGCGCGCCGCCCGATGCGGTCGACCTTGTTCAGCGCCGCGATGACCGGGGTGGCGACATCGGAGAGCAGGCCGGCGATCAGCTCGTCGCCCCGCCCGATGCCCGCCTCGCCGTCGACCACGAACACGATCGCATCGACGCCTGACAGCGTGCTGCGCGCGACCTCGTTGAGCCGCGCCCCGAGCAGCGTCTTCGGCTTGTGCATGCCGGGCGTGTCGATGAAGACGACCTGGGCGTCGTCACGTTGGTGGACCGCGCGCAGCGCGTGCCGCGTGGTCTGCGGCACGGGGGTGGCGATCGCAACTTTCCGGCCGACGAGCGCGTTGAGCAGGGTGGATTTGCCCACGTTGGGGCGCCCGACGATGGAGCAGAATCCAGACCGCATGCCGGGAGCGTACCGGTCCTCGAGGGTTCGCCGAGACCGTGGCACGCCAGGGCTGTCGCCTTCCGAAAAAAGACAGGGGTTTTCCGAAAAACGGAAAGATTTTGCTGCAACCTCTGCCGGCTGGGGGGTATCGTACGTAATGGAGTTGGGTGACTCCGGTCAGTTTCCAGGGCCGCAGGCACTTGCCCGGGGTCTGCAGGTCGCCACGCCGAGCCCTCAGCCCCGCCCCGACGCGTGGGTCGCGCCGGGGCGGGGTTTCGGCTCCGCCCTCCGGAGATCAGTCCACAGACCGCAGCCGGGAAGGGCCGAACGCGACCGGCAGCAGATCCCTCGACAGGACGTAGCGCTCGACGGCGCCGTCAGCGCCGGCTGCCACAACGTACAGGTCGGGGGCGAACTCGTAGAGCACCTGACGACACGTACCACAGGGCGTGCAGGGCCCCCGCCCGGACCCGACGACCGCCAGGGCAACCAGGTCGCGGGCCCCGGCGATGATCGCGGCGGGCACCGCGAGCCGCTCGGCACACAGCGACACCGAGTAGGCGGCGTTCTCAACATTCGCACCCGTGAACACCCTCCCGTCCGCGCAGCGCACAGCGGCACCGACCCGGAAGCCCGAGTAAGGCGCGTAGGCGCCGCCCATCGCGCGACGGGCGGCCGCCAGAAGCGCGGCCTCCTCCCGCTCCCAACCGGGAGCGCCCGGGCAGACCACTACGTGCTCCCTGACAGAAACCCGATGATGCGCCCGCGCCACGCGTCGCCTGCGCGCAGGCGAGCGCGCACAGCCGGAGGTCCTGTGCAGGCGAGGCGCAACGCCGCGAGCGGGGATGCAGGGGCGGCCGATGAATGCCAACGGATGAGGGCAGGGGCCACTAAGAGCGTGTTTGAGAACTGTCGTGAAGGGGTCGCGCCTCGTCGGGTTCCGCTCCTTTGGGG
>JBOGEA010000610.1:0-1925 GCA_050743205.1 Egibacteraceae bacterium | reverse complement strand
GCATCGAGCCGCCCAAACCGCGCTCCGCGCTGCGCGCTGCACGGTTCTGGCCGCTGCGCCTTCGTGCAGGGGTTACTGTTTGGGTTTGGGTTTGAGGTGGTGGAGGCGGAGGAGGTTCTCGCCGAGGATCTTACGCTTGGCGGTCTCGTCGAGCTGGGGGTAGCCGTAGACCTCAACGAGGTCTTTTGGCATCTCGAAGTCGCAGAATGCCTTCAACGCCCACTGCGGGTGCCAGATCGGCACGTCACTGCCATAGACAATCTTGTCTTCGCCGCACCAGAAGAGCAGCTTCCCGAGGATCTCCGCGAATTGGCGAGGCGCGCGGGCGATCAGGTTGACCGTCGCCGCCAGCGAGACGTAGAGGTTGGGATGATGGGTGAGCTGCCAGCACAGCTCGTCGATGAACGGCAGCCCAACGTGGAAGATCACAAAGTTGATCTCAGCGAAGTTCTCCGCCGCCCTGTCCATATCCCAGACCTGCGTGCGCTCCCTCGACTGCAGCGCAAGGGGAACACCCTTGTGCACGCCGACGATGTCGACGCCCAGCTCCTGGCACTTCTCGAGCACGAGAAACGCGATCTGCTCGTCGTCCATCCTCCAAGCGAGATGCGTCCCGTCGTACCGAGCGTTGTAGAGCTTGAACGCTTTGGCCCCGAACTCCCAGACCTGACGCTCCATCAGGTCGAGCGCCTTCGGCCCGTCCAGCGGGTTCACCGTCCCCCAGAAGATGACCCGCTCCGAGTCCAGCGACGCGAGCTCCGCGCACTGCTCCCAAGACGACAGGCCGTCCGCGAACAGGTCGGGCATCGGCAACGGCTGCGCGACGAGCATGTCCGTGTCGGACTGCTCGAACACCATCTCGTAGACCTGCCGCGGCGTCCACTCGCGCAGAAAGGCCGCTTGGGTCAGAACTGGCTCGCCCTCTGGTGTGTACTTGGAGTGGAACTCGTAGAGGTGCTTCAGGAACAGCTGGCCAGCCGGACCCAGCGCGTTTCCGCGATCGAGGTTCATGACATGCGCAGCTGTGTCGAAGACGAACCGGTTGTCGATCATCCCCGGTGACCCATTGCGGCTCGGGGCGCCTGCGCATGCTCGCCATGATCGGCCAGCGACCGAGGCGAGGGGAGAAAGCGCAGCTTACGCCGGGCGTCCGGTGAGAGCCGCTCGCTGGTCCACGGCTCCTCCCATGCGATTTCCACCGTCACGTCGTTGATCTCGTCAAGCTGCAGCGCCCGGGCTTGGATCATTGACACGAGAGACGTCACGAACGGGCACCAGCCGGTCGTGAGCACCAATTCGACCGTCGCTCGGGCATGGTCGTCGACCCTGACCGTCCGCAGCAGTCCCATGTCGACAACCGATATCCCCTGCTCGCGGCAGCAGGGATCGTAGACGTCTCGGAGCGCTTCAACGATGCGGTCAACGGCCTCTGCCATCCTCGCTCCTTCGGTATAGCCGGGATGTATACCGTGCACCCAAGCGCCAAACTCGTCAACCGTGTCGGATCCGGCCGTTCGCGACTCAGGGTGAGCCGCACAGCATCGAGGCTACCGCGCGGTGAGACCTTCTACGGTCCGGGAGGGTCGGTCTGGAAGAGTCCTGGAATCGGGAGGTCGATGAACCGGAAACCGCGGCCGTGGCGGCACTCGAGCACCGATCGGATACCCACGAGTGCGGCGTCGACGTCTTCGATCCCCGCGGGGACGTGACGGCTCAGCGACGCGACGATGCGCTGCTTGATCACCGGCGAGATGATCGGCTCGAAGGTCTCGGGGTGCACGAGGTGCAGCAGCGCTTCCCGCTGCGCGAAGGCGCCGTCGACCGGCAGTGAGAACAGCCAGAGCTTGAACGCCCATGGGCTGCTCAGGGCTGCCTTGCGGTCCAGGTCGGGAAGCTGCCACCACTGGAAGGCGGCGGTGATCAAA
>JBOGEA010000609.1:0-1930 GCA_050743205.1 Egibacteraceae bacterium | reverse complement strand
CGCATATGACGTATGACGAGGCGAGGCGGCAGGTGTTCGGGTTGGTCGAGGGCAGTCTGACAGCTGGGCTGGAGGGCAGGCCGCCGCCGTCGGTGGAGCCGCTGGTCGGGGACAGCCCGTCGTGCGCGGACGCGTGGGGCGTCCCGATCGTTGAGGAGGTCCAGCCGGGCGTTGACTACAGCTTCTCCATCGAGCATCTCGGTGAGGATCCGGACGTGTTCGTCGACGTCGTGGAGCGGTTTTGGCGGCAGCGCGGGTACGCGGTGACCCGAGACGACCTTGACCCAGGCGTGCCCAGCGCCTTCGCTGTGGTGGAGGGCGACTTCAACCTTGAGGTGTTCGTCAACCACGACACGGGCGAGGTCTTGGTGGGGGGGACCGGGCCGTGCGTTGCGTCTCCGACCGGGTCGTCGTCGCTAGAGGGCGAAGTAGGCGACGAACAGCAGGCTTGACAGGACCATGAGCGGGTGCGCTTCGCGGATGCGGCCGGTCAGCAGTTTGAGCGCCGAGTAGGAGATGAAGCCCCAGCCGATGCCGTCGGTGATCGAGGAGGTGAAGGGCATCACGACCATCGTGAGGAAGGCGGGGATGGCGGTCGCGTGGTCGTCCCACGGCAGCTCGCGTGCCACGGACAGCATGAGGAACCCGACGAGGATCAGTGCGGGCGCGGTCGCCTCCGGCGGGATGACAGCCGCGAGGGGGGCCACGAACAGCGCGCCGAGGAACAGCGCGCCGGTTGTGACGCTCGTCAGCCCGGTGCGGCCGCCCTCGGCGATCCCGCTGGCCGACTCGATGTAGGTCGTGGCGCTGGAGGCTGACGCCGCCCCGCCGGCCGCCGCGGCGAGCGAGTCGATGAGCAGCACTCGACGCATGCCCGGCAGGCGGTCGTGGGCGTCCAGGAAGCCGCCCTGGCTGCCCAGCGCGATAGCTGTTCCCATCGTGTCGAAGAAGTCGGCGAGCATCAGGGTGAAGACCGCGAGCGACGCGGCGACCCCTCCGAGTTTTGCGAGATAGCCGAACGAGAAGTCGCCGACCAGCGCGAAATCGGGCGCGGAGAAGACTTGAGCGGGCACCTGGGCGGTAAACGGCGTGTCATAGAGCCCGCCGCCAGAGGCGCTGTTGACGGCGATCGCGAGCGCCGTCGTGCCGATGATCCCCAAAAGCAGCGCACCGTTGATACGCCGGGCAACGAGGAGCGTGGTGAGGAGCAGCCCTGTGACGAACACGGCAATGCGTGGGTCCCCGATCTCGGCTCGGGTGAGCAGCGGGCCGCCCTCGGGACCGCGCACGACAACGCCGGAGTTCGCGAAGCCGATGATCGTGATGAACAGGCCGATGCCCGCCCCGATCGCCTTCTTCAGATCAACCGGGATCGCGTTGAGGACGGCCTCGCGGAAGCCGGTGAGCACGAGGACCGTGATGAGGATGCCCTCGGTCACGACAACGCCCATGGCTTCGGGGAGTGTCAGGCCCTGCCCCCCGACGAGCTGGAAGGCGACGACCGCGTTGAGGCCGAGCCCGCTGGCCAGCGCGAACGGGTAGTTGGCCACGATCCCCATCGCGAGCGTGGAGACCCCGGCGACGAGCGCGGTCACCGTCAGCACCTGAGGGAACGGCGGCCCGCCCGGCACCGCGCCGAGGATCGCCGGGTTCACGAACAGGATGTAGGCCATGGTCATGAACGTGGTGACGCCGGCGGTCACCTCGGTCCGCACGTCTGTGCCCCGTTCGCTCAACCGGAACACGCGCTCAAGCATCCTTCCCTCAGGGCGCGCGGGTCCGAAGCGCACCCTCCCGTCAATTGCGGGCACCTGTCGGCCGCGCGGCGTCCCCGCTCACGCGCTTCTGAGAACGTGTTTGAGAAAGCGCGGCCTTGACTTGCGGGCGAAGCGAAGCGGAGCGCGGTTCAGGCGGCCAGGGGGTCCGGGGG
>JBOGEA010000608.1:0-1950 GCA_050743205.1 Egibacteraceae bacterium | reverse complement strand
CGGGCAGAAACGGTGAGACTGATCGCACCCGCAGACGACAGGCCACGGTCCGGCTGCGCCCAGGCCTGGTGATGAGCACATCGTGACAGATATGGCAGGAACTGCTCATTCGCCCGGAAGTGCACACTGCAACGGGTGGGATCCCTGCATCTTCAGCCCTCTACCAGGACGTTCGCCCTGCAGCGTCAGCAGGACTGGCGGCGGCACCACCCACGGGTGCATACCAAGAGCCGCTTTTTGACCAGAGATGTTCACCATCCATTGGATGCCGAACTTGTCGGTACACATACCAAATGTGTCGCCCCATGGGGCTTTTTCGAGTGGCATTGCCACCGTGCCGCCGGCCAAAAGTCTCTCCCAGTAGGATGCGGCCAGGCGTCTCTGGGAGCGCTCCGTGCAGCTCACCGGCGTGGACTTTCCTGCCCTGCGGCAGGTGAGCTCTCGCGGTCAGTGAAGCGTCACCGCCGCCTCGGGAAGCGCGAGTGGCTCCGCAGGGTGACCGAACGGGATCGTGGTGATCGACAGGTAGCGCCCGGTCAGCGGGTCCGGATCCCGGTGGACCGTCGTCCGTCGCCTTCGCAGGTCGACGACCCAGTAGTCGGGGATGCCCGCGCGCGCGTAGCGCGTGGCCTTCTCGCCAAGGTCCTTGCTGAGACCGCGGTGCGCCACCTCGACGACCAAGTGCACGTGGGCGGGTCCGGGATGCTCGTCCCGGTAGCGGTCCTCGCGG
Source organism: Egibacteraceae bacterium (assembly GCA_050743205.1). Lineage (GTDB taxonomy): Bacteria > Actinomycetota > Nitriliruptoria > Euzebyales > Egibacteraceae > JBOGED01. The sequence continues at coordinate 1,220 of JBOGEA010000608.1, read as the reverse complement.
TTGTCGACGACCGCGAGGTCGGGCTCAGGTTCGTCGACGTCGGACAGCGCGATCGGGTGGCCGAGGCGGATCCTCATCCCCGCTTTGGCCACGGCGTCGGTGAGCTGATCGTGGATGACATCGATGACGCTCGCGTGCTCTGCGGACTCGGGGGACATTGCCGCCTTCCTGCCGTCGAGCAGCTCGACTCGCTGGTCGTCCAGCAGCCCAGCCTCGACGAGCTGCTCATACTCAACCCGCAGCAGCGCCACCGTCTCGGTCATCGCCTCACCAGCGCTCATGCCCGCGATGATAGCGGAGCCCGGCCATCGGACCGGGCTCCTCACGGCACGGTGGTCTACCGCGCAGGCTCTCGCGGCAGCGGACGGGGATGGGCGATGACGTTCGAGGAACTGAAACAGTCGCAATCGGTCATGTGGGGCAGCGGCGACTATCAAGCCATCAGTGAAACGATGCGTGACGTCGACGCGCTCGTCGTCGAGCGCCTCGATCTACGTCCGGGCGACCGTTGGCTCGACGTGGCGTGCGGGACTGGCGCGGTCGCCGAACTCGCCGCGCGGGCGGGTGCGACCGTCACTGGGATCGACATCGCTCCAGTGCTGATCGAAAACCGCGAAGCAGCGAGCGGATGCTCTGGGGCTCGAGATCGACTACCACGTCGGCGACTGCGAGCGGCTGGAGCTTGAGGACGCCTCGTATGACAAGGTCTCGTCAACCTGTGGCGTCATGTTCGCCCCTGACCACGAGGCGACCGCGCGTGAACTCGGGCGCGTCGTTGCGCCAGGCGGGCGCCTCGCGCTCGCGAACTGGACGCCTCAGGGCGGGGTGCGCGAGACGTTCAAAATGATGGCGCCGTTCCTGCCGATCCCACCACCGGGCGCCGGGGATCCCCTTGGGTGCGGCTCTTCTGAAGTGACTTCAACGCTGCGTGGGGATGAGGTTGTCAGCGTCGCGTTGGGCGTGTGACCGGCCTGTTTCCAAACGGGCAGGGGCGGCCTCGGTGGGGGTGACGTCGATTCGCGTGCTGGAGTCCAGTGGCGTTCCCGTCCTTCGGGCGTGGTTTTTCAGTCCCCTCACTTCAATACCGGCCAACTTTGGGGTCTTGGTCGGCGCCGAGTGCGGTTACGGGCGCATACGCCTGTAACCGCAGGTTCATGCCGCTGGCTGGCCGGCCAGAGCGGTGTCGGTGAGTTTTCTGGACGTTGACCGGACTATATGTC
>JBOGEA010000607.1:0-1958 GCA_050743205.1 Egibacteraceae bacterium | reverse complement strand
CTCCAGCGGCGCCGGCGGCGCGGTCGCGGGCTCGGCGCAGGCCCTCCTCCGGGTCAAGCTGGAGCAGCACGACGACGTCGGGCAGCAGCCCCCCGGCGGCCCAGCGGTTGATCTGCGCGATCGCGTCCTCGCCGAGCCCCCGCCCGTAGCCCTGATACGCCAGCGAGCTGTCGATGAACCGGTCGCAGACGACGACGGCGCTGGCCTGCAGCGCCGGGCGGATGACCTTGGCAACGTGCTCCGCCCGGGCGGCGGCGATCAGCAGGGCCTCCGTGCGCCCGTCCATGCGGTCACCGTGGGGATCGAGCAGCACGTCGCGGAGCCGCTCGGCGACGGGAGGGCCGCCGGGCTCGCGGGTGGCGCGCACGCGATAGCCCTGCTCCCGCAGCGTGGAGGACAGCAGTTGGGCCTGCGTCGACTTCCCCGAGCCCTCGACGCCCTCGAACGCGATGAACAGGCCGCGCTGGCTGCGCCCGTTCTGCGTCGGCAGCCGAACCGTGCGGTCGGGCTGCGCGTGCAGCGCCCGGTACATGCCGCGGGTGGCGGAGATGCCGAAGAACAGCCCGACGAGCCCCCCGGCCAGGATCGTGACGCGGATGCCCGAGAAGGTCGCGAGGCGCCCGGCGATCAGGATCCCCACGGTCCGCACGGTGCCGGCCACGAACGGCCCCAGACCCAAGGCCGTGAACAGCGCCACCCGCGCGCCCATGTTGAGCGCGGCGAACGTCCGCGCTCGGGTCTCGTCTTGAGTGTGCTCGTGCAGCAGCGTGTAGCCCTGGACGAACCCCAGGCCCGCCGCGGCGCCGAGCAGCACGCCCAATCCGAGCAGGACCGGAAAGCGCTGCGCGGGCACCAGCGCCATCCCCGCCGCGATCGCGCCGGTCGCGGCCAGGCAGATCGGGAACACTCGCTCCCTCGGGAACCGGCGGTTCACTCGGACGGACACGCCGATGCCGATCACGAGCCCGACGCCGACCGCGGTCATCAGCGTGAACCAGTCGCCGCGCGTGGTGCCCTGGAACTCCGTCGGCACGAACTCCGGCCCCAACGCGACGACGATCCCCGCGCCGAAGAACACGCCGACGACCCCGGTGATCAGCGCGCGGATCAGCGGCTCGTCACGGATGAAGGCCATTCCCGCGCGCAGCTCGGCGAGGAACCCCGGGCCCCCGTCGGCGTCAGAAGCGACCTCAGGCCTGGCAGGCAGCACCACCCGCCACATCAGCAGCGCGCTCACGAGATACGTCAGCGCATCGACGAGCAGCACGAGCCGCGGCGGATCAAGGAACATGTCTACCCGCGCGAACAGCGCGACGACCGGGAGCAGCGCGGTGGCCGCCACCGCGCCCAACGGCAGCGTGCCGTACGTGACCAGAAGGTTGAGCTGGTTCGCCTCCCCGAGCTGCCGCCGCTCCACCACGGCGGGCAGCGACGCGTCCTTCGCCGCCACGAACAGCAGCGAAATGCTCTCGACGACGAACGTCAACGCGAACAGCGCGACCAAGTCCCGTGTGAACGCCACCGCCACGTACAGACCGAACCGGGCGAGGTCCGTCACGACGATCAGCGTGCGCCGCTCGTAGCGGTCAGCGAGCACGCCCGCGATCGGCCCGAACAGCAGGCTCGGCGCCAGGCGGATCATCATGATGCCGCCCAGCGCGAACAGGGCGGGCCGCGACCCGGTCTCGAACAGCGACGCCGCCAGCGCCTGCAGCGCCACGAACCCCATCCAGTCGCCGAGGCTGGAGACGAACGTGGCAGAGAACCACAGCCGGTAGTTCCGGTTGCGGAGCAGCTCTCGATACGCGGACCGCTGGCCCGCCGCATCGGCCAGGGTGCCGGTCGCCCCTTCCATCCCTATGAGCCTACCCCCGCCACGAAGCATGTCTGACCTACGACCTCGACCCGCGCGCGAAGCGAAGCGGAGCGCGGTTCAGGCGGCTCGATGCCGCCTGCAC
>JBOGEA010000606.1:0-1958 GCA_050743205.1 Egibacteraceae bacterium | reverse complement strand
CCCCAGGTAGCCCGCTCGCCGGAGGAGTGGATCGAAGAGATCCGCCGCCTGAAGACGCAGGGCCGCGACGCCGATGCGGCCGCGGAGCTGGCGGAGTTTCGCCGGCGCCACCCCGAATACCCGCTGCCAGTCGATCTGGCGCGCTGATCCCCCTCGAGCGTGACGAACTCGCGCGCGGCGACGCCGCCGTTAACCCCGTTCGCCCGGCGCCGCCGTTTTGAGCGACGTGTCCTGCCCACCCGAGAGTCGGAGTAGGAATGACCATCACTGACCACCCCCTCCACGGATCCGGACGAGCGGCATTACCGCATCCGGCTCTTGCCTTGGGTGATGACGCTCAGCCGCACGAGAGGCTGGGGGTGGCAGATGTGGGCGGGCGGGAGCCACCGGCGGAGGTACTTCTCCATCCGGCGCCACGGCAGGTGATGGGACTGGCTGCGGCGCTTGAGCGTACGCCACCACAGCCAGCCGACCTGCCGGCGGAAGATGCCGATGCTCGGGCCGTTGCTGGGCACGCCGTAGTAACGCACGTGCCCGCCGACGACCGCGCGCAGGTAGACACCTTGTTCCGGGATAGGCAAGTGCATGCGGCGCCGAAGCTCGACTTTCACTTCGGCGAGTTTCGCCTGCAACCGCTTGCGCATCGTCTGGCGCAGCACCGTGAACCAGCCCCGCCGCGTCTTCGCGCAGCAATGCGTGAAGCCGAGGAAGTTGAAGGTCTGCGGCTTGCCCGCGCCCCGCACTCGCCGGTTGGACGCCGCGAAGCGCCCGAACTCGATGAGCCGCGTTTTCTCCGGGTGCAGCTCCAGGGCGAACTTGGCGAAGCGCTCGCGAAGCTCGCCGAGGAACCGCTCGGCGTCGTGACGATGCTGGAATCCCACGACGAAGTCATCGGCATAGCGCACCACGACCACGTCGCCGCGCGCCTGCTTTTGCCGCCATCGGTGGACCCACAGGTCGAACACATAGTGCAGGTAGAGGTTCGCAAGCAGCGGGCTGATGCTCCCGCCCTGAACCGTGCCCACCTCGCTTTGCGTTCGCTTGCCCTCCTCCAGCACCCCGGCGGCGAGCCATTTCTGGATCAACCGCACGATGCGCTGGTCGGCCACACGGTGCTCGACGAACTTCACCAGCCATCCGTGATCGAGTGTGTCGAAGAAGCTCCGGATGTCGGCATCGAGCACCCAGCCCACCTTTTTCGTCATGATCCCGACCGTGAGCGCGTCGAGCGCCTGATGGGCGCTCTTGGCTGGCCGGAACCCGTACGAGAAGCCGAGGAAGTCCGTCTCGTAGATCGCGTTCAACACCTCGACGACGGCACGCTGGACGATCTTGTCCTCCAGCGCCGGGACCCCCAGCGGGCGTTGCCGCCCGTCCATCTTCTTGATGTAAACCCGCCGAACCGGTTTCGCCCGGTACGCCCCACGCTTGAGCCGTCCGGAGAGATCCCGAAGGTTGGCCTCCAGGTCCTCCCCGTAGTGCCCCCAGGTCTCCCCGTCCACCCCGGGAGCCGCCTCGCGCTTGATAGCGAGATAGGCCCCGAACAGGCGATCGACGTCGTAGACGTGGTGCAGGAGCGCAGTGAACCGCTGTTGCCTGTCCTTTCTTGCTGCTTCGCGTACCCGCTCGAGCGCGCTTGGCGCGTCGCCCCGGCCCTGCGTCCGGAACGCGTTGCGCTCGGGCGAGTTCCCCTTGGCCAGCCCCCTTCCCTCCACCGCCTCCGCAGCCGATGCTCCGGCCTTGTTCGGCGGCTTCGTCGGTACTACGGAGCTGTCCGACTTCCTGCGTCCGTTCGTCATCGGCGTTCGTCCTTGGACTTCCCGATGCGGTCTGCCCATCCTGGCGCAGACGGACGCAGGACCTCCCGGCTCCCGCGCAGAGTGTTTCCGTACATGCTCGGGGTCTGTGACCGCGCGAGGTCCCTCGGCGTCTTGCCAAGACGACTCCTCGGGTGTGGC
>JBOGEA010000605.1:0-1961 GCA_050743205.1 Egibacteraceae bacterium | reverse complement strand
GTGCTGGTGGAGTTTCGGAGCGCCGGGATAAACCGGCATGGAGAAGGAGATGAGAGAGCTCTGCATCGAAGGGTTAGCAGCCCACGGTGACCCCGAGTCATGCGTTGGCGTCCGTGAGGACGATGGCGAAGCGTTGACAGGGGCACGTACAGGCCCGGTATTGAGCCGCGAAATCAACGAGTTCGGGGTGCCGACGCTGTCGAAACGAGCGGAAGGCCACATCGCTGGCGGCGTTATCGCGAGCCGTCAGCGGACCCTGCGCGGTCGAAGACCCGGCGCATGTACGGAATCTCCATGCACGAGAACCGGGAGATCCCATGGTTGCCCGTCGCGTTGATCGCGGGGCGGGTCGCACCGGGAAGGCCAAGGCCGTAAGCCGGTGATGCACGACCATGGGAAGTCTGACAGCCCCGTAGTACCTGTGAAGCCGCCGAACAACGCCACGTCAGTGGCCGCGGAGGTGGTGGAGGAAAGGGGGCTGGCCAAGGGGAACACGGACAGCGCATCACGTCCCGGACGCAGCGCCGGGCAAGGCGTGTCAAACGGGCTGGACCGTGTGCGTGAGGTAGCACGAAAGGACAAGGACGCACGGTTCACGGCGTTGTTGCACCATGTCGACCTGGATCGCCTCCGGGCGGCCTACTGGGCGATCCGCCCCCAGGCCGCACCGGGTGTGGACGGGGTGACGTGGGGGGCCTACGGGCATGACCTGGAGTCCAACCTCCGGGACTTGCATCAACGGGTCCACAGCGGCGCCTACCGGGCGAGCCCGTCGCGTAGGGCGTACATCGAGAAGGCGGACGGGCGGCTTCGGCCGCTCGGCATCGCCACGTTGGAGGACAAGGTCGTCCAGCGGGCCGTCGTCGAGGTGCTCAACGCCGTCTACGAGGTGGACTTCCTGGGCTTTTCCTATGGGTTCCGGCCGGGGCGCAGCCCGCACGATGCGTTGGATGCGCTGACGGTCGGGACCGAACGGAAGAAGGTGAACTGGGTGCTCGACGCGGACATCCGCGACTTCTTCACCAGTTTGGATCATGACTGGCTTCAGAAGTTCGTCGAGCACCGGATCGCGGACAAGCGGGTCCTGCGCCTCATCCACAAGTGGGTGAACGCAGGGGTGATCGAGGACGGAAGGTGGACGGCGAGTGACGAGGGGGCGCCCCAAGGGGCGTCGGCCTCGCCGCTGCTGGCTAACATCTACCTCCATTACGTCCTCGACCGGTGGGTCCGGCAGTGGAGACAACGGCACGCCCACGGTGATGTGATCATCGTGAGGTTCGCGGACGACTTCGTTGCCGGGTTCGAGCATCAGGCCGACGCCCAGCAGTTCCTCGACGATCTTCGCGAGCGGTTGGCGAAGTTCAACCTGGAGTTGCATCCCGACAAGACGCGCCTCATCGAGTTCGGGCGCAACGCCGCCCGAAACCGGGCGACGCGGGGAGAAGGGAAGCCCGAGACGTTCGACTTCCTCGGCTTCACCCACATCTGTGGGAAGACGAGGACCGGGCGCTTCTGGCTCAAGCGTAAGACCATCTCGAAACGGATGCGGGCCAAGCTGCACGAGGTCAAGGACCAACTGCGGCAGCGTCGGCATCTGCCCATCCCGGAGCAAGGCCGCTGGGTGGCGAGCGTGGTCAGAGGCCACGCCGCCTACTACGCCGTGCCCGGCAACACCGACGCAGTGGGGGCCTTCCGCACCCAGGTGACCAAACACTGGTACTCGGCGCTACGGCGCCGCAGCCAGCGAACCCGTCTCAACTGGACCCGGATGAGCCGCCTTGCGAAACGGTGGATACCGTCCACCCGCGTGATGCATCCCTTCCCCAACGTGCGCTTCGACGCTCGTACCCAAGGCAGGAGCCCAGTGCGTTAGCAGCGCACGCTGGGATCTGCGCGGGGGGCCGCCCGCAAGGGCGGTCCCTACCGCGATCACTCTTGGTCGACCTCAGGCGGCGTAGGCC
>JBOGEA010000604.1:0-1964 GCA_050743205.1 Egibacteraceae bacterium | reverse complement strand
GCATCGAGCCGCCTGAACCGCGCTCCGCTCCGCAAGTCAAGGCCCCAGTTCCTCAAACACGTTCTCAGGCGCTGCAGCGCAAGGGGGAGGTGCTCTCATTGGGCCGGGACGGCAGGCTCGATTCCGCACTCGCGCTGCTCGCCCCGCTGCAGGAGCAGGTGCCGACCTCGGCGGTGACCGGCAGCTGGGCGGCGGTCGAGGGGCTGCTCATCGGTCCAGGGGAGGATCGCCGGTCACAGGCTGCGGACCGGCTGGCCGCGCTGGTCGCATGCTCGTGGCCCAGGGCTGAGCTGACCTCGCTCGCGCACCGTCACCAGCGGGAGCGGTCGGATGCGATCGGCATCGCGCTCGACGCGGCGGCCACGAACCGTGAGCGGTCAAGGATCGTGGCGGAGGCGCTGACGGGAGGCGCACGCCTGCGGCTGAGCAGGCTCAGCGATCAGGCCGGACTCGGTCCAGGGCGCGGATGGTCAAGCTGTTGGCCGCTCCGAGGCGGACGCTGGAGCGGGTCGTGGGCTGCGTGACCCGCGCGCCGCCGCGCCTGTGCCGCCGGCGCGACCTCGCGCCGCGCGGCGGGCGGTGCGAGGCCGACTGCGTCGCGCTCCGCGCCGCGCTGCGAACAGCCGCGCCGCTGGTGGGGGCGGGGTTCGACCGCATCGTCCACGCCTGGCTGGAGCATAGGGCCGATCCTCGCCAGCTGGCGGCTCGCGCGAGGGGCCGGATCCTCACCTTGGAGAGCCCCGGCGCGCGGAGCGTGACCGAGCTGCTCGAATAAGCCGGCGGCCGCCGGCATCCAGCCGCCGCGGAGCCTCGCGCGGCCCGCCGCGACCGTCACGGTCCGCGGGCGCTCAGGCGCGTCCAGGACGCCTGGCCTGCCACAGAGGCGGAGCAGGCGCCGGGTGGCCGCCGGCTCGCTGACGAGCGGGGGGCGGTCGATCCGCTGGGCTGCACCCGGCTCACACATATGCTGTAGGTTTCGTCGCCTCCCTGTTCACGCGGAAAGCGGAACGTTAAGGTGTGCTCATATCTCGGCTTGCCCGCCGAGGTATGAGCACAGGGACACTGATGCGCTCCCCCGCACGCGACGCGTGCGCTCTCTCTGCATCGCGCTCCTGTCACTGACGGCCGCCCGGGACTGATCAGATCAGCCCCGCGGAGGCGACGGCCGGGGCGACCCGCCCCAGTCGACATCGTCGAGCGCGACTCCAGCGGCGCCACAACCGCCGCAACCGCACGCACAACACCAAAAAAGGGGACAGACCATGCGCATCAAACGGGGAATCATCCTCACCGCCACCATCACCACCCTGATGAGCCTCGCAGCACCCGCTTACGCCATCACCAGGGAGGACTGCACAAGCCGAGGTGGTTCGTCGACGAGGGCATCTCCGAGGAGAACTCGGGGTCTCTCTTTCTCGGGCCCACGTGCGTCTTCGAGGACAGCCAGAGCCCTTTGGGGATTCGTGCAGAGCCCATTACTTGACATTGGAGGGCGGCGGCTTCACGTCGAGGCGTCTGTGAGGGCCGTGTCGTCGCTTGCCGCGGCGGATGCCGGCGCCGGTTGACCGCGGCCGTGTGCTGGGTCCGCGCGGACATGCCGCGCGGATCCAGCGCCGCTCACCACACCCAGGCCAGCGGGAGGCGCGCCCACGCCCGGGCGCGCCGTCAGGAGATCGGCCGCTGGGCGCGGGCGCGGACGGCGGGCTCACGGCCGGGCGGTCGGCTGGGCCGGGGCGGGGGGCCGGTGCGGGCGGGATGGGGCATGTGGCCGGCTGGCGGCCCACCGCGATCCGCTCGCCGTGGTCGACGATGGCCATGGCCCCGGGCCGGCAGCTGGCAGGCGGCCGGCGCTGGCGGTGGCCGTGACGAGGCCGCGGCGGGCGCGGCAGCAGAAGGCGGAACGCGAGCCGGGTGACGGCGTCGGGCGGCCGCGCGGCGCGAAGCTGAGCTGGCCGTCCCTGGCG
>JBOGEA010000603.1:0-1972 GCA_050743205.1 Egibacteraceae bacterium | reverse complement strand
ACACACAAAAGAGCTATGAGGAGGTATAAACAAAAGGTGTGGAAATAGGAAAAGGGCGGTGGCATCCTTTCGGGTGACCAAACCCACCGGGCTGAGGCCCGGCCATGAAAGGAGACACCGCCATGCAGGAGCAGAACACAGAGACCGACGTGTCGTCAAGCAGCCCGTGGGACCGGCTGGAGGACTTTGCCCGGGAGCATGTCCAGCGATTCATCCAGGCGCTGTTGGAGGAAGAGGTGACAGAGTTATTGGGGCGAGCGAAGTCCGCGCGGCGGGCAGCGGTGGATGCGCCGGCGGGGTCCCGCAATGGGCACGGCAAGCCGCGGCGGCTCGCGCTGATGAGCGGCACGATCACGGTCCGTCGGCCGCGGGTGCGGGGACTGGCCGAGCGATTCGTCAGTCGGGTCCTCCCGCTGTTCCAGCGGCGGACCAAGCAGGTCGGGGCGCTGTTGCCCCAGCTGTACCTGCATGGCTTGGCGCTGGGGGACTTCGAGTTGGCGTTGCGCGGGCTGTTGGGCGATGCCGCGCCGTTGTCCACGGCCTCGCTGCAGCGCCTCAAGGCACAGTGGCTGCTGGAGTATGAGGCCTGGCGGCAACGACGGCTCGATGACCTGGAGATCGTATACGTGTGGGCCGATGGCCTGTACGTCAAGGCGGGATTGGAAGATACCAAGGCGGCGCTGCTCGTGATGATCGGGGCGTTGACCGATGGGCGGAAGGTGGTACTGGCGGTGGAGAGTGGCCAGCGGGAGTCCGCGGAGTCCTGGGGCGCCGTGCTGCGCGATCTGCGGGCCCGGGGGCTCAGGCCCTGGCGGTGCACAAGTGCCGATGGGCATCTCGGGATCTGGGCCGCCTTAGGCGAGCAGCAGCCCGCCGCGGCCGAGCAGCGGTGCTGGAACCACCGGATCGTCAATGTGCTGGATGCCATCCCCAAGAAGTACCAGGCGGAAGCCAAGACGCTGCTGCGTGCCATGCCGTATGCCGAGACCCGCGCGGCCTGCGAGACGTTACGGGCCCAGTTCAGCCGGCGCTACCGAACACGGGCCCCCAAAGCCGTGGACCGGCTGGCCCACGACTGGGAGCGACTCGTGACCTTCTACCAGTTCCCTCGCGAGCACTGGCGGCATCTGCGGACGACCAACGTGGTCGAGTCGCCCTTCGCTGCAGTCCGGCTGCGGACGACCGCAGGCAAGCGGTACAAACGAGTGGAGTCGGGGACCGCGCTCATCTGGAAGCTGCTGCAGGTGGCGGAGCAGACGTTCCGGCGTCTGAATGCGCCGGAGTTGCTGCCGGCCGTGTATGTTGGTGTCCAGTTCGTCGACGGAGTGGAGCAGAGAACCATCACCCAGCAGGAGGTCGCCGCCTGATTCCATTTACACACCTATTGACAAGACCTCTCCGCCCCGGATTATCAACCAGGTACGGGCTTATTGGAGACTGTTGACCCATGAAGGATAGGATCGCCAAATCCGTGTTTTGGATTGTGTGGTCACGCGGCGGGATCCAGCTCCTGTCTTTCCTGAGCACCATCATCGTCGCGAGGCTATTGAGCCCAAGCGACCACGGACAAATGACGCTCGCAGGCATCTGGACCGGTCTCGAAGGCTTAAAGGGTTGCCTGACTGTCGCACCCTCTGGCTACCGTTCGGAGCGTACCAGGTAGCTGGCGCCGAATGCGCTGGATCTTCATCGGGTCTTGCGAAGCCGGATGTAAACCCAGCCAGGCGGAGGCAGCCCCACCTAAGACTCCGTAACAACTCATGGACCGTGGTGACGGATGACCAGGCCGTTTCGAATAGCGATGGTGGGTGCCGGCAGTATCGCGGCTGCAGCCCACTTGCCTGCGGCTCTTGCCTCGACGGCTGTCCGTGTGGCCGCCCTGGCCAACGTCCGATGGGCGCTCCGTGCGCAAAGAGAAAACGGGTGGTTCGACAAGTGCTGTCATTCAGATCCAACTCAACCTGTGACTCAT
>JBOGEA010000602.1:0-1978 GCA_050743205.1 Egibacteraceae bacterium | reverse complement strand
ATCTCGCAGTGTGCGGCCCGCCTAACGAATTAAGGATTCTTGTCGCGCGCGAGCCGCGACAAAATCCAGGGTTGGACTAAGTCCTGGCACGGGCGGTGCTATTTGGAGTTTGAACGGTCGCTCGCGGATGCGCCAGCGGTGTGACCACGCGGACAAGCCGCACGCCGCTCGGTGTGAAGCCGACCGTGGACCACGGCAGGCGTCCTGGTGGCCGATCGTCGGCGCAGCATTCTCGTCGACACGAGCTGAGATCCCCGCTCGGACAGAGCGCGCCCGCCACGTGCGGGACGCACGTGCACGACCGCGTGTCGTGTTGACGTCAGCCCACAACCACCGGTCATGGAGGCACCTTGCGCTCCGGGCGCAGGATCGCGATCACGGTCAGCGTGCCGGCGTGACACAGCGGACAGATCAGCGGAGGAGCCGGGCCGCCGACGGTGGTGGTGGTGAGCGTCGCGGGGACCTCGATCGGTGCCGTCGTCGCCCGGGCAACCTGCAGCAGGTCGCGGGCGTGGTCGAGACCGGCGCGCCGTGTGGCACTCCACAACCCGTAGTACCGCACCTTCATGCACCGGCGCGGCAGCACGTGCTGGAGGAAGCGGCGGAGAAATTCGACGCCCGAGAGCGTGGCGCGCCGGGTCGCCTGCGTGCGGTGGTCCCGATAGCGAAAGGTGACCTGGTCGTCGTCGATCTGCTCGAGTCGACTATTGGGAATCGCGACGCGGAAGAGATACCGCGCCAGATAGTCGAGCACCCGCGTGCCATCGCCAGCGGGTTGGGCGTGCACGACCCACGGCGTGGTCCACACCGCCGGCGAGACCTGGTCGAGGAGTCCGGCGTGCGTCAGGGCGGCGCACATCTTGGCGCGCACGATCACCGACAAGGCCAGGACGGGCACGAGGAACGCCGGATTCTTCGGGGCGATCCACTGCGTCCGATCGGCGGAGAGCCCGCCAGCCGTGACGATGAGATGGACGTGCGGGTGATAGAGCAAGGCCCGCGTCCACGTGTGCAGGACCGCGATGCACCCGACCTGGGCCCCGACGTACCGGGGATCGGCGGCGAGGACCTGGAGGGCCGCCGCCGCACTCCGCATCAACGCCCCGTAGACGACGGCTTGGTGGCCGAAGGCAAGCGCGCGCACCGCCGACGGAAGCGTGACGGTAATCAGAAAGTGATGACAGGGCAACAGCCGCGCACGATGGCGATCCAGCCAGCGCGCGGTCTGGTCCCCGCCGCACTTCGGGCAATGCCGATTGCGGCAGGAGTGGTACCGATACACCTCGCCGCCGCACGCGGTGCACTGCGTCCGCTGCCCGCCACAGGCCGCTGTCCGACACGCCACGAGGTCGCGTAGGGCACGCGCCTGACTCGGGAGCAGACGTGTCCCAAGCGCGGCGCGCAGCGCGGCCCCGTGGCGGCGGATGATCTCCGCCACCTCCAGCATGTCGGCCTCCCGATCAGAGGTCGTGCATGAGGTCGGTGAGCGGATCGGTCAACGTCGCCTGCACGTCCGGCGTGAGATGGGTGTAGATCTGGGTCGTGCGCAGGCTCTGGTGGCCGAGGATCTCCTGGATCAGTCGCAGACTCACGCCGGCGGCGTGGAGGTGCGACGCGTACGAATGGCGCAGCGTGTGGACCGAGGCGTGTTTGGCGATCCCGCTCTTGAGGACCGCGCGCCGGAACGCACTCTGGAGACTGCTGCGCGTGACGGGCCCGCCCTGGTGGGCCAGGCTGTGACGCAGGCCGCGGCGCGTCGGGGCCGGGAACAGCCACTCCCGAGACCGATGGGTGCACCAGTAGTCTCGCAGCCGCGGGAGGATCGGCGTGGGCAAGGGCACGTAGCGGTCGTGTTTGCCTTTGCCGTGAATGTGGAACAGCATCCGCCCGCTGTCGATATCGGCGATCTGGAGCCGCGCGCCTTCGAGCAGCCGCAGTCCGCCGGCGTAGATGGTGGTCAAGCACTCGCGGTAGACGG
>JBOGEA010000601.1:0-1979 GCA_050743205.1 Egibacteraceae bacterium | reverse complement strand
CTCGTCGGGGTCGAGCTCGGCGAGGCGGTGGGGTCAAGCCCTGGGAAGTGGTGTACGACGAGCACCACATCAACCTCGTTGCTGACGATAGCGCCGGTCAGCTCAGCGGTTTCGGTTCTTCAGTTGCCACCTCCAACGAGTTCGACCACGGCCACGGGCTCGTCACACGACGGACAGTGCCCACCCGAACCAACGCGACGGGCGAAGCGGTTGCACGCTTCGCATCTTTGGGTGCCCACGAAACGCTCGCCGCAGTCGTCGCACTCATAGACGGTGAAGTCCTTCGAGCGGCTGGCGGTGGGCCGCACGAGCTCGGGCGCCAGGCTCTGGTGGCGACGGCGGTAAGCGGCCTGGCGACAGGTGCCGTCACAGAACCGCCTAGCCCGGCCCCGCACCAGCACTGTGGCGCAGAAGCCGCACCTTTGCGTAACGCTGGCGTAACGCAACGGGGTTTCGGACCCGGGGGTATCAGGCACTGGTAGCCACCTCCAGGGCACCGGCCGGCGGCTGCACTTCGGGGTCGCCCTCGGTGGGCCGCAGGCGGGCTTTGGCCAGGCTCTCGGCGGACATGTAGCACCGAGCCACCGCCCACTCGTCGTGCTGTTCGGACAGCACCGCTCCCACCAGGCGGATCGCCGCTGCCCGGTTGGGGAAGATGCCCACCACATCGGTGCGCCGGCGCACCTCGCGGTTGAGGCGCTCCTGGGGATTGTTGCTGCGGATCTGGCGCCAGTGCTCACGGGGAAAGGCGGTGAAGGCCAACAGGTCCGGGGCCGCGTCGATGAGCTTGTTGGCGGCCTCGGGGAAGCGCTCGGCGAGCTGCTCGACCACCCGCGCATGCTGGGCCCAGACCTGGGTGGCGTCGGGCTGGTCGAAGATGGTGCGCACCAACGTGGCCACCATGGGCTGGGCCGAACGAGGCACTTTGGTCAGCAGGTTCACCATGAAATGGGTGCGGCAACGCTGCCAGGAGGTTCCGTTCAGCACCGCGGCGATGGCCCCCTTGAGGCCCTCGTGGGCGTCGGAGATGACCAGGGCCACGTCCTTTAGGCCCCGGGCCACCAAAGAGCGCAGGAAGGCGATCCAGCCCGCCCCGTCCTCGGTGGTGATGATGTCCAGGCCGAGCACCTCCCGGTGGCCATCGGCGCTGACGCCCGTCGCGATGACCACCGCCACGTTCACGATGCGCCCGCCCTCGCGCACCCGCTGGGTCATGGCGTCGAGGGCCACGTAGGTGTAGGGACCGCCGTCGAGGCGGCGGTCGCGGAAGTCGGCCACCACCGTATCGAGGCTGCGGGCCATCTCTGAGACCGCGGACTTGGAGATGCCCTCGATGCCCATGGCCTTGACCACGTCGTCGACACGTCGTGTCGACACGCCCTCCACGTAGCACTGGGCCACCACCGCCACCAGGGCCCGCTCGGCTCTCCGGCGGGGGGCCAAGAGCCACTCGGGCAGGTAGGTGTCGTGGCGAAGCTTGGGGATGGCCAGCGGAAACGACCCGGCCCGGGTGTCGAAGGCCCGGGTCCGGTAGCCGTTGCGGGAGTTGACCCGCTCGTCGGATCGCTCGCCGTATCCAGCGCCGCACAGTGCGCTGGCCTCGGCCGACATCAGCACTTCGGCGAAGGCCTGGACCATCTCGCGGATCAGGTCCGTACCGCCGTCGGCCTCGAGCTGCTTGCGCAGCCAGGCCAGAGGGTGAATCTTGTCAGGGACGTCCATCGCATCTCCTCAGTTCGTCTTGATGGGACTTGCTCAGGTTGATGCGGTGGCCGTCGCGAACGGAGGATGGTCAGGCCCTCAGGCCCAGACCCTCACCTGCCTCGTACACCACGTCCCTGGACACCACTCCCGGCCGCCCTGGGCGCCGAGTTGACCAACGCCGGCCAGTCGCGCCTCGCGGTGCCGATCAGGTGCCGCAACGAGTACCTGACGGCGCGGCCGCAGCCTCTCGCGCGACGGACCGGGCGATCTGTTCG
>JBOGEA010000600.1:0-2029 GCA_050743205.1 Egibacteraceae bacterium | reverse complement strand
ACGGAAAGCCGCAGGTCAACTCGGCGAGACGGCGGTTTGACTACGGCTTACCGTCGGATCCGACGGAAAGTTGCAGCTAACGCAGCGAGCGCAGGCATGCGGTCCGACCTGCGTTTTGCAACAGCCGCCGAGCCGTTGGAAACTGCGGGTGGCTGTCGTGATGAGAAGGCGGAGGCAGGCATGGTGGACACGAGCATCGGGCCAGCCGACATGCGGCGTCGCAGGCTCGGCGCCAGCGGGATCGAGGTGTTCCCGCTGGCTTTCACCGGCCAGCTCACAGAAAGGCAGAAGATCCGGGCTGGCCTCGAGGATGCCCCTCAGCCGCCTCCGCGGCGTGAGCCGGTGCGTGAGCGTGACCCGCTCCAGCTACCGGCAGCAGCGCGGCGCGCCCTACCGTGCTGGGCTTGGCAAGGGGCGGCAGGGCGGTTCGGGTCCATGTGGCCGGTCACGTGCACGCAGCCCGGTGCAATTGAGATCGTGCCGGCGTCCAGGCTGAACTGGCCTGAGCCGGGCTGTCCGGCCGAGGCCGAGCCGTGGACATGACCCGCCGTATACGGGGTTTATGTTTCACAATCCCTCCTGCCCGACACGGCCACACCCGGCGAGCGAGCGCCCTTCCCGCTCAGTTTTATGAGCCGGATCGCTGCGGCCAAGCCGGGCCGCAACTCGGCTCAGCCACCACCGGCGGCTCTCTGGAAGCCGACCAAGCCGCTGCGCCGCAAGCAGGTGGGCATATGACTGCCCACGAGTCTCAACCGCGACAATCTCAAGGACCTCCACGTCGCCATTGGGTCGCCGCTTGCACACGATGCGGTGGCTGTCGAGGGAAGGTCCGAGTCCGAAGTACAGCTTGCGACAATCCGACAGGTCTCCCGCAGATGCCCAGAGGACGGACTTGAAGCCGCCCCGCTTCAAGTCCTTTGAGTGCGCCGAGAGCACGCTTGGCCAGGGGAAGGCTCTCACCCGCCAGCCGATCAAGGTCTTCACGCGCGGCCTTGAGCAGCAGTACCCGACGTTCGCTGGTCATCCTGGCGTGTCGGACAGCTCGATGCCGAG
The DNA here is from genome assembly GCA_050743205.1 of Egibacteraceae bacterium. Classification (GTDB taxonomy): domain Bacteria; phylum Actinomycetota; class Nitriliruptoria; order Euzebyales; family Egibacteraceae; genus JBOGED01. Next base: position 973 of record JBOGEA010000600.1, on the reverse strand, counting down.
CCGTTCAGCGACGTCGTCGATGGTGTAGCGCGTGCCGTCGTCATCAGCGAGCCGCTGCCTCGCTCTTGCGGCGACAACGATGGCCTCGACGATCGGGTCGAGCAGTTCGATGAGCTCGTACGGAACGACAGCGGCTTCTGGACGCCGCCGAGACCCGAACACGACGATGCCCGCCCGGGCACCTTCACGGCGGAAATGGGCGGTGATCTCAGTGAGGCGTGAACGCGCCTCACTGGTGGGCAGGACTTCGCCGAGTCGGTTCAGGGCCTCAAAGGTAGCCGGCTGGCTGTACCTGTTCAACAACGTGTACAACAGCACCCCGAGGGCGCCGGCGCCGGCCAGCAGCCGCCGCTCAGGCCGAGCCGCGGGCAGCACCGGCAGCGGATTCTGGCACTGGGCGCGGTCTGCAACATCCCAGCAGACGTCACCGGCAGCCCTGAGGGCACCATGCTCCCAAAGGCGCGAAACCCTGCGAGCGACGCCGGCTTACGGCACTACGTCGGGGCGGCGTCTCCCGAGGGTCATGGGCAGCACCGCTACGCGTGCCGGATGGTGACCGGAAACTCCCCCGCCGCCTCCCTGACCCACGCGCGGGCCGGCAGGACGCTCAGGATCCCCAGCGCGCCCGCGCCGGTCAACAGCCCACGACGGGTCAGGCCGTCAGTGGGATCAAGGATTGCGGTCATGCGGTCACCTCCGTGGCGGGGACGCCGTCGATGGCCGCCGCGAGTTGAGGGACCAGGTCGTCGATCGCGAACGGCAGGCTGAGCACGGTGCCCCAGGCCAGCGCGCCGCCCACAAGCTCGTCGAGGACCACCACACGGCCCTCGCGGACGACGGCGAGTGCGCTGGTAGATCGCGTTGTCCTCGAGCTCCCCCGCCTCCAAGAACGTCCACACCAGCACGTCGGCCTCGAGCAGGTCCATCCGCTCATCGCTGAGATCGGCGCCGCCCTCACCGGCCACCGCCGCGA
>JBOGEA010000599.1:0-2033 GCA_050743205.1 Egibacteraceae bacterium | reverse complement strand
CGTGGGCCACCCGCCGGCTCAACGTCACCCCCACCGCCGATGACGGCGCGCTGCTGGAGGCCAAGCTCGACAAGGTCGGCGCCGAGACCGTCCTGACCGCGCTCGCGCCGCTGGCCGCCCCCCACGGCGAGGACGACGAGCGCACCGCCGAGCAGCGGCGCGCGGACGCGCTGGTCGAGCTTGCCCGACGCAGCCTCAACGGCGGCGGCCTGCCCGAGGCCGGCGGCGTCCGCCCCCATCTGACCGTGATCGTGGACCTGCCCACCCTGCTGGGCCAGCCAGGGACGGCGGCGGCAAGCCTGGACCGGCTCGGCGCGATCAGCGGCGAGACCGCCAGACGGCTCGCCTGCGACGCCGCGATCAGCCGGGTCATCACCAACGGGCCCTCACAGATCCTCGACGCCGGCCGCGCGACCCGCACCGTCACCCCCGCCCAGCGGCGCGCCCTGGTGGTCCGCGACAAAGGCTGCGTCGGCTGTCAAGCCCCGCCCGCCTGGTGCGAGGCCCATCACATCGTGCCGTGGGCGAAGGGCGGTCCGACCGATTTGACTAATTTGACCTTGCTGTGCTCTGTGTGTCACGGCAATGTGCATGAGCGGAAGTGGCGGCTGGCCCGAGAGCCTGACGGGCGCTGGCGGCTACACCCGCCGGACCGCCAATGACCACCCGGCCGGCAGCGGCACGGATGTCGCCGGTGGCCTCACCGAGGCGGGGCCACCGGCACCGGGTCCGCGCGAGCCGCGGTCGGGTCCGCGGAGTCCACGCGAGCCGCAGCCGGGCCCGCGGAGTCCACGCGAGCCGCGCTCGGTCCGCCGGGTCTGCCAGCGTCCCACCGCGCCTGTGGACCTTGCTCCTGATCGTGCGACAGCCCGCATGCACAGAGGCATCGGCAAGAAGCGGCTGCTGCCAAGCGTGTCGGCGATCAGCCACCCACGGAAACGTGACAAGAGCCCGGAATATGCACGCAAGCGCACATCTACACGCTTCGCCACCCACCATGACACGACTTCCGCCCAGGAACACGAAGTCGGTGGCATTAGAGCTCACGCCGATTCGCATGCTGCAAGCTCGATGGCGTTCCCGTTCTCGTGACGTGGTTCGATGTGGCGCGGAACCGTTGGCGGCGCTCTTCAGTCGGGTATGACGGCAGTGAGATGGGGAGGACGCCGCGACGCCACTTCAGGAGAGCCGCAGCGGTGCGGCTTTTCCGTCAGATCCGATGGAAACCCGCCGGTCAGTCCGGGCTCTGCCCGCAGACACCTCGGCCGGTATGAGACGATTGGCGGTATGAGGTGTCCGGGGTGAGCGTGCTCGTCGTCACTGGTATCGGCCTGCTCGTCACCCATGATCCGGAGCGGGGTGAGGTCGAAGGGGCGGCGATCGTGTGCGAGGGCGGGCGGGTGGCGTGGACGGGGCCGGAGTCCGCGCTGCCTGAGCAGGCGGGGTCGGGGCGGTTGGACGTCGGGGGCGCCTGCGTGGTGCCGGGGTTCGTCGATGCGCACACCCACCTGGTGTTCGCGGGGGACCGGGCCGGGGAGTTCACCGCCCGCCTGGCCGGGGCGCCCTACGAGGCCGGGGGGATCCGCGCCACGGTGGCCGCGACCCGCGCGGCCTCCCGCGAGCGGCTGCGGGCCAACGCCCGCCGCCTGGCCGCCGAGGCGCTGGCGGGCGGGACGACCACGATGGAGGTCAAGTCCGGCTACGGGCTGACCGTCGCCGACGAGCGGCGGCTGCTGGAGGTGGCGGGCACGCTGCCCGCCGTGGTGCCGACCTTCCTGGGCGCGCACGTGGTGCCCGCGGAGTATGAGGGGCGGGCCGACGCGTACGTCGACCTGGTGTGCGGGCCGATGCTCGACGCCTGCGCGCCGCTGGCCCAGTGGTGCGACGTGTTCTGCGAGGACGGCGCGTTCGACGAGGATCAGGCCCGCGCGGTGCTGGAGGCCGGCGCCGCCCGCGGGCTGGGCCTGCGCGTCCACGCCAACCAGCTCGCCGAGGGCGCCGGCGCGCGCCTGGCCGCCGAGGTCGGCGCGGCC
>JBOGEA010000598.1:0-2058 GCA_050743205.1 Egibacteraceae bacterium | reverse complement strand
GTTGTCTCCGACCCCAGCGCCGCCTACCGCAAAGCCGCGGCCGTCGCCGCCCTCGACGAGCGTCGCCGCACCATCGCCGCGCTGCGCGCCCGCGGCGCCCTGGTCATCGACGCGCCCCCCGGCAAACTCGCCGGCGCCCTCGCCGACGCCTACCTCGACGTCAAAGCCACCGGCCGCCTGTAGACACTCACGCAAAAGCCTGCGGTCCCTCCCGGCGGTGACGTGGCCGGGAACCGGCTCACGGCGGCTGGGGCCACCGCACGGCCTGCATGCCGGAGGCGGGATTTGCAGTGCCGGACATTCCGGAGAGAGGTTGACGTGGCTCGTGTGGTGCGTGACCCTGTTGGCATTCCGCATGCTTCGTACAGGAGAGATGTACTATGCGCACCGCCTCTTCAGCCGTCGATGATCTCCTGGGAAACGAGGCCGATGGCGCCCTGGGGCGGGTGGGAGAGCGCTTCCCGCTTGGGCGTGGGATGCGCAGGTGCGACCTCGGCGGCGAGGCACCCAGTGGTCCGCAGACCCGTCCCTTCGGACTCCGTTACGTGATCCCCGTCGAGCGGGGCACCATCAAGGTCATCGATCTGTCGAGGGTGACGTACGATCCCGACGTGCAGATGTCACGGCTGGGCGGGAAGCTGTTTGTCCACGCGGGGACGAAGGAGGCCACGCAGAACCCCTACGACACCCGGGAGGATGACCAGATCTTCCCCGATACGGACCCCGACGAGGTGTACGACTGAGGGGCATACCGACTCGGGCGGGAGACCAGTGGTTTAACGGATGACGGTTTTGGTCCTGACTCATCAGTTCGACCCAACCGCGGACTTGGTGGTCGAAAAGCTGACGGCTCGGGGCGTGTGCGTGTTCCGCTGCGACGCGGCGGACTTTCCAGAGCGACTGGCATTGTCGTCGACTCTGGATATGGGCTGGACGGGCCAGTTGAGAACCGCCCGCCGTACGCTCGCGCTGGAGATGATCGGCGCGGTCTACTACCGCCGCCCGAGCAGATTTGCGTTCGCGGAGGGGATGTCGAGCACGGAACGCAAGTTCGCAGGTGCGGAGGCCCGGCTCGGCTTCGGGGGCGTGCTCGCGTCACTGCCGTGTGTATGGCTGAACCATCCTCATCGGACATCTGAGGCCGAGTACAAACCGTTGCAGCTGGCCACGGCGGCCAGGTGTGGGCTGTCGGTGCCTCGGACACTGATCACCAACGATCCGCAGAACGCTCAGGAGTTCGCGGCGGGCTGCCCGAACGGGGTGGTGTACAAGCCGCTGTCCGCTGGGCCGGGGGGTGAGCAGGGCCGGCCGATCGCGCTGTATACGAGCATCGTCCCCCCCGAGGACTACGGGCATGCGAGCATCGCCCGGACGGCACACCTGTTTCAGGAGTGGGTCCCCAAGCGCTGCGACGTCAGGGTGACGGCCGTTGGCGATGTCCTGTTCGCCGTCGAGATCCATGCGCAGCATTCATTCCGAGGCGCCGTGGACTGGCGTGCCGACTACCGCAGCCACGAGTACCGGGTCACCACGGTCCCCGAGGGCGTCCGCATGGCTATGGCGGCCCTGCTCGACTGTCTGGGGCTGCGGTTCGGCGCGTTTGACTTCATCGTGACGCCAAGCGGGGACTGGGTGTTCTTGGAGGTCAACCCCAACGGCCAGTGGGCCTGGCTGGAGCAGGCCACCCAGCTGCCGATCAGCTCCGCCATCGCCGATACCCTGGCGGAAGGCAGCGCCCGTGCCGGCTGAGCCAGCGCCGGAAGAGCAGGTCGATGGGCTGCTGCGTCGGCTCGTCGACGAGCTGGTACACCAGGGCGCTGTCCGCTCGCCGCAGTGGCGAGCGGCGTTCGAGCGTGTCCCTCGACACCTGTTCGTCCCGCGCTACTACCAGCGCACCGCCTCCGGGCGTGTGCTTCTGGCCGCTGCCGAGCCCGCGCAACGACAGGCATGGCTGGACGGCGTGTACCGCGACGCCGCCCTGCCGATCGCCTACGCCGACGACGACCCGACAGCCGCGACCAGCTCATCGACGCAGCCGAGCCTCATGGCGCGCATGCT
>JBOGEA010000597.1:0-2059 GCA_050743205.1 Egibacteraceae bacterium | reverse complement strand
CGAGCGCGACGAATTCGGGGCCGGTGCCGGCCTCTTCGGGGATCGGCAGGTCGGGCAGCCGCCGCGTCGGCTGTACCCGTCCGGCGCGGCGGAGCAGCCGCAGGCACTCCCGGCGCGCGGTCGTGGCCAGCCAGTCACCGAGTCTCTCAGGGTCGCGGACGCGGTCGATGTGCTCAACGAGGCGCAGCCACGTGGCCTGCGCGACGTCGGCGGCGTCCGCGTCGCTCAGCCTATGGCCGCGAGCGACCGCCCAGACCAGCCCGTTGAACCGCTCCACGAGTTGGTCCCAGGCTGACTCGTCGCCCTCCGCTGCGGCGCGAACCAGGTCATCCACGTCGTCGTGGGCATCGACGGGCGATTCCTCGACGCGCTCAGTCGTGGTGCGCTGCTCCTCGACGCGGGCCCGTATCGAGGCTCGGACCTCGGGTGAGGTGCGGGATTGCAGCTGGCGCGCCGCGGCGCCGCCGAAGGAGGAGCGCTCGATCAATTGATCGATGTCGGTCTCGTCGTGATCTTCGGTTGAGCGCCGTCGCACGGACTCAATCATGGCGACCCCGCTCTCGCAGTCCCTGGACGACTTCTGCAAGGCGAACACTATGCCGCCGCCACCGCTGGCCCACGGCAGCCTCGCTCAAGCCGAGCATCTCGCCGATCTCCGCGTGGGTGTAGCCCTCCAGGCGCAAGGCGATGATCGATCGGTTCACACGATCAGGCACCGCATCGAAGAGTTCTCGACGGGACTCGCCGTTGAGCAGCACGACCATCGGATCGTCGCAGAGGCGGGCGGGCTGCAGCGCGGCGTCGGCACGCGCCAACTCCGCTTGGGTGAGCCAGCGATCCTCGGCGGCGTACCAGCTCTGATAGACCTCCGGAAAACAGAAGACGCATTGGCCCACGTAGAACGTCTTCAGACTTGCGCCACGATGCGGGTCCCAGCCCCCGATCACCAAGACCCTGTCGCGGAACTTGACCAGCCCCAAGGCCGCGGTCTCCACGGCGAGCTCCTCGGCGGTGTCGCGGTCCCAGCGCAGTCTCCGCACTTCCAACTCGCCGATTCCGCGCACCTTTCTGCGTGCCAGCTCCACGCTGATCTGACCGGTGTAGATCCAGCCCTGCAGGACCTGAAAGCCATATGCGCCAGCCTCATCGCTGAAACGCTCCCAGGCCGGCCCCGCGAATCCTTCGGCTTGCAGCGCCCGCAGCAGCGCGGCATCCCCGTTTCTCGCCCAGGCCGTGTGCCTCACGATTTGGGGCGAACGGGTCACCTCCGCCCGGTTGCCGGCGACGTTGCTGTCATGGACGCCCGTCGTCATCCCTGCTACCTATACCCTCGACAAGGCGGCTCGTGGCCGGCTGGCCATCACTCCTCGTCTTCCGGGTCGGAGCCGACAAGCAGGTGTCGGATCCCCCTCCCAGCGCAGGCAATGGCGGCAAGCCCCCCAGCCATCGCGGGGCCCACGGCCACCGGCGCCGGCGCATCCGCGAGTGCCAGCACAAGGGCCGCGGCAAGCCCGAGGATGACGGACGCGGCAGCCTGTGCGAAATGGACCGCAGCCAATGACCAGCCACGATGCGTTATGGGCGGTGTTTGTAGACTCACGGACAATCCTTCTTTCCTTAGCGGTTCGTCGTGACGGGGTCATATGGAGCGGGCAAAGGCGCCGGCCAACGGGCGGCGAGAAATTCCTCATCGTGCTTCCCAGTTCACCGTCGCCCGGCGACGCTGCCCCACAGGCCGCCCAGGTGCGTGCGCGGCACCGAACGGCGGGTTGACCGGCGAACTCGGCCTGAGCGTGAGGTCGTCACCGACCTGCGCGCGATCGCCCGGCGGTTGACCGGGCCTGAGCATGCGCGACGCCGCCGATCTGCTCGGCATCTCCCACCAGCGGGTCGCACGGCTCGTCCGGGAGGCGAGCTGAACTCGTTACGCGAGGTTTTCTGGACGTTTAGAGCGCCGGGATAAACCGGCATGGAGAAGGAGATGAGAGAGCTCTACACCGAAGGAGTAGCGACCCACGGTGACCCCGAGTCATGCGTCGTCGTTCGCGAGGGCGGAGGC
>JBOGEA010000596.1:0-2071 GCA_050743205.1 Egibacteraceae bacterium | reverse complement strand
CGGATGCGACGGTTTCCCGCGCGCCAACGGAGCCCGAGCCCGTGGTGTCTGCGGCAATCCGTCGGATGCGACGGTTTCCCGCGCGCCAACGGAGCCCGAGCCCGTGGTGTCTGCGGCAATCCGTCGCATGCGACGGTTTCCTGCGCTCTCGCCGAGCCGCCGGCAGCGCCGCTGAGCGGCCCGCGCGCTGCCGCCGACACTGTCCTGGGCCTCCAGCCCCAGCACGATCGGCCCGCCCGCGCGATCGTGACCGCCGCCGCCAGCCCGTTGGCCCCGAACCGACCATGACCCCGTCAGACACGGCTCAGCCAGCCAGGGGTCCGGTCGCCTCACCTGAGGCGGACGGCGACTTGACGCACGGGCCGGTCGCCCCGACGTACACCATGTCGGTGTTGTGGTTGACGAACAGCTTGAGGTAAAAGCCGGCGTCCACCACGGCGAACACGGTCGGGACCCCTGGGATGTTGTCGTCTCGAGTCACCGCGAACCCGCGCTCTCGCCACAGCCGCTCTGCGGCGGTGACGAATGTGTCGGGCTCCTCACCAAGATGGTCGAGGGGGAAGTTGTACTCAAGGCCGGGCTGGACCTCGCCGGTGACCGGGGCTCCCCAGGCGTCAACGCATGACGGATCGTCCCCGAACAGGGGCTCCACCCGCGGCGGCGGCTTGCCCTGCAGGCCAGCCGCAAGCGCATCCTCGGCCAGCTGCCTGGCCTGCTGTCTGGCTTCCTCATAGGTCATCGATGGCTCTCTGTCATAGATTCGGTCGAAGATAAGGCCGCAACCGGCGAGCAGCACCAGCGCCACCGCCAGCAGACCTGCCGGCCAGCGCATCACCTGACCTCGCCGTCGCGGCCGGTCAGGATCTGTGCGAAGTTCCGTAGGCCCCTGCTGTCCCATACGTAGTAGCCCGAGTGCCCGCTCTGTTTGGGAGGCGGGTCGAGCGGGACGCGCCTGGCGCCGAAGCCTGTATCCATTGGGTCTTTGTCGAGCGCCGCAAAGCCCTTCCCGTACCGGATCGGATCGTCGTCCGTCCGAGCCGCCCAAACCTGTCCGGGTGGAACGTTGAGGTCGCTGGCGTGGTCGGCGCCCGCGCCCGGGCTGGCGAACAGCACCACGTCGTCGGCGGCCATGCCTTGCGCGGCGGCCATGCCGGTGACCGTGCTGCCGTAACTGTGACCGAACACGGAGATGTGCGGGCGCGAGGGGCCGTCGTGGGTGGCGCGCAGCTCGTCGACGAACCCGCGCAGCGCCGGAGCGCCCACCTCAGCCTCGCTCTTGCCGGTGGAGTCGACGGGCACGCGGCCTCCCACGAGTCCCCTTTGGGGTGTGTCGTAGCCGAGCCACACCACAGTGGCGGTGCGCAGGGCCATGTCATGCCCGATGTCTTGGTCCACAGTCGCCCGCAGCTTGGCGGCGTTGCTCAGCGGGCCTTCCACGTTGCCGAGAGTGTTGTCAGTGCCTGGGACGACCACGCCGATGTGCTCGGCGGTGCTCGGATCGCCGAGCGCCACCACCGCCAGACCGTCGCCGCCGGCGAAGTCGGCGTCGAAGCCCAGCAGGTACACGTCGCGGACTTCCAAACGGTTTCGAGGCTCCCGCACGACGGCCTCCAGCTGCCGGCGCAGGTTGACGGCGCCGTCGAGCCGACGCTGGACGGCCGCGAACTCCGCGGCCACCCCCACCATCGCCAGATCGTGCGCGGCCAGCCCGCGCAGCTCGACGATGCGCGCCGCTAAGACCTGCCGCTCCGCCGCCAGCCGTTCGATCGTCTGGCCCAGCGCGAGGCGGTTGGCCTGATCGCGCCACCGCGCCGGCACGCCGGCCAGCCCGCCGATCAGCTCAGGGTCGCCGGCCACCCAGGCCGTGCGCTGCGCAGGGGTGAGCCCCTCCCACCACCGGGCCATCGCCCCAGGGTCACGCGAGTCCGGGACGGGCGGCGCCGTGACGCCCGCCCGCGGCCCGTCCCACACCCCGTCAGCGCGCAACCGCGCCGCGATCCGGCCGTCGTCGAGGGCCACGGGCCCCACGCCGGAGTCCGCCGTCCGAAACGCCGCCGCCACCCCCGCCACC
>JBOGEA010000595.1:0-2072 GCA_050743205.1 Egibacteraceae bacterium | reverse complement strand
CAAGCCGCCCCGCTGGCGCCGACGGGCAGTCCTCTCGGCGACATGCTCGACGCCGTCGCGCGGGCGCTCGCCGATACGGTGGGCTGGTTGGGTCCGCTACCGGCGCCCTGGCAGCGCGCAGTTGTGATCACCGGCGGCGCGATCCTCGCCCTGCGGCCCCGACCCGCCTGGCGCGGCTCAGGCTGAAACTGCCGGTAGCTTCTTCGACGCGCCGGACCCAGACCAGCGACGCCGCCGATGAAGACGCGTACCCCATCCCGCGTTCATGTATCGTGTCGCCGTCATCTCCATCCAGTGTGTCGGGAAACAATCGGCAGCCGCGTCGAGCTGCATGACGGTGGGTTCTTCGCCTTGATCTCAATGCTACAATTTCGACATAAGGGTCCGGTTGCGGAACTACTTGGGCGGCCGAAGGCCGGAAAGGGTTCCGAGACAGGGCCGAACGCGCAGGGGCCGCGCGAGTAGTTTCGCTGCGGACCCTAATGAAGGCAGTATTTGATGCTGTCGGGGAGTTGCATGATCACGTTTTCTCCGAAGCCGCTGTTCTACTCCACACACGAGGTGAACGATCACATCAACGCGATGTACTGAGATGAGAGTGGGTGCTCGTCGTTCCGACGTTAGGAGACGATGGTGTTCACTTTGAAAGTGTGAACTTTCGCACTTCCTGAGGACCATGCTGACATGATCGGGTCCTGGTTCCCAGGAGCAGAGGGGTCCTGCCAGAGCTGAGCGTCGCTTCAATGGAGCGGCGCCACGTTGAGTCGCTGACGCGGCGTTTCGTGGGTCCAGTTGTTCAGCTCCTCGCCTGGATCAGTTCGGCCTCGACGATCTCGAGGGTGAGCTCCTGGAGTTCTGCCACGGAGCTTCGCAGGCGCCTGCTGTTGTCGAGCATCGGCTGGAGGGCGGCGAACTGTTCCTCGGTGAGGACCTTGGTCACGGTGCGCTGGGCCACCTTGCGGGTCCACACGATGTAGGGGCCGTGGAGCCGCGCCGGTTCCCCGTGACAGGCGCAACGGGGGTTCCCACAGCGGGTGCGGCGGACCTGTATCGAGCCCGGCAGCGCCAGGTCCACTGCCGCCAGCGCCGCAATGACGCGCTGTTGGCGGCGGCGCTGGGCAGCGGAGAGCCGCAGTGTCGTCGTCTCGGCCATCGGCATCCACCCTATCCCCGGCTGCCGTCGGTATGCATACCGACGGCAGAAGACGACCGGGGAGAGGGGACACATGGCGGCGAGCGTCGAGGTCGCAGCGAAACGGGACGGCTTCGCGGCGCTGGTGGAGCTGACCCGCTCGGTGTTCAGCGCGCCGAGCTTCGCCATCTTCAAAGACCTGATGGGCGGCTGGGTGCTCGCTCCCGGCCGGCGCACGATCACCGCCATCATCTCGGTGGCCGACCCTGACGGCAGGCGCGCCCACGACGCGTATCACCGGTTCGTGCGTGACGGGGCGTGGGCCATGTCCCGGCTGTGGCGGGTGCTGGCCGTCCACGCCATCGCCCGCTTCGCCCCCGCAGGGGTGGTGGTCGCTTTGGACTGCGACGACACGCTGTTCCACAAGACCGGCCGGCGCGTCGACGGAGCTGGCGTGTTCCGCGACGCTGTGCGCTCCACGGCCCGGCGCGTCGTGCACGCCACGGGGCTGAACCTGGTCGTCGTCACCTTGCGGGTGGTCCCGCCGTGGGGAGGGTGCCCGATCGCCCTGCCCGTCAACGTCCGGCTGCACCGCAAGGCCGATGCCACCACCACCGTCGCCCACGCCGCCGACATGATCCGCGAGCTGGCCGACTGGCTGCCGGAGCGGTCCTTCCACCTCTGCGCCGATGGCGCCTACGCCTCCCTGGCCGGTGCCGGGCTACCCCGAACGCATCTCACCTCCCGGATGCGCCGCGACGCCGCCCTCTACGAGCCCGCACCCCCGCCCACCGGCCGACGAGGCCGTCCCCGCACCAAGGGCGACCGGTTGCCAACCCCGCCCGAGCTCGCCGCCCAGGCCCGGCTCCGGGACTGGAAGCGGGCCAGCATCGACGTCCGCGGCCACGACGTCGAGCGCCTCGTGTATGTCCGCGACGTG
>JBOGEA010000594.1:0-2082 GCA_050743205.1 Egibacteraceae bacterium | reverse complement strand
GCGGTATACCGCCGCGATCCAGCACACAACCTCCCCGACGTGACCGCGACGCGTGCAACCCGACCCGCCAGACTTGACTCACGCGCAACAGGTCTCGCCCCTCCAAGGCATCTAACACCAGCAGTTCCACAGGGGCCGTGAGACGCATATGTCCCAAAGTCACTGTTCGGAGGCCCGCTCAGGCGCCTGATATGAGAGTGGGCCAAGAAACCGCGAAGACGGCCGTGCGATCCCCTGACCAGCAACTTCGTACCTCAGGGCGACCGTCTTGGCCTAATTCAGCACCCTCCCAGCTACGAGTTGTTGTTGCCGTCTACGCCGAGGGAGACCTTGAAGTTCATGTGAACCCGCATGCCCTCATCGCGGATGAAGCTGACCTCGTCAGCCAGCCCTTCGATCAGCATGACGCCGTAGCCGCCCTCCAGCGTCCAGTCACGCTCCTGCAACGGCGACATGGGATCAAATCCGGGGCCCGCGTCCACGACGGTCACCTCGAACCAGCCGTCACCGGACGGGCCGAACTGGAGCACGACCGGGCTGTTGCGCTCGTACCGGTGATGGGCGTTGATGGCGTTGGTCGTCGCTTCGCTGACGGCGATCTTCAGATCCTCGACCCGTTCCTCGGCCATGCCGGCGTTGCGCGCGGCGACGGTCACGACTAACCGGGCCAAGCCGACGTACTGCGTGTCGGCCGGCAGCTGAAGTTCGACCTCAGCGGTCATCATTCGACGTCCTGGAGCGCCTCATCGATCGAGTCGTACATGGGGAACACCTTGGTGAGCCCAGTGATGCGGAAGATTTTGTAGATGCGCTCCTGGTTGCACACGAGCGCGAGCTGGCCGTCATGCGAACGGACCCGCTTCAGGCCCCCGACGAGCACTCCCAAGCCCGTCGAGTCCAGAAACTCAACCTTGGTCATGTCAACGATGATCTTGTACCGACCCTCGCTCACCAGCTCAACCAGGCGCTCGCGCAGCTTGGGTGCGGTGTACACGTCGATCTCACCGCCGACGTCAAGGACGGTGCGGTCTCCGGACTCACGATGCTCCAACGTCAGGTCCACTGGCAGCTCCCCTGCAGGCTCGGGTTCCGACAGCGCCGAAGGGCCGCGCGTCCCGGGCAGTTGTACTGTTCTGCCCACGATCAGCCTTGCCGAAACCACGGGATGATCTGGAATCTTACCGGTACCCGTCACACTGCACTCCATACGCTTCGCGGCTGGGGCTCTGGCGGCGTCATGGCGCCACACGGCGGCCTGGTGAGACGCGGTCACGATGGGGCCGGTCACCGTCGCGGTCAGCTCTGCGCGCAAGACCAGCCGCTGGCGCGCCGGCCTCTGCGGATGGCAGGTTGTCAGGCTGAAACCATTACACAACGCTCAGCGCTCCTTGCGACGCGCGGTGCAGTGCACCCTCTCGGTCCGGGAACTTCCCACTTGGACAACGGGACTGCGCCCCAGCCCGACGAGCCGTGGACGGGTGGGGCGGTGGCGCGCGCAGTTGGCCGCATTTCGGGTGAGTCCGGCCGCCAGGCCGGTTCCTCTGGGTGGGTGGCGGGGCCGGCGTGACTCGCAACGTGCGCAACCCGACCCGTCAGACATGACCCCGCGCAACAGGCCGCGCCCTTTCAAGCGCCTGACCAGCTCGGCTTGCGCACGCCCAGGCTCGGCAGCATATGCCCCACTGACGCCTGGACCGGGCGCACCGCCGCCGTGGCCCTCGCCCGAAGCGGGGCGAGGGCCCTCCCCCTGAGCAGGGGCGGCGGCTCGATCTGCACCTCGACCATGACCCGCAGCGGCCATCCGCTGGTATCGACTCCGACGACGCTCGCGCCGTTCGCGGCCGCAGCCCGCGCGGCCTCTCGTTCAGGCGCGCCGTCCCCGCCAACCAGCGGCGAAGCGCCCATCGCAGCGAGCGCCGCGGCGTCCGCCGCTGTCCTCACCCGCGCCCCCGCCACCCCGACAGCGGCGGCGCTGAGCACGACCGCCAGCGCCAGCGCGCTGACCACGAGCCCGCCCATAAGGGTGAGCAGCCCCACGGTCCCGTGATCGCTTCCTGTGTGGAGCATCCGCGACATATATGT
>JBOGEA010000593.1:0-2085 GCA_050743205.1 Egibacteraceae bacterium | reverse complement strand
CCCCCCCGCGCCCTGCTGCCCACCCGCCTCCCCGCCCATGCCCGCAGGCCTCCTCATGTCCGGCCCTCGCCCCACTGCCTGGAGCCGCGACGGGAGTCCGGTCGAATCCGACCCCAGGACCGGAAACAGCTGCAAGCTCACGTTCAGAACAGGTCCGGCGCCATACAGGTCGCAGACACTTGTCACGCTCCACGAACAAGACAGTCAACCCCGTTTGGGTATCCGGCGGCACGCGGGCCAGGGAAGCCGGGCCCGTAGTGGACGCACCCCTGATGTCCGGGACTGGACATCGAGCGGTGCGCCCACAACGGAGGGCTCTCGTACGCGCGGTGCAGCCACGGCCAGGCCATCGGCTCGCGGCGGCCATAGCTGCAGCGTCGGCCAGGCTCCAAACGATTACTGCCCTGCCGGTCCCCTCGGCTACGGTCACGCAGGGCGCCTCTCAGCAGTCTGGTTGTGTACGGCACATCGGTCAGCCGGGTTGGTCGCCGCCGGGCGGGTCTACGGGTCGGGCGGGGCCATCGTGTACCTGCCGTCCGGGCCACGAATGATCAGCCAATCGTGCTGGTGGACCTTGTCATGGCATGACCAGCACAGAATACATATATTTGACTCATCGGTCGGCCCGCCGTTCAGCCAGAACCGGACGTGGTGGACCTGGCAGCGGGCGGCGGGCGCCCCACAGCCGATACAGGCCCGGTCGCGAGCGATCACCGCCAACCGCTGCTTGCGCGTCGGGGTGCGGGTCGTGCGGCCCACATCGAGCCCCGCCCCGTTGCGGGTCATGAACACCGGGGTGACCTCGCCGTCACAGCAGACCATCCGCGCCGTCGCCGAGCTGACCGGACCCACACCGTCCAACCGCGTCGCCGACGCGCCCGCCTCGCCTTTCAGCTCCTCAACGGTGGCGATCAGGATCACCTGCGACCGCTGCACCGCCACCTGGGGCAGCTCGCCCGCGTCCAGCGAGCGGCGCGCCAGCTCGACCAGCGCGTCAGCCATCCGCTGCGAATAGGTCCGGTCGTCGTCTGCGCCCGTCCTGCGCGCCAGCGGGTCCAACGCGGCGGTCAGCGTCGCCCCGCCCACCGGGTCCAGCTGAAACTGCCCCCGCACCGACCCGTCCGCAGTGTCGCTGGTGACCGACAGCCGCCGGTTGACCCACGCCCGCCGCTCCCGCCCCGCCAACGCCTCCGGATCCACCGTGTGCGTCCACGCGTCCACCCGCTGGCGCAACTGCCGGCGGTCCAGCTCACCGCCGTCACTGGCCACCAGCCGGTCCAGATCCTCCCGCGCGTCGGGGCGAAGCTGTGTGGCCACCTGCGCCTGCCCCAACCCGATCTGGCCGTTGCGCAGCGCCGCCGCCGCCTCAGGCAGCGACGCCAGCCCGATGGCGGTGTCGGTCTGCGCGCGGGCCTCACCCCGCGTCAACCGCAGCCGCCGCGCCAACAGGTCCGCCATGGACCGGGCGCCCTCACCCCGCCACGCCTGGCGGACATCGACCTCGGCGATCCGCCGCAGCTTCTCGGCGGCCACGATGGTCTCCAGCTCATGCAGCCGCCCGACCGACTCGGCCAGCTCGGCGTCGCCAAACGCTGCGCCCAGCGGCTGCTTGCCGACGGCGATGAGGGTCTGTTTGGCCAGGCCGAGCAGCGCCTGGTCGTCCAGTCCCTCCAGGACCGGACCCTCAACCCCCGTCACAGAACTCATATTCTAAGTATGGCATACTAGTATGTGTTTTGCAAGGGTTTACTTGGTTAATATTGAGCGTGGGCGGCACGGTTGTGGGTGAGCTGCGCGTGTCCGCGTGCTGCGGGGCCTGCGTGGACAGAGATGCCCCTGTGTCATCTGCCGAAAATCCGTCGAATGGAGCCTGTTGCAAAAGGGTGCGGCTCTCCTGAAGTGACGTCGCAGCGTCCTCCCACCCACTGCCGCCGCCCGAACAGAAGAGCACTGCCAAGGGTTCCGCGCCACATCGAACCACGTCACGAGGACGGGGGACGCCATCGGGCTCCAGCACCCAATCGGCGTGAACCCCAACGCCACCAACCTCATGTCCCGAGCGGAAGTCCGTGTCATGGCGGGCGG
>JBOGEA010000592.1:0-2090 GCA_050743205.1 Egibacteraceae bacterium | reverse complement strand
TCGCCTCCGCGGAACAGGAACCGGCCCCGCCCGCTAGCTCGGACTGTTCATGAACGTGCCTTTGCCGTCGTACGCCCCCTCACCCTGCCCTTATATGATTGAGCCGTAGCATGGAGCACCAGCAGTAGAGTTCACGGCGCTCGTGGGACGAGGACCCCACCCTGCCGATCCCGTGGAGGATCTGGGAGAGACTGTCCCGCTCGCGAGACGAACGGACTGAGGTTCGATAGGAAGTGGTCCCGCTGAGGACCGATATAAGGGGAACCGTCCGTTCATGCGCAGTGCACCTTCAGAGGGAAGGAGCGATCGGACATGATGCGGTGCTACATCGGAGTTGATTGGGCGGACCGCGAGCACGCGGTCTGGGTGGAGGACGAGCAGGGCACGAAGGTCACCGCCCACGCCGTCAAGCAGACGGCCGAGGGCTGGGCCACCTGGGGCCGGTGGCTGCATGAGCGCCGGGCCGAGGGGATCGAGTTGTGGGCCGGCATCGAGAAGCCGGAGGGCCGCGTGGTGGAGTTCCTGCTGGATCACGGAGTGGTCGTCTATCCGATCAACCCCCGCGCGATCCATCAGGCGCGCGACCGCTTCCGCACCAGCGGGGCCAAGAGCGATCGGTTCGATGCCCGCGTGATCGCCACCTTCGTGCGGACCGATCACGCCCACCTGCACCCCCTCGAGCCCAACTCCGAGGCCACGCAGGAGCTCAAGCTCCTGACCCGAGATTACCAGCGGCTGGTGCGCCAGCAGACGCGCCTGCTGAACCAGCTGACGGCCGCGCTCAAGGAGTACTACCCGCTGGCCCTGGAGCTGTTCGATGATCTGGCCAGCGTGGCGGCCCGCGAGTTCCTGCAGATGTGGCCCACGCCGGACCTGGCGCGCACCCGGCCCGCCGCCCACTGGCGGCGGTGGGCCCGCGCGCACCGCCTGAGCGCAGCGCGCACGACCGCGCTGTGGGAGATACTCCAGCAGCCGCCCCTGCCCATCCCGCCCGGCGTCGTGCGGGCCAAGGCCCGGCTGGTCGGGGCCCTGCTCCGCCAGCTCACCACGACCCTCACTGCCGTCGAGGAGTATCGGGCCGAGGTCGATCGTTTTTTCGCCACCTTGCCGGCGGCTGAATGGGCGCGCACCCTGCCGGCCGGCCGCAGTGGCACCACCCTGCCCACGCTCTGGGCCGAATTGGGCGACGCCCCCGGCCGCTGGCAGTCCTGGCAGCACCTGCAGGCCCAGGCCGGAAGCGTCCCCGTCACCACGGAAAGCGGCCAGCACAAGGCCGTCGGGTTTCGCTTCGCCTGCAACACCCAGCTCCGCGCGGCCGTGCATCAATTGGCGTTCCTGTCCCTGCAACGCAGCGACTGGGCGCACGCGTACTACACCGCCTGCCGGAAACGCGGCCATCAGCATCACCATGCCCTCCGCGCCCTCGGGGCCAAGTGGCTGAAGATCATCTTCGTCATGTGGAGCCGACAGATCCCCTACGACGAACAGCGGCATCTCGCGACCATCGCCCGGCAACGTATGCGTCAGGCCGCCTGATCATGAAAAAAACTCTTGACACCCCATAGGAAGTCTCTCCCTCTCCGAGGGAGAGGGAGCCATTTCGATCCCCTCGCCCCCGAAGGGGGAGAGGGTCAGGGTGAGGGGGCGCGCACGACGGCAGAAACGCGTTCGTGAATAATTCGCGCTAGCGGCCTCGGGGCAGTAGCGACGGGCCCTACCGATGGCGGGTTGCGGCTTGTGTGTCCACGGGGGCTCGTGTATGGTTCCGTCACCCCGCGCATCGGTGCGCGGGCCGAACCCACAGGAGGCACGACCATGACAGAACACTCCAAGTCCGGCCCTCGGCCGGGCACCGTGAGCCGCCGCACCTTCCTTCGCGCCGCCGGCGTGACCGGCGCCGTCGCCGTCGGTCCTGCGGTGTTCCGCGGCCGGGCCGAGGCCCAGGAGACACCGTCTCCCATCCGCCCTGACCCGGCGGCCAGGCGCGGTGGCACTCTTCGCTACGCGGTGCACAACGCCCCGGCCCACTTCGACGTGCACCAGTCGGGGACGGTCGCCAATATCGGCCCGCAGTCGCCCATGTACGACTG
>JBOGEA010000591.1:0-2095 GCA_050743205.1 Egibacteraceae bacterium | reverse complement strand
CGCCTCCGCCCTCGCGAACGACGACGCATGACTCGGGGTCACCGTGGGTCGCTACTCCTTCGGTGTAGAGCTCTCTCATCTCCTTCTCCATGCCGGTTTATCCCGGCGCTCTAAACGTCCAGAAAACTCACCAACACCGCTCTGGCCGGCCAGCCAGCGGCATGAACCTGCGGTTACAGGCGTATGCCCCCGTAACCGCACTCGGCGCCTACCAAGACCCCAAAGTTGGCCGGCATTGAAGTTAGGGGACTGCAAAACCACGCCCGAAGGACGGGAACGCCACTGGACTCCCGCACGCGAATCGACGTCACCCCCACCAAGGCAGCCCCTGCCCGCTTGGAAACAGTCCGGTCACACGCCCAACGCGACGCTGACAACCTCATCCCCACGCAGCGTTGAAGTCACTCCAGAAGAGCCGCACCCTTAATAAACATACGACGTTTAGCGGTCACAGGGGTCGCGCCTCGTCGGGTGCAGCGACCGACCGCACCAACCTCCCCCACCCACCCTGAAGGAAGAGCGGAACCCGACGAGGCGCGACCCCTTACGACAATTCTCAAACACGCTCTCAGGTCGGCGAACGCCGCCTCCGTCACCGCGTCGAGCGCCTCGACGTCATCCAGCGTCATCGGGCGCGGCGTGACATTCACGTGACGCCCGCGGCGATGTCACCGCGGCGGTGCAGGCCCTCGAAGTGGATGCGGTCGGCGGCGGCGTAGGCGGCGGCGCGGGCATCGGCGACCGTGGGGCCCAGGCCTGAGACGGCGAGGACACGGCCACCGGCGGTGACGAGATGGCGGCCTTCGCGGCGGATGCCGGCGTGGAAGACGAGCGCGCCTGGCACGGCGGCGGCCTCGTCGAGGCCGGTGATGCGCCGGCCGGTCTCGTAGGCCCCGGGATAACCGCCGGACGCGAGCACCACGGCCACGCAGGCGAGGTTTGTGGAGCATTCGCGACGTATGCGTCGCGAATGCTCCACAAACGCGGCGTCGTCGCCAGCGGCGGCGGCCAGCAGCGCGCCGAGGTCGCCGGGCAGGCACGGCAGCAGCGCCTGGGCCTCGGGGTCGCCGAAGCGGGCGTTGAACTCCAGCACCTTCGGGCCCTGCGCGGTGAGCACGAGCCCGGCGTACAGCACTCCCCGGTAGGGCAGCCCGCGACTCCTCAGCTCGGCCAGCACAGGCGCCAGGACCGTCTCGTCGACCTGCTTGCGCAGCTGATCGGTGAACGCCGGGACCGGCGTGAACGACCCCATCCCGCCAGTATTCGGCCCGGCGTCGCCGTCCAGCGCGCGTTTGTAGTCCCGCGCGGCGCCGATGATCACGTGCGCCCCGCCACCGCAGACGGCGAACACGGACAGCTCGGGGCCGTCGAGGAACTCCTCGATCACGACGCTCTCGCCCGCCGCGCCGAACCGCCCGCCGACCAGCATGTCGTCGATGGCTGCCCAGGCCTCGGCCACGTCCGCGCAGACGCGCACGCCCTTGCCGGCGGCCAGCCCATCCGCCTTCACGACATATGGCGGCGCGAACCCGCGCAGCGCCGCACGCGCCGCCGCGGGATCGCTGCCGCTCCAGTAGGCGGCCGTGGGCACGCCCGCGGCGGTCATGGTCTCCTTGGCGAAGGTCTTCGAACTCTCAATCGCGGCGGCGGATCTCGTCGGCCCGAACACGGGCACGCCCGCCACCGCCAGCGTGTCAGCGACGCCGGCGACCAGCGGCGCCTCAGGCCCGACCACCACCAGGTCGACGGCCTCGCGGACCGCCAGCTCACGGATCAGCGCGACGTCGGTGGGGTCCGCCTCAAGCAGCGTGGCGACGGACGCGGCACCTGCGTTCCCGGGCGCGCACAGCACCTCGTCGACCGACTCGGACCGCGCCAGCGCCCAGCACAGCGCATGCTCACGGCCGCCGCCGCCCAGCACGAGGACACGCACCCGACCCTCCTATCCCCGCCCTCACCCTCATATCCCCGCCCTCCGGCGGTCGCCGCGCGACCGCCCTCACCCTCATATCCCCACCCTCCGGCGGTCGCCGCGCGACCGCCCTCACCCTCATATCCCCACCCTCCGGCGGTCGCCGCGCGACCGCCCTCACCC
>JBOGEA010000590.1:0-2180 GCA_050743205.1 Egibacteraceae bacterium | reverse complement strand
TCCGCGCAGCATGCTGCGCGGATCCAGCACAAACCGCAGTCAACTCCGCGCGCTGCCGCCCCTCCCGCCCATCGCTCGTCGGGCCGGGGGGGCGCAGCCCCGCTGGTCAGCACGGGCGAAGAAATCGCGAAGACTCACCGCACGCGATCCTCTTACCAGCAACTTTGCATCTTCGTGGCGGCCGTCTTGGCCCTTCTTCGCCCACCCTCCGAGGCCTTGTCCTGTCGGTGTAACGCCACACGCGAGCGCCTCACGCCAGGCGGCAGCCTCAAACGGCCGGTCATCTCGAACGGGGTGGGATCGTCTGCACGGCTGGGACGGCCGCTGCCAGGCACGCGACGGCGGCGTCGGTCCAGGGGCCGGTGGCGATGACGACGACGTGGTCGATGCCGAGCGCGGCGAGTGCGGCGCACCGCTCGGTGAACGCCTCCGCTGACTCGCCCTGGGCGAGCCGGGCGCTGACGGTCTTCTCGATGTCGTCGTGGGACCGGCCGACCTGCTCGCAGTGCCGGGCGAGGACGCCGAGCTTGCGGGTGATGGTCGCGCCCCCGTCGGGATGTCGAACACGTTGCACGCGTCGGCGTACCGTGCCACCAGCCGCAGCGTCCTGCGTTCGCCGGTGCCGCCGATCAGGATCGGCGGATGCGGCCGGTGCAGGGAGTTCGGGCTGTTGAGCGGACACTCCAGCCAGTGGTGGGCCCCCTCGAACACGGCGTCGTCACCGGCCCACATCCGCAGCGCCAGCCGCAGAGTGTCCTCGAGGATCTCGAAGCACAGGGCTCGCCCTCGCATCTGGTCAAGACGATTCCTCTCGGTCGCCACCTGCAGCTGCGACCCAGCCATCTGGAAGGTCTGACCGCGGGCCCGGCACGCCGTGGCACACCGACCTCATATTCATTCGATTCGATTCGTGGGGATGGGAGATCCTGTGCGAAGAGCCACTCGATCTTCCACCAGACGCCCTCCTGCGCTTCCTTCACGAATTGTGGGAGGAGGCGCGGCTCGACGACGCAGAGTTCCCGCGAGCGGTCCCGCCCGACGTCCTATCGCTCGAAAGGCCGCGCATCGACCGGCGGCGCAGCGCTGGGCTGGTCCCGCTCACCCGAGGTGTGCCCATCTGCGGGGACCCCGCGCAAGGGGATCCTGCGCTCCGGCGACCGCGTCGATCAACGCCCCCCACGCCCCCGGACCCGAAGTGCCCTTCAGCGGAAGCCGGCCTCGCGCAGCGCCGCGAGGGGATCGTCCAAGCTGAGCAGCTCCTGGGCATCTCCGCAGCCGTTGGGGGCGCGGCGGTCGATGAAGATCCGCTCGCAGACCGCGGCCTCGACCTGGCGGGCGGCGAGGGCGGAGGAGGCCAGGGCCGGGTCCAGCCGCAGGAGCGTGACGTCGTGGGCGACCAGCGGCGCGATCCAGGCGGGGTCGGTGCGGGAGAACCGCGCGTTGACGAGGATGCGCGGCGGCATGGCCCTCAGGTCTGCGGTCGAGTCGACCCCGGTCGCTTCGAACTGGGCGAACCGGACGACGCCGCCTGCCCGCGCGAACGCGTTGAGGCGCCCCGCCAGCCCGACGTCCAGCCGGATGCCGCACAGCGCCTGCAGTCCGGCGGTCAGCGCGTCACGGTCGGCCCGCTCGCCGGCCACTCGCACACCGGCCAGGGTCGGGCACAGTCCTTGGGCCGGCACGGGATCGGAGTCGCCGGCGCGGAAGTCGCCGACCGCGGTGGTGAGGCTCCCGGCGGGCGACGGGCGGCGCGCCGCCACCGGCACCGGATCACGCCCGGTCACGACGAACACCGCGATCAGGGCCCCGATTGCGATCGGGATCATGGCCAGCACGGCGAGCACGAACCAGCGGGGCAGCACCTGATCCCCCAGCTCGCTGACCGGCGCCTTGCGCCACGGGTCCCGGCCAGGGCGGGTGCGCACCCCGTCCGGATTGATGGGGGGACTCCCCCCGACCCCCTGGCTCATGGGGGACTCCCCCCGACCCTCTGAGAGCGTGTTTGAGAACTGTCGTAAGGGGGTCGCGCCTCGTCGGGTTCCGCTCTTCCGTCAAGGGTGGGTGGTGGGAGAGGTTGGCGCGGTCGGGTCGCTGCACCCGACGAGGCGCGACCCCTGTGTCCGCTAAACGTCGTATGTCCTTTAGGGTGGGTGGGTGGGGGAGGTTGGCGCGGTCGCGGG
>JBOGEA010000589.1:0-2197 GCA_050743205.1 Egibacteraceae bacterium | reverse complement strand
GGGTGGGTGGGGGAGGTTGGTGTGGTCGGTCGCTGCACCCGACGAGGCGCCACCCCAATGCGCCCGACCCGACGAGGCGCGACCCGAATGCGCCCGGCTTCCGCTGTTCATTAAAGCTGAGCGGTTTGGGCGGCATCGAGCCGCCCAAACCGCGCTCCGCTTCGCTTCGCGCGCCGCTAGGCCGCGGCGGTTCTCAGCGGCCAATAGCAGCTACCCAAGCGAGTGTGGAGAATCAAGGGATCATGCGCATCTTTGTGACTGGTGGGGCCGGGTTCATCGGCTCCCATTTTGTGCGGTATGTTCTGGCGGAGCCGGACGTGTGGGTGACGAACTATGACAAGCTGACGTACGCGGGCAGCCTTGACTCGCTGCGGGACGTCGAGGGTGATCCGCGCTATGCGTTCGTGCGGGGGGACATCTGCGACGGGCCGGGCGTGGCGCGGGCGATGGCGGGTCATGACGCGGTCGTGAACTTCGCGGCCGAGACGCACGTGGACCGCTCGATCGAGTGCGCCTCGGACTTTCTCGTGACGAACTGCCTGGGCGCGAACACGCTGTTCAACACGGCGATGCGGCTGGGAGTCGAGCGGTTCCTGCACATCTCGACTGACGAGGTCTACGGGTCGGTCGACGCACCGGGCGCCTCCCGCGAGCGCGATGCCCTGGAGCCGAACTCGCCCTACGCGGTGTCGAAGACGTCGGCGGACCTGCTCGCACGGGCGTACCGGGTAACGTTCGGGTACCCGATCACCGTCACGCGCACCGCGAACAACTTCGGCCCCTGCCAGTATCCGGAGAAGGCCATCCCGCTGTTCATCACCAACCTGCTCGACGGGCTGCCGCTGCCGCTGTACGGCGCGGGCGCCAACGTCCGCGACTGGACCTATGTGGTCGACAATGCGGCGGCGCAGTGGCTGGCGCTCACGCGGGGCGAGCCCGGCGAGGTCTACAACGTCGGGGCAGGCAACGAGCTGTCGAACCTCGAGCTGGCGGGGCGTATCCTCGCCCGGCTCGGGCTGGGCGAGGAGATGATCGCCCACGTCCCCGACCGGCCAGGTCACGACCTGCGCTACGCCGTCGACGCGGCGAAGATCGGGCGGCTGGGATGGAGGCCCGCGCACAGCTTCGACGAGGCGCTCGACGCGACGATTGCGTGGTACCGGGCGAACGAATGGTGGTGGCGGCCTTTGAAGGAGCGCGGCGCGTCGCGCCGCCAGGGGCTGGTGGCACGGGCGTGAGAGTGCTGGTCACGGGCGCGGGCGGCCAGCTGGGCCACGACCTGCTGGCGGCGTTCGCCCGCGACGAGGTGGCAGGCCTGGAACACCACGACCTTGACGTGACGAGCGAGCCGGCGGTCGTGGCAGCGGTCCGTGATCATGCTCCGGACCTGGTCGTGCACGCGGCGGCGTTCACGAAAGTCGACGCATGTGAGTCCGAGCCGGAGACCGCGTGGCGTGTGAATGCACTGGGCTCGTGGTGGGTGGCCCGCGCGTGCGCGCTGGCCGGAGCCGCCATGGTTTACGTGTCCACCGACTACGTGTTCGACGGCCGTCTGGGGCGGGCGTACACCGAGTTCGACGCGGTGTCCCCGCTGTCGGTCTACGGACGCAGCAAACAGGCGGGTGAGCAGCTGGTCCGCCAGACCCTTCCCGCCCACTACATCGTGCGCACCTCGTGGCTGCAGGGGGTGCGTGGCGGGAACTTCGCCAAGACGATGCTGCGGCTGGCCCGCGAGCGCGGCGCGGTCTCGGTCGTTGACGACCAGACCGGATCGCCGACGTTCGCGTTCGACCTGGCGCCCGCGATCCGCCGGCTGGCGGTGACGGGCCGCTACGGCACCTACCACCTGACCAACGCCGGCCGCTGCACCTGGCTCGCCTTCGCGCGGGCGGTGTTCGAAGAGGCCGGCCTGGATGTGGTGTGCACCCCGACGAGCACCGCCGCGTTCGCTGCCCCCGCGCCGCGCCCGGCGTTCAGCGCGCTGGACAACCTGATGGCGCGCCTGACCGGTCTGGAGCCGCTGCCCGAGTGGCGCGCCTCACTGAAACGGCTGGTGAGGGAGCTGGCCGCCGCGGGGGTCGCCGGTGGGCGGGGATCAGCGGGGGAGGGCGCCGCCGCGGGTGTCGCCGGTGGGCGGGGATCAGCGGGGGAGGGCGCCGCCACGGGGGTCGCCGGCGGGCGGAGATCAGGATGAAGA
>JBOGEA010000588.1:0-2209 GCA_050743205.1 Egibacteraceae bacterium | reverse complement strand
GCCCCAAAGTCGGAGTTCGGGTGCGCTATGCAGGGCGCAGCTCATTAATTTGTGCTTCAACTCAGCCAGACTGCGTGGGCGGTGGCGATACGGTGGGCGAAGGCTTTCGGCTTCTCGGCGTAGAGCATGCGGCCCAGACGCAGGGCGGCGAGCTGCAGTGTGGCGCGGCGGGCGAGGACGAGTTCGGCCAGTGCGTTGGAGGGCCGCACGTGCTCGGCGAACATGCTGACGTCGTGGTCATCGCCCAGCAGGTCTGCGAGCTGGTGGGCCTCCTCGGCGAGCGCCCCGAGCGGCCCTGGCCAAGCCGGCTGGACCAGACGAACCTGGTACCACAGGTCCTTCACCCGCTTGCGCCAATCGTGAAGGTTCTCCATGCTGGGATCGGCCTGCGCGGCCCGGAGCGCGTCCTTGCCGTCCCGATACGTCCGCTCGAGGCCTTCGCGCAAGAGCCGGCCGCCGCCTGACGGCTCCCAGCTGCTCACCCGCCTGCCTGCGTCCTCGAGCGCCGGGAAGGCCTCGTCCGGAATCCGGCTACCGGCCGCAGCCTCGTACTCGTCCAGCAGCTGACGTCGCACGTCCCCGTACTCGTCGGGACCGGCGAGCTTGTCGAGCGTGGCCACTCGGACCCACGCGTCTCGCGCGCTGGACAGCAGCCGGCCGGCGTCGCGTAGCGCGACGTTGTCCTGACGGTAAGTGGCCTTGCGCAACCCGCCGCGGACCAGCCGGAGGACCGCTCGGGTCTCCTTCAGGCGCTTGCGGGCGGAGTGGATCGCGTCATCGCGGTCCTTGTCGGTGGCTTTCCGCAGGCCCTCCAGGCTGCGGTCGACGCGCTCAGCCGCCAGGCGTGGGGCAGCAATGGCGACGGATTCGGTGGGCTCAAGTTGGTAGGCCATGGTCACTCCTGGCACTCGGTCATTGACGAACGACCTTACGCCCATGTCGGTGACCTGACTAGTCCCCGAGCTGCCGGCGCAGCTCCCGCCTCGCGAGGCTGGCCACGTGCACCTCGTCGGGGCCGTCCGCGAGGCGGAGGGTGCGCGCGTGGGCCCAGAACTCGGCCAGCGGCGTGTCCTGGCACACCCCGGCGCCACCGAACGCCTGAATCGCCCGGTCGACCACGTTCAAGGCGACGGTCGGGGCGACGATCTTGATCGCCGCGATCTCCACCCGCGCCGCCTTGGCGCCGACCTCGTCCATCATCCAGGCGGCCTTGAGCGTGAGGAGCCGGGCCTGCTCGATCTCCAGCCGGGACCGCGCGATCCAGTCCTGGATCACCCCCTGCTCGGACAGCGGCCTGCCGAACGCCTGACGCTGGGACACGCGCCCACACATCAGCTCGAGGGCGCGCTCGGCCATGCCGATCAGCCGCATGCAGTGGTGGATCCGCCCCGGCCCCAGGCGTCCCTGGGCGATGCGGAACCCGTCGCCCTCCCGCTGCAACAGGTTGCCCACCGGCACCCGCACATCGCAGAACAGCATCTCGCAGTGGCTCTCGGGCGGCTGGTAGCCGAACACGTTCAGCGACCGCACGATCTGCACGCCCGGCGTCTCAAGCGGCACGAGGATCATGGACTGCCGCCGGTACGGGTCCGCGTCGGGGTCGGTGACACCCATGAAGATGCTCAGTCTGCAGCGCTCCCGGGCCGCGCCGGTCGTCCACCACTTGCGCCCGTTGATGACGTACTCGTCGCCGTCGCGCTCGATGCGCGCCCTGATGTTGCGCGCATCCGAGCTGGCCACGTCCGGCTCGGTCATCGAAAAGCACGACCGGATCTCCGCATTGAGCAGCGGCACCAGCCACCGCTCCTGCTGCGCCGGTGTGCCGTACTGGGCGAGCACCTCCATGTTCCCGGTGTCGGGCGGGCTGCAGTTGAACACCTCAGGCCCGATCAGGCTGCGGCCCATCTCCTCCGCCAGCGGCGCATACTCGAGGGTCGACAGGCCCACGCCCCACCGCGGGTCCGGCAGGAACAGGTTCCACAGGCCGCCCGCCCGCGCCTTGGCCTTCAGCTCCTCCATGGCGGCCGGCTGGTGATGCGGGTCGCCCGCAGCGGCAACCTGCTCGTGGTAGCGCCCCTCGTTCGGCAGGACCTCGCGCTCCATGAACTCCCGAACCCGCCCCTGCAGCTCACGCACCCTCCCCCCCGCCGCGAAATCCACAGCGCGATCCTACCGGGAGGTTGTGTGCTGGATCGCGGCGGTATTCCGC
>JBOGEA010000587.1:0-2219 GCA_050743205.1 Egibacteraceae bacterium | reverse complement strand
ACGCCCGTACCCAAGGCAGGAGCCCAGTGCGTTAGCAGCGCACGCTGGGATCTGTGCGGGGGGCCGTCCGCAAGGACGGTCCCTACCGCGAACCGGACACTGTGTCCGGTGAACGTCCAGAAAACCGGGCGAGGCCGAGCTGACCTGTCCGCTGGCGGCTGTCTGGCTCCTCGGTCGCCGAAATCCCTGACTCTTACGGTTATCGGCCTGGGCGCAAAGCGCATGACGCGTTGGAGGTGTGCCGGCAGCGCTGCTGGCGGTTCGACTGGGTCATAGATTCAGACATCAAATCGTTCAGGTGCGGCTCTCCTGGAGTGACGTCGCAGCGTCCTCCCCCTCGCGCTACGCCGCTGAAATAGATCAGCGGCGCATCACTGCCGCAGTCGGGGACTGTAGAGCGCCGCCAACGGTTCCCGCCACATCGAACCACGTCCGGAGGACGGGAACGCCACCGGGCTCCAGCGCGCAAATCGGCGTTACCCCTCCGAGGCAGACCGTGCCCGTTGGGAAACAGGCCGGTCACACGCCCAACGCGACGCCGACAGCCTCATCCCCCAAGCAGCGTGAAGTCCCTTCAGGAGAGCCGCACCCATATCTGATACGCCGAGCCAGTGTGCAGCAGGTAAGAGGAGTGGTCAGGGGATCGGGGGGAGGTCACCGGCAGGCGCGTGCGACGGCGGCGGCGGCGTGGAGGGCGTCGTCGTGGGTGATCGTGCGGTGGGTGACCATGCGGACGCGTTGGCCTTGGGACTCCCAGCAGCGAACTCCGGCCGACCACAGACGCGCGGCGATCTCGCCGGCGCTGATTCCTGCCTGGTCGCTGAGCTTGAAGTAGACGATGTTCGTCTTGACGCTGCCGGGGTCGATCTCGATCTCAGGGATGTCAGCGAGTGCTTCGGCCAGCGTCTTGGCGTTGCGGTGGTCGTCACGGAGACGGCCGATGTTCTCAAGCGCCACGATGCCCGCGACCGCGATCCAGCCGGCCTGGCGCATGCCGCCGCCGAGCATCTTGCGCGCCTGCTTGGCCCGCTCGATCATGCCTTCGCTGCCGCAGAGGACCGAGCCGACCGGGCAGGACAGCCCTTTGGAGAGGCAGAACGTGACGCTGTCGACCTCACGGGTGATCTCGCGCGCGTCGACGCCGAGCGCCACCGCGGCGTTGAACAGCCGAGCGCCGTCGAGATGGACCCGGAAGCCGTGCTCGTGGGCCAGATCCGCGAGCTGGCCGATCGCATCCGCCTCGATCGGGCGGCCGCCGGCGCGTTGATGGCTGTTCTCAAGCGCCAGCACCCTGGTCTGGCCGTGGTGGATGTCCATGCCCGCGCGGATGGCGCGGCGGACCTCGTCCAAGGCAGGCACGCCAGCGCTGTCGTCGACGGTCCGTGGAAACAGCCCGCCGACGGCCGACAGGCCGCCCATCTCGTAGTTGTAGAGGCCACTGTCTCGCCCGCAGATCACCTCGTCCCCTGGCCGCGTCTGCGCCAGGAGCGCCGCCAGGTTGCCCTGCGTGCCGCTGGTGACCAGCAGCGCGGCCTGTTTGCCGGTCAGGTCGGCCGCCCGGCGCTCAAGGCGCTCGACGGGTGGGGTCCTCGTTGTACACGTCGTCGCCGAGCGGCGCGGACCGCAACGCGTCGTACATCTCGGGGCTGGGCAGCGAGAACGTGTCGCTGCGCAGCTCAATGATCCGTTCCATCACAGCCTCCATTCCACAGGCTTGGGCGCCACGCACACATCCACGGGATCGCAGGTCACCCGGGGACTGTGCCTTCGATGAGGTAGCGGCGGTAGTGGGCGCGGAGCCTCTCGTGCAGCGGCATGCCGGAACGCTCGACCTGGTCGATGCCGTCGAGGTGCTCGGCCAGTACTCGGGTGAGGCCGGCGCGGATGAAGGCGTTGCGGGCCGGGTCCAGGCTGCGGGCACGAGACAGCGGCAGCTGGTCGACGTGGTCCCAGTAGGGATCCTCGTAATGGTGGTAGCGGACGCCGCGGAGGCGGGCCAGCGCGGTGCCCGCCTGAACGCACAGCCGGGCCGACAGCCGGGGGTCGTGCCAGAGCCCGTCGATGGCGATGATCCGCCCCGCCGGCTTGGTGGCCCGCGCCCACTCGCGGACCGCTTGAACCGGGTCGGTCAGGCTCCACAGCAGCTGGCGGCTGACCACGGCGTCGAACTCGGCGTCGGCGAACCCGGTGGCTTCGGCGCTGCCCTGGTGGAACGCCAC
>JBOGEA010000586.1:0-2247 GCA_050743205.1 Egibacteraceae bacterium | reverse complement strand
CAATGCAATCTTTGACCGCCATATCCTCACCGTGCGTCATCTTCGCAGCGCTAATGGCCAGGAAACGGCATATGGCCAGGATTCGGCACGCATCCGTGCCGAATCCTGGCCATAGGGCTTCACACCGATTCCGCGTAGGCGCGGGAAGGATGCATTCGCTCTGCGGAGCGGACGGTTGGCGGTGCGGTTCGCGGGAGGCGGCAGTGAGGTGGCAGGACGATGCGACGTCACTTCACAAGAGCCGCACCCAAACTTTTTGGTGGGCGTTCAGGCTGGACCCAGGAACGCCTCGGCAATCGTTACGGGGTCCGTGTTGCCGATGAGCTGCGCGTTGAGCGTCGCGAGACGGTCGGTCGTGAGGGCTGCGGCCAGGGGGGCGAGGGCCTGGGCGAGGGCCGGCCGCTGCGCCAGGACGTCGGCACGGACGACCGGCGCGGCGATGAACGCCGGAAACACGCGCTGGTCGTCGGCGATGAGAACCAGCGCCGCACGGCGCGCCTCACCTGACGTGGCGGTCGCGAGGCCGGCGAAGCAGCTGCCGTCCGCGACCGCGGCGATCGACTCCGGCTCGGAGGCCCGCCGCAGCGGGACCAGCGCCCGGATCGAATACTCCTCGGCCAGCGCCGAGTACCCCGCGGGACGGTCGATGAAGTCGGGATCCGCGCACAGCCTCCGGCCGCCAGCCGACAGCTCGCGCGCGAGTTCGGTCATCGTTCCGCCCTCAGGCCGGTCGGCGGCACGGACGAACAGCGCGAGCGTCGCGTTCGCGCCCGACGGCGCAAGCCACACCAGGCCCTGAGCGGCGTCCTCCTCGGCCACCCGCTCATAGGACTCGCGCGGGTCCGCTGGCGGATTCTGCTGGCCCAGGCCGAGCGACCAGGCTGCGCCCGTGTAGTCCCAGTAGAGGTCGATGCCGCCTCGGCGCGCCTCCTGCCGCAGCCCCTGCGTGCCGCCCAACTCAGTGCGGGGCTGCGCCACCGGGATACCGGCGCGGGTCAGCGCGGTGATCGTGAGGGCCGCGAGCACGCGCTGCTCGTCGGTGGACCCCACGCCCAGCGTGACTGGGCGGTCGACTGCTGAAGGCTCGCGCGCGCACCCGGCCCCGAACAGCGCGGCGGCCAGGAGGGCCGCGAGGCAGCGCAGCGCTCTCATCGGCGCGCAAGCTCTGTGGGGAGCAGGCGCAGAAGAACGCGCGCGGTCGCGGCGGGATCGGCGGCGCGCGTGATCGCCCGCACCACCACGAGCCTGGTGGCGCCAGCGGCGAGAACGGCGGGCACGGTGGCCGCCGACATCGCCCCGCTGACGAACCAGGGCCGGTCAGCGGCGACCTCAGCGGCGTAGCGCACCGGGTCGAGCCCGATCCCTGGTCTGCCCTCCTTCGTCGGCGTAGTGTGCACGGGCCCCACGGTGAAGTAGTCGCAGTCCTCCATGAGCGCGCGGTCGATCTGCGTCACCCCGTGAGTCGAGCGGCCGACGAGCAGATCCCCACCGACCGCGACCCGCGCCTGGTCCGGCGACGGGTCGTCCTGGCCGACGTGGACGCCGTCGGCGCCTGCCTCGGCCGCCAGCCGCGGGTCGTCGTTCATGACGAAAAGCGCGTCATGCCGCCGTGCGACGGCTCGGAACACCTCGGACGCATCACGCAGCTCATCGCCGGTGGCATGCTTGTCGCGCAGCTGGATCAGGTCAACACCAGCGCCGCACGCCGCGTCGAGCAGCTCCTCCAGATCGCCTCGCTCCGCCCGCCGGTCCACGCACAGATAGAGCCGCGAGCGAGCGAGCCGCTCTCGACGTGACGCCCCCGTCATTCTCGCGAGCGGCGGCGGGGGGGCACCAGCCCGACGTCCGGCCTTGAGAGTGACTCGCCACGACGCGCGGCGGCGTCGGCGCCACGAAGGGCGTGAAGCGCGACGAGCACCGCCGTCACCACGAGCATGCCCAGGACGAACACCCCCATCCAGCGAACCATGACGGCGAATGTGAGACCCGACCGCAGCCCGTCGACGATCACGCCAGCGACCGCGACGACGCCCAGCAGCCCCGCCGCTCCACGGAGCCGTCCCGCCAACCGGCGGAAATCGACAAGGGCCGCTTCGTGACGCCGCTCGCCGGTCATGCGCCAAAGCCTACCGGGGATGAGGCGGCGAGGCCCACCCATTACCGGCAGGGAGCGCCGCACCGACCCTCCACTGTCCTGAGGGTCGCGCCTCGTCGGGTTCCGCTTCGGAAAAGCCTTTTAGGTCGCTG
>JBOGEA010000585.1:0-2262 GCA_050743205.1 Egibacteraceae bacterium | reverse complement strand
CGGCCGACGTTCCCAGCGCCGCAAACGTCGGTGGCGTCGAGTTCACGGGGCGCGGCACCGGCACACCTGCCCGGCTATTGCCCTGGAGCCGGCTCACACCCCACAGTTGACTCGATCATGACGGGTGTGCCGTCTAATCGGCCCATGCCAGGATCCGGCTTGTCCCGGTTCTTGCTCCTGGTTGTGGGGGCGGTAGCGTCGCGCGTCGTGGCTGACGTGTCGAGACCGGTACCGGACATAATTGATGACTTCCTCGAGTCGTTCGAGCGGCGCGACGGCGCCGAGGTGCGGCTGGCGCAGGCGCGCGATGACCGGCCGTTGGCGCATGCCCTGGTGCTGGCGGCGTTGTCCTGGGACCAGGTGGACCAGCGGGGGTGGCGCGCACCCGCGGTGCTGGGTGCGCAGGCGCGGCGGCTGATGGCCGTCTGGGGGGTCGCCACTGAGCTGGTGGACGACGCGGAGCGGGTGGGCGCGGCCCTGGAGTGGGCGGCGCTGGACCCGGCGCTGGTGGAGTGCGACGGCCAGGGCCGCTACCGGCCGGTATACGGGGTGGGGTTCCCGGTCGGTTCGCGGCTCTGGCAGGAGCACCACCACGCCGCGGTGGCCTCCGGTATGACCACACCGCTGGAGCTGGTGGGCAAGGGTGATGCGGACCGCGATGCGAGCCCGGCCGATCTCGATGCCGCCGAGGTGTCGTATCGGCTCGCCGTGGACGGCGATGATCCGGACGCGGCGGCGTTGGCGTCGCTGCGGCTGGCCGAGCTCGCCGAGTCGCGCGACCAGCCAGCGGAGGCGGCCCGCCGGTACGCCGGCGTCGCGGCGCTGCAGCATCCGGTTGCCTCGCCGCCCGCGGTGCTGTGGCTGGCCCGCCGGGCCGTCCAGGACGGGGACCGGCCCGCGGCGCGGGTGCTGGCGCACGAGGTCGTCAGCAGCGGCGATGAGCGGTTACTGCCGGAGGCATGGGGCCTGCTGGCCAGCCTCGCCTGGCTCGATGACGACAGAGACGGGGCAGTGGCCGCCATGCGGCTGGCGGTGGACACGGCCGGAAAGTGGCATTGGTCCTACAGCCGGAGCCTGGGCGAGATGCTCGCCGCCGGCGGCGACCTGGCGGGCGCGGCCGACGCCTACCGCAGGTTGCTGGACCAGCCCATGCTCCCCGGCGCCCTGGACGCCGGGCGGTACGTGCAGCTCATGGCGGCGGCTGGCCGTGGTGACGAGGCAGTGGCTGTCCTGGAGCAGTGCACCGCTGACGGCGAGCCCTTCACCGGGGACCTGCTGCTGGCCCTGGCGTCGGCCCACGCAGCTCGTGATGACATCGACGCTTGCCGGCAGGCGCTGGCCCGCGTTCGCGCTCACTGGAGCGCGGTGCTGCCGCAGGTGGCGGTGCGGGCCGATGTGATGGAGGCGTCGGTGGCCGTCGCGGACGGCGACGACGAACGGGCGGCGCAGCTGTTCCGGTCGCTGACCGGCACTGACGACGCCGAGCGCCGCGACCTGGCCCGCCCGCTGCTGATCGCCACCGGGGATCAGTTCGCCGCGGACGGGAAGCTGTGCGTGATCCCCGGCGCACGGCCGTTGCTGGAGTACCTGTCCGAGGCCGCAGCGCCGGGCACCGCGGCATGGGCGGCCACCAGCCTGGCGCACCTGGCCACCGTGGAAGGCCGTCCCGATGACGCGGAAGCCGCCGTCGGCCTCGCGGCCCGCCACC
Organism: Egibacteraceae bacterium; assembly: GCA_050743205.1. GTDB lineage: Bacteria > Actinomycetota > Nitriliruptoria > Euzebyales > Egibacteraceae > JBOGED01. Next base: position 554 of record JBOGEA010000585.1, on the reverse strand, counting down.
TCACCCCCGACGAGGTGACCGCGTTGCGGGCGCTGCTGCTGTACCGCGCCGGGGCCGCGACGCGCTCGCCTGCCTCGTCGACGCCTGCGCGACGGCGACGCCGTCGGCCTTGACGGCACTGTTGCCGGCCATCACCGCATTCGGGATGCGCGGTCCCTGGCCCGGCGATCAGCAGCAGTGGCTCTTCGGTCCCGGTCGGCGACACGGACGGGTCACGACTGTTGCGCTGTCACTGCGTCTTCGGCTAAGTAATGGACACCAAACCACGCTGGCCAGGCTGAGCGGGCGGGAAAGGGTGCTGACCTTGTCTGCAAGGCGCCCGAATGGTGCTTCGCACGCTTAAGATAACTGACGTGAGTCGGGTTAGGGCTGTCACACACGGAGGCAACGGTGGCTCAAGCGCAAAAGACAGACTTTGCTTCGTACGCTCAGCTGTCAGAGTCGGAGCAGGAAGTGCTCGAGCAAGCACTCAGGTCAATCCCTGACGACATTCTATCGATGGGCGACCGCGACGCGATCGAGTCCAGGATCCGGCGGCGCCTGCAGGAGGGGGG
>JBOGEA010000584.1:0-2268 GCA_050743205.1 Egibacteraceae bacterium | reverse complement strand
TCCCCGAGCAGGGGCGATGGCTGGCAAGCGTGGTCGCAGGCCACCTCGCCTACTACGCCGTGCCCGGTGACATCGACGCGGTGGCGGCGTTCTGTAAACAGGTGACCCGGCACTGGTTCAAGGCGCTGCGGCGTCGCAGCCAGCGCACGCGGGTCAACTGGGACAGGATGAGCCGCCTCGCGACTCGATGGCTACCGCCAGCCCGCGTGAGGCATCCGTTCCCCAGCGTGCGCTTCGACGCCCGCACCCAAGGCAGGAGCCCAGTGCGTTAGCAGCGCACGCTGGGATCTGTGCGGGGGGCCGTCCGCAAGGACGGTCCCTACCGCGAACCGGACACTATGTCCGGTGAACGTCCAGAAAAGTGTGGAGGAGAACGCCGGTCAGAAACCTGTTGCAGGCTTCGGCGGTGCCACGAACTCACCGACCTACAACTTCCTCCGGAAATGGAGGAAAGCCGCGGCTCAAGAACGCGGTCTCTCCGCTCGGCAACAGGTTTCCTCCATATCCGAAGGAAAACCGCGGCCCGCCACATCGCCGAGCCGCCTGAGGCCCAGGTTCGGCGAACCATGCGCGGCCTCGCAGGAGCTGCGGCGGCTGGCTCTGCGGGCCGCGCTGGACGTCTACTACACCTGCGACCGGACGACCGCCCGCAGGTCGCCGAGGTCGCGCTGTTCCTCGCGAGGGCCCGCGGGCTGCACGTCCGCCCAGACCTGGCCGCGGCCCTGCGGGCGATGGAGCAGGCGATGGGTCCCGACACCAACCCCGACGCGCTGCTGGCAGCCACAGTGGCGCACCTCGCCGTCAGCGGGTCAGCGGCCTGATGCCTCGCCGCGGCCCACTCGCCATGGCGAGCCGGCACACCTGGTGCTCGACAACGAGGCGCTGGGCCAGATCGCCGCGGGGCGCCCGTCTCGGCCCCTGCTGGTGGCGCTGGAGGCTGCCGCGGCCACCACCGGCCGGATCGTGCTGCCCACCAGCGTCATCGTCGAGCGCCGCCATGACCCGACGGCGCCTGTCGCGGCCGAGGCCAGCCGTATCCTGCGTATAGCACGGGACGACGCGCTCACTCGTGCGCGTGCTGCCGAGGCCGTTCGGCTTCGAGCCAGGTCAGGCGAGGGGGCGTCTGTGGTCGATGCGCACGTGGCAGCCGCCGCGCTCGCGGCCATCAGCCATTACGGTGGCACCGCGACCGTCCTGACCTCCGACATCGGGGGCCTGCGGCGTCTCATCGATGCCACGGACAACGCGGTGGCGAAGGCCTCCGCGTCCCTCCAGGCCTTGTGACGGCTGGCGAGATCGGGGAAGAGGGGAAATGACCGTTCTGCAGGTGACAGGCTTGGTGGCGATCGCGGGAGCGATCGGCGGCGCGATGGCGGCGCTGCTGTCAGAGGACCGCGGGTTGCTGCTGCCGACAAGGGTGACTGAGGCGACGGGCACCGTGGTGCGGCCGGGCTTCTTGGGCCTCATGGTGGTCGGGGCGGTCGCGGCCGTCATGTCGTGGGGCCTGTACGGACCGCTGGCGCAGGAGAATCTGGCCGGCGGGCCCGACGACGGGCCCAGGGGCGGGTACGGCATCACCCTCGGGGCGTTCACCGGCGCGGTGCTGATCGGGGTTGGGGGGCCGAAGTGGCTGACCAGCCAGGTGGACAAGACGCTGCTGCGGCAGGCGGCGGTCGCCGCCGCCAGGGGCGAGGCGAATTCTGACACGGCGGACAGGATCGACCAGGCGCAGCCCACAGAGGCCCTGCACCTGGCCAGGAGCCTGTAGCCCGGCGCGCCAGCGGGGGCGGAACGTGAAGCGCTGGGCGACGCGGATCATTCGCGCGGGGCGACGAGGTCCACGGCCTCCCACTCGGGCCGGCCCGCCACCCACGCGCGCAGGGTGGCGCGGCCTGGGGCCGCCTGCCGAGGTGGGGCTGGTCGGAGCCCTGCCCAGCGGCAGGGTCGCCTCACGCTGGCGGTCGTGGTGACGGCCGCCCTGGCGGTCCGCGCCGGTGACGAGGGTCTCCGCGAAGGTCTGAGAACGCCGTCGCGATCAGAGCAGCAGGATTACGCGCGCGGTCGAGGCCGAGATGCTCGACTGCGAGGTGCTGGCCCAGGTGGGGGCTCCCGGGGGTCGCACGAGCGCGACTCCCGGCGTTGGCCTAGCTGGGGGCTCGCGGGGGTGGCACGAGCGCGATCCGCGGCGTTGGCGTAGTTGGGGCTCGCGGGGGTGGCACGAGCGCGATCCGCGGCGTTGGCGTAGTTGGGGCTCGCGGGGGTGGCACG
>JBOGEA010000583.1:0-2306 GCA_050743205.1 Egibacteraceae bacterium | reverse complement strand
ACCTAAAAGGGTGAAGCGCTGAGCGGAACCCGACGAGGCGCGACCCCTCACGACAGTTCTCAAACACGCTCTTAAGGGTGTCGAGCCTTCCGAGCTGGTTCATAGGACTCGCGCGGCCCAACCCGACGCGGTGGTCTTGGCCTCAGCGGTGCCACGCCACCGCTGGGCAATCCACCAGATCAGCCATGACACGCTCATCCTCCGGCCTGTCACGGCTCGGTATCGGGACCACCATGGATACCCCCGAGAGCGCTTCGTCGGGTTCGGCGTAATGCGGGAGCACGGCCCCGAACTGGTCGGCGATGGCGCCCTCTCTGATCGGTCAATGATCGCCGGAGAACTGGCGGCCCAGCGAGCGCTGCAGGAGCGGAATCGCTGAAGGGCGAGACCTCACTCTCCCTCAAGCCCCTGCTTCATCAGCCTGAGCTGCTGTTCCTCGACGAGCCGACCGCCGGGCTGGACCCGGTCAACGCCCGCCGGGTCAAGGAGATCGTCACCGGGCTGCGGGACGAGGGTCGGACGATCCTCCTCACCACCCACGACATGGCTGTCGCCGCCGAGCTGTGCGACCGGGTCGCATTCATCGTGGACGGCCGCATCGCCGTGATCGACACGCCCCGCGCGCTCGAGCTGAGGTATGGGCAGCGGCGGCGGGTGCGCGTGGAGCACCGGCGGTCCGGGCGGCTGGAGACCACGTCGTTCCCCCTCGACGGGCCCGGCGCTGCCCATACCTCAGCTCGAGCGCGCGGGGCGTATCGGGACCATCCACACGCGGGAGGCGAGCCTGGCCGACGTGTTCGTGCAGGTGACCGGCAGGGGACTCACCCAGCCGGGCGGCGGTGATCTGGCATGAGCCGCTGGCGGCTGCGCCTGGCGTGGGACGGCTGGCTGCGGCCGTGCGGCTTGACCTGCGGCTGGAATGGCGCTACGGCGCCGTCGCGGCGGCGGGCATCGCGGCGGCCGGCTGGGTGGCGGTGCTGACCCGGGTGCCCGCCTCGGCGCACGACGCGGCGGTGCCGCTGATCGTGTTCGTCGACTCGGGCGTCGTCGGGCTCTTCTTCTCCGCGATGGTGCTCTTCGAGAAGGGCGAGCGGACGCTGCGGGCGCTCGTCGCGACGCCGCTGCGGTTCGAGGAGTATCTCGCGTCAAAGCTCCCTGACCGTTCACCGGCCTGGCGCTGGCCGGCAGCGCGGTCGTCGTGCTGGCCGGCGGCCGGGGGCACGCGAGCAACCAAGCCCAGCCACTCGTGGCAGAGCTGCTCGACGGTGGCGGTGTCCTCGATCATCCGTGTTCCCGATGAGGCATGGCCCCGAGGCGCATGACCGGCCGCTGGCTGCGGAGCTGACCTGTGGGCCATTCGGTTCCGCAACACACTTCGAGTTCCCGGCGCGGCTGGCTGTGCGGGGTGGGTGGGTCGGGGTCGTAGACTGCGCGGGTGCAGGTGTGGATGGATGTCGATGCGGTCGCGAGGGCGGCCGGCCAGCTGGAGGACCTGGCGCGGGAGTATGCGGTGGCGGCGCGGCGCATCGAGGAGGTGCTGGCCGAGGCCGGCAAGACCTCCAGTGCCCCGCGGATCGCCCGGGAGACGGGCAATCTGTTCGTCGAGGTGGCCGGTGATCTGCGCCGGCGCGTGGAGCTGATGCGCGCCGCTGATGGGATGTGCTGGCCGCCGGTGATGATCAGCGCGATCGTCGACCGCCTGCCCGGCTGGATGTGTATGAGCGCGAGCGTGGCGCAGCGGCAGCTGGACGGCCATCTGCGGGCGGGGTCGGCGCCGGCGGTGATCTTTGCGTGGTGGAACAGCCTGTCTGGGGTGGAGCAGGCGGCGCTGCGGCGCTCTGACACGCGGCTGCTCGCCAGCCTGGACGGGGTCCCCCCTGATGTGCGCGATGAGCTCAACCGTCTGGCGGTCAGCGGGCGGCTTGTCCGGTTGCGCGCTGAGCAGGCCGAGCTGGCCGGTGAGGGTGTCCGCGGCCCGGCGGCTCGCGGCCGGCTTGTGGAGCTGAGGGGTCTGATCGCCAGCCATGAGGCGATGCTGGCGCCGGACCTCATGGTGCTGGTCTATGACCCGGCCGGCGATGGGCGGGCGGTGGTGGCGCTGGGTGATGTGGCCACGGCCAGCCGTGTCGGGGTGATGGTTCCGGGCATCACCAACCAGCTCGACAACTATTCCGGCATGATCGTCAACGCTCGCCGCCTCCACGCCCGGGCCTCGCGCCTGGGCTCGACGGATCATGCGGTGGTCGCCTGGTTGGGCTATGACACGCCGGAGATGGGCCTGTCCGCGGCGGGCGCGCGTCGGGCGG
>JBOGEA010000582.1:0-2317 GCA_050743205.1 Egibacteraceae bacterium | reverse complement strand
CAAGATCTGGGGTGTCGGGGTGGAGCGGCTGCTCGATGACCGCGACTACGCGGCGCTCAACGACAAACAATTGTTCGAAACCGTTGAGCTGTGCCACCACAGCACGCAGGATGTGGAGCAGACGGCGACGCCAGCGGACTCAGGATCGGTGTCCACCCCCGCAGCGAACCCCGCCGTGAGCGGCGAGACTCGACCCGGTGCTGCGTGCCTGGCGAAGGAGACTCCGACGAAGCGGCGAGAGGTGATCCAGCTCGGCGGCGTGGCCGTCGCCGCCTACGTCCTGGAGCTGTTGGACGTCGAGCCCGACCGCATGCACGCCGCGCTCGACGCGGGCACGGTCAGCGAGCAGCGCCTGGCCTATCTCGAGCAGGTCGCGGACCGCCTCGGCGTGCAGGTCATCCAGGTCGCCCGGATCGCGCCACCGGCCCTGTTGCCGGAGGCAGTCGCGCATTTCCGCAGCGTGCGGCGGCTGGTGGCCGACCGTCAGCGGACCCTGCATCAGGTGCGGCTGAGCCGGGCCGGCGCCAAGCTTGCCATAGTTGTTGGTCAAATCCTTTTTATCGAGGGGCTGTTCGATCTGGCGCGCGGCTGGTACCGGGTGGCGCAGGATGCGGCATTGGACGCTGGCGACCGGTACCTGGCGGACGTCGCGTTGGCCAGCAGCGCCTACCTGCCGACCTATACCGGGGACCCGTCCGGGGTGTTGGCCCTGGTCGGCCCGCGGTTGGAGCAGCGGTGCCGGCCGACGCCGGCGACCGCGTGGCTGTGGAGCTTCAAAGGCAAGGCGCACGCCGCTTTGGGGCAGCGGGCGGCGTTCGAGCGCGCGATGGGCCAGGCGCACACGGTCCTGGACGATTCGCCGGCCGAGCTGATCGGGCCGGGGATCTTCTCGTTCCTTCCGGAGAAGCTGGAGTTCTACACAGCGACCGGCTGGGTCGAGCTGCGGGATGCTGACCGTGCCACGCAGGCCGCTGACCAGGCCCTTATTACCTGCGACCTTACCGACAACGCCCTCCCGACGCTGATTCGGCTGGACAAGGCGTCTGCGCTCGCGCAGTCCGGTGAGGTACCCCAGGCGTGCGACGTCGCCACGGGCGCGCTGCTCGACCCGAGCACCTACAACAGCGTCGGCATCATGATCCGTGCTCGGGAGTTCGACGCGCTGCTCGGCGATGATCGGGCTTCGGCCGTTCGGGACTGGCGGGAAGTCCTCACCACGATCCGCCGCCAACAGGATCACCGCATCTGACCCAGCGCCCAGCCGGCCGCCGGCTGATGAAAGAGCGATCAGGCGCCGAAGTCCTGCCGCACCTCGGGCAAACAGCGTCGTGGTGTCGATGGCGCGATCGTGACGGCGGGCGCGCCACGCTCGTCGCAGCCGCGACGGACAGCGGCCATTGGGTCGTGTCGGCGGGAAGCCTGCTGATGGTCGATTGGCGGACGCAGCGGATCACCCCCAAGCCGCGCTACGAGCGGACCGCCGAGGCACAGCAGCACGTGGCCGGCCAGCAGATCACGTGCGGTTGCCATGTCCATGTCGGGATAGCCGATCCGGAGACGGCCGTGCAGGTGTTCAACGGGTCCGGCCATGGCTGCCTGTCCTGCTGGCTATGTCAGCCAGCTCCCCGTACTGGCTGGGTCACGGCACCGGCTGCGCCAGCTATCGCATCATTATGTGGAACCGGGGGCTGGCGACTGGCATCCCTGCGTCACGCCAGTCAGTCGCCGAGCATCGGGAGGCGGTCCAGTCACTGATCGACATCGGCGCCGTCATCGACGGTGGTGGCATCCATTGGGACGTCCGTCTCGGCATCAGACACCCACCCTGGAGTTCCGCATCGCCGACGCCTGCGCCACGGTTGACGAGGCCGTGATGCATGTGGGGCTGTGCCGGGCTCTGGCCCAGGTCTGTCTGGACGAAGTGGCGTCGGGGCACGCGCTGCCTGAGATCCGCGCTGAGCTGCTGGGGGCTGCCAGATGGCTGGCCGCCGGTCAGGGCTCGACCACGACTTGGTCGACGTGCTGGCGGTGAAGTCGGTCCCGTCGGCAGTCCTGCTCGACCGCTTCCTCGCCCACCTGCGGCCGGCTCTGGAGGGTACAGGGACTGGGACCAGGTCGCTGCCCTGGTCGAGCAGACGCAGCGGCGTGGAACCTCGGCCCAGCGGCGGCGCAGCGCCTTCACGCAAGCCAGCGCCTCGACGGCGGCTGCACCGCCATGGGCCACGACCGCGCCGAAGGCGCCCAACTCACCAGTGGCCAACGATAACCGGAGCCGCCGTCTGGCAACTGGGGTGCGGGAAACCGTCAGATCTGACGG
>JBOGEA010000581.1:0-2336 GCA_050743205.1 Egibacteraceae bacterium | reverse complement strand
GTTCCGGATTCCGGGACCGAGCCGACACACCCCCCGAGTCATGTGGTGCAACGGCGACGCGCTGCGCCTGCCGCTGCGCGACGCCAGCATCGATGGGGTCACGATCGCGTTCGGGCTGCGCAACCTGCCCGACACCAAGGGGGGCCTCACCGAGTTCGCCCGCGTTCTGCGGCCCGGCGGCCGGCTGGTCGTGCTGGAGTTCAGCCGGCCGACGAACTGGGCGTTCCGCAAGGTCTCTGCGCAGGCGCTCCTCTCTGCGGTCCCCGCCGTGGCCCGCCTCGTGTCCAGCGACCCCACCGCCTACCGCTACCTGGGCGAAAGCATCCTCGCCTGGCCTGATCAGCCGTCGTTGGCCCGCATCATCGCCGCAGCCGGCTTCGAGTCGGTGCGCTGGAGGAACCTGTCGGGGGGGATGGTGGCGGTCCACCGGGCGGTCCGGCCACCTCGCGCGCCCGCCGGCGGATGAGGAACGGGTAGCCCACCACCGCGACCGCGGCGAACAGGAACCACTGCCCCGCGTACGACAGATGCGGCCCCTCGCCCAACTGCGGCAGGACACCCGGCCTGGGCAGGCCGCCGGGCTCGGGAGACTGCGCCAACAGCACCAGGTAGACAGGCGCCAGCGGAACCGAGACCTGCTCCCCCACCCGCTCGACGTCCGGATCGGACAGCACGTCCAGCCGAGACGCGCCCACCGGGACCGCGCGACGGGCGGGCCGACCTGGCAGCAGGTAGCCGCTGACCGTCACCTCGCCGTCGGGCGGCGCGGCCTGGGCCACCGGCGGCCTCGACAGCGCGAACGGCACCCACCCGCGGTCCACCAGAATCCCGCCGCTGGCGGTCACCAACGGCGTGAGCACCTCGTAGCCGGGGGCGCCGTCCCGCGACCGCGGCCCGACCAGGACCTCCTCGCCGGGCAGGTAGCGCCCGACAGCGGCCACCCGCCGGTAGGCCAGCCCGGCAGAGGGCTCGTCGAGCACGCCGCCCAGCGGGACCTCCGCCGCGGCCAGACCCCGCGCCACGCCAGCGTTGAACGCGCGCCGCTCGTCCAGCCGGCGCAGCTGCCACAGCCCAAGACTCACGCACGCCGCCGCCACCGCGACGAGCAGCACGTGCGCGACCAGCCACCGGGGACTGCGCAGGAACCGGTACACGCCCTCCATCCTGTCACCCCACAGCGCCCAAGCCGGCTGGGAGGTCGGGACAGGTGCGCACGTACGGCCGGTCAGAGCCCAGGCACTCAGGTTACGGCGAAGCGTTGCGCCTCGATGGCAAGCAGCCCAGTCGCCACCGAAACTCGAATTCGAGATCGCGAACCAGATCTTCCCCGACGAGTGCGTTCGCTGACCTGTTCGAATCCGACCAGGGCCGCCCATCGATCCCCACCGAGGTGGATCGCGGTCGCGATGATCCTGCAAAGAGCTCGAGGGCCCCTCAGACCGCCAAGCCGCCACCGCGCTGGCGACCGACATCCGCTGGAAGGCCGCCGCCGGGATGGCGTTGGACGAAAAAGCGTTCGACCCCTCAGCGCTCATCTACTGGCGCAGACGGATGCGCGCCTCAGACCGGCCCCACCGCATCGACGACGCCGTCAAAGACGTGATCCGCCAAACCGGCGCGCTTGAACGGGCGCAAACGCCGCGCGCTGGACTCCACCGTGCTCGACGACGCCGTCGCGACCCAAGACACCGTCACCCAACTGGCCGCCGCCATCCGCAAAGTCCGCAAGCTGGTGCCAGAGGCCGCCAGGCCGCCGTGTCGGCGCACGACTATGACAAGGCAGGCAAGCCTGACCGCGCGTGGGACGACGACGTCGCCCGCGACGCGGCTGTCACCGCCCTCGCCCAGGATGCGTTGGCGATCATCGACGCGCTGCCCGTCACAGGGCTGGACGACGACGCCGAGCGGGTAGCGCGCGCTGTTGGCGCTGGTCGCCGGCCAAGACGTGCCAGCCCGGCGAGAAGCCCGGGACCTGGCGGATCGCCCGCGCGGTGGCCAAAGACCGGATCGTCTCGACGGTCGATCCGGAGTCCCGGCACGCGCACAAATCCCGCAGGAGTTACCGCGACGGGCTCAAGGCCATATCGCGAACGAGCCGGAGACCGGGCGCGATCACCGCTGACACCCTGACCGGGGCGAACACCAGCGACGGTGAGGTCGCCACAGGACTGCTGGCTGAGGAGCCAGAGCCGGTCGAGGCGCTGGGCGACACCGCCTACGGCGGCGGGCAGACCCGAGCCGACCTGATCGAGGCCGGCCACAGCCCCGTCATCAAGCCGCTGCCGCTGGCCCCACCCGTGCCCGGCGGGCTTGACCGCGACGACTTCACCATCAAC
>JBOGEA010000580.1:0-2340 GCA_050743205.1 Egibacteraceae bacterium | reverse complement strand
ACAGGTCGCTCTTCAGGTCCTGCTCGAGCTGTCTCATCGACTGCCCATCAACACCAGCGGCGCCGTCATCGGCCGCCACCTTCTCATAGGCCGACCACACCGCACGTTTGGAAATGTCAAAAGGCTTTGCCCTGTCCACGGGCTCCTCCCACCATCAGATGGTTGACCTGCGTCTTCGACTGGGCAACCCGTCCCCTTGGCTCCACCCCCATCACAGAGGCTTCGACGCTGCCACGGGACTCCTCCGCCCCTGTGCCCCACAACCGGCACTCGGGTCCCTCCCAGTCTCAGCTGATTGGGACGCTCCCTGTCGACACCCAGCCGGACACGACCTCGCCTCCGACCCGGCGGCAGCTCTACGGGCGACAGGCTCCACGTTTCCGCGCGGGAGCCCAAGCCAAGCTCACGCCACCCCCATGCCCGACACCGCCTGGCCAGTAAGCACGACACCCGCCAGGCTCATCCCAGGATGCATCCGTTACCCTGGTTTTGCTGTCGTCTCTGTGCTTTCGACACCTCAGCGGTGGTTCACTCGCGTTCGTCTTCTCGGCTCACACCTGACACGCTCACGGCGCGCCTTTTCCGCGGGCGCTCACCACCCCGGCTCTTGACCGACGCAGCTTGCGGTGGTTTGAAGCCTCCCCCCGCAGAGCGGCTCCGGAGGGCCAAACCTCCATCTCCCGCACAGCATCACACTCAGCGACCATGATCTTCTACATCACGCCTCCTCATGCATTCGTGTCACACCGGATCCAGCACAAAGGATCTCAGATGGGGAACAGGACGCCGGGGTTGAGGATGCCCCGGGGGTCAAGGGCATGTTTGATCGCGGCCATGGCGTGGCGGTCGGCCTGGCCGCGCGTCAGGGGCAGCCAGCGGGTCTTGGCCGTGCCGATCCCGTGCTCGGCGCTGATGCTGCCTCCGTAGGCGGCGGCGAGGCGGAGCACCGCGTCTTCGACCGCCGTGTCCTGGGGAGGAGGGCCCAGGACGTTCACATGGAGGTTGCCCTCGCCGACGTGGCCGAAGAGCACGGTGCGGGCGCCGGGCCAGGCCTGCCGCACGAGAGGTCGGACGTCGCGCTCGAACGCCGCCAGGGCCCCGAGCGGCAGGGCGACGTCGAGCTTGTGCGGGACGCCCGCGGCGTTGATCGACTCGGTGTGCCGCTCACGGTAGGCCCACAGGCGCGCGCGGGACTCGCGGTCGGTGGCCACCGCCGTATCCAACGGCGTGTCCTCCAGCGCCGCGGCGAGCCGCTCGGTCTCGTCCTGAGCGGCGGCGCACTCCACCAGCAGGTACACGGGATGCTCCCGGGCGAACGGCGGGCTCAGGCCGGCGTGCTCGCAGACGAGCCTGACGCCGTCGGCCCACATGATCTCGGCCGCCTCCAGGCTGGGCAGCCGCCGCAGCGGCCCGAGCAGGCGCAGCGCCGTCTCAACCCCGTCCACGGCGAGCAGCGCGGTGACGCGGCAGCGCGGTACGGGAACCAGCGCCAGCCGCACCCGCGTGATCACGGCGAGCGTGCCCTCGCTGCCGGCGAGCAGCCCGGGCAGGTCGTAGCCGGTGCTGTCCTTGGCCAGACCCTCCAGCCGTCGGATCACCTGCCCGCCGGCGAGCACCGCCTCCAGCCCAGCCACCTGGCGGCGCATCGGGCCGTGCCGGATCGTGTGGATGCCCCCGGCATTCGTGGCGACCATCCCGCCGATCGTCGCGGTGTCCCTGGAGGCCAGGTCGACGCCGACGTCCAGACCGTGGCGGTTGGCGTGGGCCCGCACGGAGCTGAGCGTGGCTCCGGCTCCGGCGGTCACCTGTGCGGCCGCCTCGTCCACCGCCTGCAGGGCGTCGAGCCGGACCAGGCTGAGCACGACCTCACCGCCCCGAGGGACGCTGCCGCCGACCAGCCCGGTGTTGCCGCCCTGAGGAACGACGGGCGCAACCGCCTGGTTGCAGACGGCGAGGACCCGCGCGACCTCGTCAGTGGTCGCGGGCCGGACCACGCACCGAGCCCGCCCGCGCCACCTGCGCGTCCAGTCGATCTCATACGAGGCGCGGGCGCCGGGGTCGGTCAGAACATGCCCGTCGCCGACGACGTCGGCCAACTGTGCGGACAGCCGATCGGTCATGAACCCTCCGAGGACGGTGCGCTGCGCGCGGGCTCCCAAGGGTGACGCAACGTCGCTCCACCGGCAAGGACGCCTGAACCACCCGGCGGCGGCGCCGCCCCGCCGCCCGCGCCGTCTTCGCTGTCTGCGCCGGCTCCGCTTGTGCCGGTGCGCTGGCAGGACGAGCATGTGGCGGTGGTCGCCAAGCCGGCTGGGCTGGTGGTCCACAGGGGGGCGGGCC
>JBOGEA010000579.1:0-2352 GCA_050743205.1 Egibacteraceae bacterium | reverse complement strand
GGACTCCCCCGGACCCCCTGGCCGCCTGAACCGCGCTCCGCTTCGCTTCGCCCGCGACTCAAGCGCCGCGATTCTCAAACACGGTCTGAGGGCTACAGGCGGGGGGGTGGAGGAGTTTCATCGGGTCGCGGGGCAGCTTGGAGAGGCCCACGTAGGACAGCGCGGTGAGGTGGGCGGCGACGATCTCCTTGGGCGGCTCGCGCTCCTCCGCCCACCAGGCGCCGACGCCCACGACCATGCCGACGATCGCCTGGGCGTAGATCGGCGCACTCGCGATGTCCAGGCCCGACTCGGCGAAGAAGCCCGACAGTACCTCCTCGGCTTTCCGGGCCACATCCGACAGCAGGCCGGCCATGCCGCCGCCGCTGAAGCCGGGCGGCGAGTCCCGGGTGAGCACACGAAAGCCGTCCGGCTCGGCCTCGATGTAATCGAGGAAGGCGAGCGCGCTGGAGTGCACCTGCTCACGCGCCCCGAGTCCGGGACCCAATCGAGACGTGATCATCTCGAGCAGCCGTACTGTCTCGCGGTCGACCACGACCGCGTACAGCCCCTCCTTGCCGCCGAAGTGCTCGTAGACGATGGGCTTGGACACCTTGGCGCGCTTGGCGATCTCCTCGACGGACGCGGCGTCGTAACCGTGCTCCGCGAAGACGTGCTTCGCGACCTCCACGAGCTGGGTGCGGCGCTCACTCGCCGTCATCCGCCGCTCTCTCATGCTCGCACCGTACTACGATCTCCCCCGTGGCGGACGAGACGTATGTCGAGGTGGGCGGCCAGCGGCTGCGGGTGTCCAGCCCAGGGAAGCTGATGTTCCCCGCGCGGGGCTGGACGAAGATGGACATCGTCGAGCACTACATCGCCTGTGGCGAGGGGACGCTGCGGGGGGTGCGCGGCCGGCCGTGCGTGCTCAAACGCTGGAACCACGGCGTGACCGGCAAGCCGATCTTCCAGAAGCGCGCCCCCAAAGACCCGGCCCACGAGTACGCGACGATCACGTTCCCCTCCGGGCGGACCGCGGATCTGCTCGTCCCGCGCACCGTGGCCGACGTCGTCTGGATGGCGCAGCTGAACTGCCTCGACCTCAACCCCTGGCCGGTCCGGGCCGAGCACGTCGACTCCCCTGACGAGCTGCGCGTGGATCTGGACCCCACACCGGGGATCGCGTTCGCCGACGTCCGGCGAGCCGCGCTCGCCACCCGCGAGGTGCTCGGCGAGCATGGGCTGGTGGGCTGGCCGAAGACGTCCGGCTCCAGAGGCATCCACATCTACGCCCGAATCGTGCCCGAATGGACGTTCACCGCGGTGCGGCGGGCGGCGCTCGCGCTGGGACGGGAGGTCGAGCGGCGCCTCCCGGGCATCGCCACCACCGCCTGGTGGAAGGAGGAGCGCCACGGCGTGTTCCTCGACTACAACCAGAACGCGCGGGACCGGACCGTGGCCAGCGCCTACAGCGTCCGCCAGACCGGGTTCGTCTCCGCGCCGCTGACCTGGGAAGAGGTCGCCGACGTCGAGCCGGCCGACTTCCCCCTGGACCGCTTCGCGCACGCACGGTACAGCGCCGCCGGCGACCTCACCCAAGGCATCGACGACACCCCCGGCCGCCTCGACGACCTGCTCCAACTCGCCCGCCGCGACGAGGCTCAGGGCCTCGGCGACGCCCCCTGGCCCCCACACTTTCCGAAAAAAGACGGCGAGCCGCCCCGGGTCCAACCCTCCCGCAGGTCACGGGCCGATTAAGCCTTGTCCTCCGAGATCACAGCGACAGCGCTGCGACAGCCCCAGCTATCGCCGCTGGGGATCCGACCCTATGTTTCCGCCGCCGCCCACAGCGCGGCTGGGAGCACGTCGGTGTACACGTTCTCGGTGGCCTCGACCCTGACGTGGCCAAGCAGGCTCGCGCGGGCGCGCGGCCCTCATGCAAGCGCGGAGCACGCTGGGGCCGAGGGGACGTCCGTCCTCGGCGGGCCACAGCAGGCCACTGCTCCGCCACCCGGGGAGCATCCGCTCCGACGTGAGGATGTCGAGACGGTCAACCAGCGCCTGCCGACAGATCCGGGGCAGCGGCACGGTGCAGGTCCGACCGGTCTTGGAGCCGGCTCGCAGCTCCCTCCGGCCTGGCCGGTCGGCGTCGGGAGCGACCCGGACGAGGTGGCTGGCGATCATGAGGGTGTGTCCATGCTGTAGGTTTGTGACGTTTTCGCTGTCAACCGGGTGGGGACGCGCGAGGCCCCGGTGGACTCGGGGCCCCGGCGTCAGGGCGGCGGCGGTGGGCCCTCCGCCCGGGGAGCGGAGGATGGGGGTCGCCGCCGCCAGGTCTGGCGAGCCTGCCCTGGGCGCTGGCGACGCGCCGCC
>JBOGEA010000578.1:0-2361 GCA_050743205.1 Egibacteraceae bacterium | reverse complement strand
CCAGTGGCCGGCGCGCACGCTGCGGTCGGCTTCGGGGATGCGTCTGGCCAGCGCCAGCAGCAGCGCGATGGTGTGCTCGGCGGCTGAGATGACGTTGGACTGGGGGGCGTTGCAGACCATCACGCCTTTGGCGGTGGCGGCGCGCACGTCGACGTTGTCCAGTCCGATCCCGGCGCGCGCGATGACTTTGAGGTTGGTGGCGGCGGCGATGACGTCGGCGTCGATCTGGGTCGCGGAGCGCACGACGATCGCGTCGTAGCCGCCGATCACCGCCAGCAGCGCCGCCTTGTCCAACCCCGTGCGCACATCCACGTCGAACTCCGCCGCCAGCTTGGCGACGCCCGTCTCAGACAGCGGATCGGCAACCAGCACCTTCATCGGTTCACCCTCTCTGTTCGCCTATCTGACCGGTGAGGCCGCGGGCCGCGGTGGCCCGTCCGCGGACCACGACGTAGGCGCACCACACGACCTCGGCCACGACGCCGGTTCCGACCCGTGCCCATGTCGGCAGTCGAGAGCCCGTGACGAAGCCCTCGATTAGACCCGCCACGCAGAACGCGAGCACGAGGCCGATCACCACGACGATGGCGCGGCGGCCCTCTTCGACCAGCGCCTCGCCCCGTGGACGGTCCCCAGGGTCGATGACGGTCCAACCCAAGCGCAGCCCGGTCGCCCCGGCGATGATCACCGCCGTGATCTCGAGCAGCCCGTGCGGGAGGATCAAGCCCCAGAAGCGTGGCATCTGGCCCGCGGCCGCGAACAGCCCGGCTGCCACGCCGATGTTCGCGCCGTTGACCGCCAGGATGAACCCAGTCGGCAGGCACAGCAACACCCCGGCGGCGAAAGCGACGATGCTCACCTGGATGTTGTTCGTGGTGACCTGGGAGGCGAACACGCTCGCCGGCGCGGACGTGTAGTAGTCCGCGAAATCCTCGTGAACATATGCCTCTCGAAGCGCCGCCGGCGCGAGGGCGTCCAGCGCTCTCGGCGATCCCGAGAGCCAGGTGGCCATGCCCACCGCCGGGATCAGGAACAGCGCCGCGCTGACGGCCACGTACCAGCGGATATGCCACAGCGCCGCCGGGAACGTGTCGGCGAAGAACCTGGTCAGCCCCCGCACCGTGCGGGGCCGGGTACCGTAGATCAGGGCCGCGGCCCTGCCCGTCAGGCTGGAGAGCGCCGCGGCCAGCGACGGGTCCTCCAGATGAGTCCGGGCGTAGGACAGATGCGTCGAGGTCTGCTGGTAGCAGCGCACCAGCTCTGCGATCTCGTCCTCAGCGGGGGGCCGGCCCACCAGCGTCTCGAGCCGGTCCCACACGGGCTGGTTCAGGGCGATGAAGCGGTCGATGTCCACAGCAGGGCACGATAGCGAGGGGAGGTGACGGCATCATGGCGAACCCGAGCACTGACGCCGTGATGGTGACGCCGGAGGCCGTACGGCTGGATTTTCAGGCGGCGAACGTCGGGTCGCGGTTCGTCGCGCTGCTGATCGACTACACGGTGCTCGCCGTCGCCCTTGGGATGCTGGCGTTCGCGGGCGGGCTGCTGGCCGATGCGGGGGCGTTCGTGGGAGTCCCGAGCTGGGCCGGCGTCACCCTCGTGCTCCTGCTCGTGTTCGGGGTGCTGTGGGGTTACCCGGTCGGGATGGAGACGCTGTGGCGGGGCCGGACCCTGGGCAAGGCCGCCATGGGCCTGCGCGTGGTCACGGCAGAGGGCGGGCCGGTCGGCGTCCGCCACGCGGCGATCCGCGCCGCGCTCGGCCTGGTCGAGCTGCAGGCCACAGGCGGCCTGGCCGCCGTGGCCAGCGCGCTGTGCACCAGACGTCATCAGCGGCTGGGCGACCTGGTTGCGGGCACCCTGGTCGTGGTGGAGCGGACCGGTGGCGGCCCATTGACGCCGGTCGAGTTCCGTGTGCCGCCGGGCGCCGAGTCCTACGCCGCCACCCTCGACGTCTCCGGCCTGCGCAGCCGTGACTACGCGACGATCCGCGCCTTCCTGCTGCGCGCGCCCGGCCTGGACCCCGCCTCACGGGCGCGGGTCGCCACCGCGATCGCCGCGCCGATCGCCCAGCGCCTGCGCCACGCACCACCGCCGGACGTCCCGCCAGAGGTGCTCCTGCAGTGCGCCGCCGCCCGCTACCAGCAGCGGCATCTCTGAGCACGTGTTTGAGAAACGCAGCGTTGCCCCACGACCCGCACCAACCTCCCTCACCTCACCCATCGGGTGAGGACCGGGAATGGCGGGCAGCGGTTATGCGCGGCGACTGCGGCCCGCTTGGGCGGCCACGCGGCCAGGAGTGCAGGAAACCGTCGCATTCGACGGATTTCTGCAGGTGACACAGGCCTGGGCTCCATTGAGCTG
>JBOGEA010000577.1:0-2377 GCA_050743205.1 Egibacteraceae bacterium | reverse complement strand
CGCTGTCCGCGCGCTGGCGCCGCCGGGGAAGTACAACGAGACGAAGTTCCTGGCGTCGCTGGTCGTCGCCCTGATGGAGGACAACGGCGAAAACATGCCGGATGACATCCGCACGGCCGCGATGCTCTACTGCGAGGCGGCCCTTGCCAACGCGCCAGAAGAGTCCATCGAGAGCGTCCTGCGGAGGATTCTCGTATGAAAGCGTTCCTGCTCGCCTGCGGAGGTATGGCCGTTATCAGCCTTGGCTGCGGCTTGGCGATCTGGCTCGCGGTGCTCGCGGTTATTCTCGCGGGGACCTTATGATGGACCAAAGCTACTACTGGCTAGTCGCCTGCCCGACGATTCCATACGTCTTCCCTGACGGGAAGGATATGCGCATTACGCGCCACCGCTACACGGATAAAGACGCCCGCCTGTGCTTCCTCGCGCCCATCGCGCCGTTCGAGTCGCGCGCCGCGGCTCGCCGCTTCGTCGAACAGCACGCCCTCGAAGGCTGGGATTGCATATGATCCGCTGGTGGAAACAGCTACCGCGACCTGACCGCGATGAGCTAGTTGCGACGCTCGTGATCGGCGCCGTGATGGCGCTGCTCGCGTTCGTGCTCTAGCGCGGCGGGGGCCGCTTCTTCTTCTCCTCCGCTTCGCGGAGGATCTTCTCTTCGATCGAGCCGGCCGGCGCAACGCGCTCCGGGATGGGCTTGGCGACGCTCAGGCCCGCGTCCTTCGCCGCGCGTTCGCCGGCCTTTTCCTCGCGCGTGCGTCGCGCGTACTCCCAGATGTTCTCGGCCATGCGGGCTCCAGAAAAGGCGAGGCCCGCACACGGGCGGGCCTCTGGGGTTGGCAGGGGATGGTGCGTTTTGGACGCACCTTTCCCTCACGACTGAATCGTGCTCGAAAATAGGCTACCTGTCAACCCTCTCCACGCGACATTTCCAGCGCCTCATCCGGTCGCAGCGGTCTCGGCGCTGTATATTCGCTCATAAGCCCCTGATAAGTTAGCTTCTTGTTCTCCGAGCGTTGACCGCGCCTGGTTTTAGGTTTCGTGACTTTAGTCACTAATTGCTGGTTGTAGAGAGAATGCCCCTCTGAAAGCCTGAGGGCAACCTGCATGGCTTCGAGATGCCTCGCCTCCTCATGGGAGGCGGCGCGCAGGATGCGCACCCACGCTCCGGCTTGTACCCCGCGCAATAGCAGTGCCTCAAGCCGCGCACGATGCGCCGATCGGCGACCGTGCCAGTGCCACGGCCTGCCTGGATCAGAGCCGATCCCGACGTAGAAGACCGCCCCTGTGAGGGGGTCGAAGTGCTCATATACCCACCATAGCATCTTTGCCATGTCAACTATGCGCCGCTCGTCAGCCAGGCCCAGGCGAGCCCGGCGCGCCGCCGGAGGGACGCCAGGACCTTCCCCTGCGCCCGGTCGAGCACCACCTGATGGGACTCCCGGTGCCGCCAGACGCGCGCCAGACCGTACTCGTTGTCGATCGCGGCCCTCTCGGCGTGCGACAGGCCGGTCACGGCCGCCTCGACCTCCTGCGCGCGGGCGATGTCGAGCTCGGTGCCCCAAGCCTCATCGACCGTGTCGGCGCCGTAGGTGCCGCCGGTGAGGAAGCCGATCGACCGGCGCGGGTAGCCGCGCTCGATCCGCCCGGAGTAGCTCCGGACCCAGCGAGCCCAGAGGACCAGGAGCGCGTCGAGCGCGGGGAGTTCGTGGAACGCCATGGCGGTCACTCGAAGTCGGCGTCCGGGTCTGGCGGGGTCGCCGGGGGATCGTTGGCCTCGGCCGCCCGGCGCTTGGCCTCATCGGCCTCGAGCTGGGTGAGGCGCATCGCGGCCATCGCTTCGAGCTGGGATATTGGCGGCCCCTCGCCGGCCGCCGTGATCTCGAGGAACGTGGTCGGCTTGCCCGCGACAGACGGCGAGGGGTGACGGGTGGGGCTCGAACCCACGACCGCGGGGGCCACATCCCCGTGCTCTACCGACTGAGCTACCGCCACGCCTCGCCGCCCGTCAAGCTGTTGGAGCAGCTTCGAGCGCGCCCGGTTCATCTCGGCCTGAACGACCGGGAGAGTGCGCTCCGGCGCGTCGAGCTTGATGCCTCGGCGAATGGCCTGCCGGGACACGAAGAGCACGACGTCGGGGTCGGCGATCCGGCTGCGCCCGAGGAGCCAGTTGCGTACGGTCTCCCGCGGCACCTTGAACCCCTCGGCCTCCAGGGCCTCCGCCAGCGCGGCGTTGGGGCGCCTCACGCCGCCGAGCGCGGTCGCCAGGGCGCGGAGGACGCGCGGCCAGTCCACCCTCGTCATTGGCGACTCTGCACGATCAGGTCGGTCATAGCGCGATGTCCATGACGCCGCCGGCAGACAGATGCACGCGCCA
>JBOGEA010000576.1:0-2430 GCA_050743205.1 Egibacteraceae bacterium | reverse complement strand
GGTTCAGGCGGCATCGAGCCGCCTGAACCCGCGCTTCGCTGCGGCAGTGACGTTGGCTTGTCCGTATCAGGTTCCGGGTGCCTGCCGGCGACTGCGCACCCGAACTCGAGCCGCCCGAACCGCGCTCCGCTCCGGCAGTGACGTTAGCTTGTCCGTACCACGTGTGCTGAAGGGTTGAGTGCCTGTGCAGCTGGATGAGATCGCGGCCTACGTCTTTGTCGATATCGCGGTCATCGTCGTTGTGGCGCGGCTGATGGGGGCGCTGTTCAAGAAGATCCACCAGCCGGCGGTTGTCGGGGAGATCATCGGAGGGATCGCGTTGGGCCCTTCGCTGCTCGGGCTGCTGCCCGGTGACCTGCCCGGCGCCGTCTTTCCCGCCGAGGTGCGCCCGTTCCTGAGCGTGATCGCGCAGCTCGGGCTGATCGTTTTCATGTTCATCGTCGGGTTGGAACTCGACGTCAACCTGATTCGGGGGAAGGGGCGGCTGGCGGCCGTCATCTCTGCGTCGTCGGTGGCGCTGCCGTTCGGGCTCGGCATCGCGCTCGCGTCCTACCTGCACCCGCTCCACGACACCGTGGCGGGCTTCTCGACGGTCGAGTTCCTGCCGTTTGCGCTGTTCCTGGGCGCGGCCATGTCGATCACCGCCTTCCCCGTGCTCGCGCGGATCCTCACCGACCGGGGCATGTACCGGACCCCGGTCGGCGCCCTCACGATGGCGTGCGCGGCGGTCGACGACATCCTGGCCTGGTCGCTCCTGGCGGTCGTCATCGCAATCGCGCAGGCGACGAGCCTTGCAGCGCTGCCGCTGATCCTCGCGCTGACGCTCGCCTACGTCGCGGTGATGTTCTTGGTGGTCAAGCCACTGTTGGATCACGTCGCCGACCGGTACCGCCGCGCGGGTGGGATGACCCCCGACATCCTCGCGATCATCCTCGTCGGCATCCTGGCGTCGAGCTGGGCGACCAGCATGATCGGCATCCACTCAATCTTCGGCGCGTTCACGTTCGGGGCGGTCATGCCTCGCCGGGACATCGGGCAGTTGCACCATGACATCCTCGAGCGGCTCGAGCACATGACCGTGCTGCTGCTCCTGCCGGTCTTCTTCGTCGCGACCGGCTTGAACGTCGACATAGGGGGTCTAGGCCTGGGCGCGCTGCCGCAGCTCGGTGCGATCATGCTGGTCGCGATCGCCGGCAAATTCGCCGGCGCGACGATCGCCGCCCGGGCGCAGGGCGTGCCAGCGCAGCAGGCGTCGGCCATCGGCATCCTGATGAACACGCGGGGGCTGACCGAACTCGTCATCCTCAACGTGGGCGCGAGCATCGGCGTTCTGGACCCACAGCTGTTCACGATGATGGTGATCATGGCCATCCTCACCACGGTCATGACCGAGCCGCTGCTCCGCCTGGTATATCCGGACTGGCAGCTGAAGCGCGACATCGCCGAGGCGGAGCAGACCGCGCTCGGGATCGTCGACGCGTACCGGCTGCTGGTCGCGGTCGACGAGCCCACGGAGGCGAAGCGGCTCTGCGACACCGCCCTCGCCGCAGTCGGTGACGAGCGGCCCGCGGAGATCGTCTTAGTGCGCTTCATCCCGCACGCGGGTGATCAGGAGATCACCGCCGGCGTGGCCGCGGAGCTGGCCGCGATGACCCGGTCGAACGCCGCCCTGAACTCCCTCGCGGCGCGGGTGCGGGCGCGGGGAGTCCGGTGCACCGTCCTGTCGCGGCTGTCCGAGGACGTCGTCGGCGACCTGCTGTCCGCTGCCCTCGCGCTGCGGGCGGACGTCATCCTGATCGATGGCGCAGGAGGTCCGGACGCCTTCCGTCTGCAGCGGCAGGCGGCGTGCGACGTCGTCGTCATGGTCGACCCCCGGCGGCGAGGCGTGCGGCCAGGTGCCGGCCAGCAGGTCGTCCTCGCCGCCGGAGAACGCCTTCACGACGCCGCGGCCTGCGAGTTCGGCGTCCGCCTGGCCCGCGGGCTCGGCGTGGGCGCGATCTTCGTCGACGACCCCGTGGGCGGTTCCCGCCAGCATCGGCACACGGCGGCGGCCATCGAGGAGGCGCGCCCGCTCGGCGTGCCGCTGTCGGTGACTGTGGCCGGATCCGGACTGGAGGCCGAAGTCGTGCGGCTGTCGGCGGATGCGGTGGCGCTCGCCGTCGGCATCCACGAGGACGGACGCGTCGGGCTGCGGCCGGACCGGCTCCTGAAGGCCATCGACGGCCCAGTGTTCGTCGTCAGCTCGCCCGCCAGCGCCGCGCGGGGCGGGTTTGCCAAGATGGTGCGCAACCTCCACCGGCAGCGCGACCATGCCTGAGGTCCATGCGGTCCATGCCCTGAGGCCTATGCCCCTGAGGCCCATGGCCTCAGGGGTCGCGCCTCGTCGGGTTCCGCTCGCGAAGAGCCTTTTAGGTCGCTGCACCCGACGAG
>JBOGEA010000575.1:0-2437 GCA_050743205.1 Egibacteraceae bacterium | reverse complement strand
ATCCGGAGGAATCCTGCAGGGTAAGACGGCGGTGCCGCCCCGAGGGCGCGGCTTTCCTCCGCATCCGAGGGAAAGCATCCCATGGGCCTTGCGGCCCACCCGTGGGTGGATGAAAATCGCCGCAGCCGAGCGCAGCGGCGCTGCGGCGATTTTGTCGTTCGCTCCTTTGGCCTATTTTCATCCCAGTTGCAGCGCACCACCCGGTACAGCGTCCACGATGCGGCTCCCCACCCCGACATTGCTGGGCGCCGTCTGGCCGAGGGCGGGGCACCGGAAGATTGGCATGCCAGGGTCCAGCGGCTATGCTTTGGATCTCCTCTAGGGGGCGATTAGCTCAGGGGGAGAGCGCTTCCTTGACACGGAAGAGGTCAGAGGTTCAAATCCTCTATCGCCCACCACAAACCCGCAGGTCAGCGGCGCGCATATGGGCTGCATAACATTCGCCGTCCGTTGCTGGTCCGCATTTAGTCCGCAACAGGCCCAGCGAGGGCTTCGCCCTCGGACCCCCGAGCTGACCTGGGCGGTTGGCGATGTGAGCGGGTTTGATCGATGATCACGCCTTCCACCCAGGGGAGGTGCGTGTTGGCGGAGCCGGTCACTGTCGAACAGCTGCTCGACGGCCACGTGGCCTTGGAGATCGACTGCCTGGACAGGATCTATCTGAACGCCTACGTGCCCAACCTGCAGGTGTCCGGGCAGGTCGTCAACTTCCTCACCAAGCATCTGGGTCAACCGATCGCCTCACCAGCCCTGCTGGGCCGCATCGGCGAGCGGTTTTGCGCAAAGACGTCAAAGCCTTCGCCGCGGACGTCCCGCTGCTGCGCTTCGGCAGACACGACCGCAAGATCGACGTCGTGCGTCCACGGCTGGCCGCCGCCGAATGCGCGCAACGCCCCGGCGTGGTCGCCGTCGGGGCAGCCCAAGAGCTCCAGAACGTCTTCACCGCCAGCACCCGCCGATCAAAAGACGGCGGAGACTTGCCGCAGTTCGGCTTCCGCAAAGAAGACCGCCGTGTCACCTGCTACTACTTTTATGTCTGGGACGACGACTTCGGCGCCGGGTTCGTCAAGCTGCGCTCCTGGCCTCCCCTACCCAGGCAAGGTCTGGGCAGGCGGCCATGAGTGCGCCAAACGCCAAACCGCCAAAGCCGGGATCGGCTTCACCCCACTGTCCAACGGGTTCGCCACCTGCGCCGAACCTGACGCGTTGCAGGGGATCTGCGACCGGTTGGGCCCCGGTGACATCGTCGACTTCTGCGACCGCTGGCTGGACGTCATCCCCACCCCGCTGAGCGACCGGGACAAAGACGGCGGCTACTGGTGGGAGTGCGTCGATGCGCCAGGTCGAGGTCTCCCGCACGCTGACCTTCGACGCGCCTCGCCGCGCCCGGACGTTCTTTGAGGCGATGGTGCGTGACAACCTCGGCCACGCCCCGCCCCGACCAGGTCGAGTGCGATCTTCACCGGCCGGCGCACCCCACGCGGGCGGCCACGCACCAAACCAGAGACGTTTAATCACCCGTGGGGTGCAGGTCAGGAGTCAACGCGTCCTGGAAACACTCACGGGTCAAACAGCATGTTGAAAGACGGTCGCGCCCCGCGCATCGAGACCGTCATCAACTCTGGCGACGACGTGGGCGTCGGGCGACGGCCCACAACCTCCCCCCGAGCCGCGGGCCAAAGCTCGTGGGGCCAACCATCGCATGCCGCATGTTCAACGCGCCGGCCAGGGCACTGCCTCCAGACCGCTGCGTTCGAGCGGAACCCGACAGCCCTACGCACGCCAGGGCCGACGAACCGGAGCCCTGCGCTTGGGGGACCATCGCGCCATGGCCCTGGCCGGTGCTCTGTGTCTGACGCCCCACGCCGTCACCGGCTTTTCCAACGCCGAGCCTTCGCGCCCACCTCGCCGGACTGCTCGGCACCGCCTACAGCGCCGATCAGATGAGCTATGACCTGCGACGGCTGTGCCTGCATGGGCTGATCCGCAAGCTCGACGGGCAGAACCGCTATGAGCTGACCGACGACGGACGCCGTTTCGCGGTCTTCTCTCACCTTGTTTGGTGACCGTGTCCTGCCTGCCCTGTTCGCCGCCGGCCAGCCCAACGCGCCACCCAAACTCCGCCAGGCGCTCAAGGTCATTGACGGCTGCATCGACGCCTACACCCAGGACGCCTGCCTCGCTCGCGCCGCCTGAAACTTGTGGGTCCTTTGTAGCTTCTGTAGGTCGCCAATTTTGCCATATCTCGCACTCATACCACATAACACGAAGAGCGCAAAAAATGAAATTGTGGCGAGCGGAGATGTGAGTGCACAGCCTTCACACGCGTCCGCCATACCCAGGCGCACCCACCATCAGACCTCACCGGCGGTCCTCACCGGCGGTGAGGCCGCCGACAGATAGCAAGGTCAGGAGCCTGTCCGCGCGTCAAGGGACG
>JBOGEA010000574.1:0-2439 GCA_050743205.1 Egibacteraceae bacterium | reverse complement strand
TCGACCTTGGCCTGGCAGCGGATGCCCGCGCGTTGGCGGCTGCTCGATCAGTACGGGGAATGGACGCGATCTACCTGGCGACCGCGCTGCGGCTCGCCGGGCACAGCCCGATCGGGCTGCTGTCCTTCGACGACCGCCAACGCGCCGTCCTCAACCCTGACGATGACATCAGCCTGCTGCCCGACAAGCTGAACTGACACTCCCCTCGGCCGGAGGCCACCCGCGGCGCTGAGCCCGCCGGCCGACAGGCGCGGCGGTCGCCCGAAGGACCGGCCTTCGTTCTTCGCCCGCAAGCGTCGCAACCGGCGGGCGTCGCCGTGCCCGCACGCCCCGGCGACGGCGCAGCCGCCGCCCTTGACAGTGGATGCTGCCCAGTGGTGACAACCGCGCTGTCGGTGCGGTCACCGGTCTCGACGTCGATCTCAAGCGGTCAGCGCAAGCGCACACATACTCCTGTCAATCGACGGTCGTCTGCGCCGACGTTCGTCACTGCCAACAGGAGCAACGGTCAGGTCTGCACGAGAAGGCTGCCGAGCCAGCCGACGATGAACAGCGTCAACAGCCAGCCCAGCAGCATCTGGAGGGTCAACCAGATCTGCTGCGCCCGGGTCGGTGCCGGGAACTCATCGGGATCGACGAGCCTGACCGCGGGCAGCAGCCGGTCGAGGCTGTACAAGGCGGCCTGCCCCGCCGACCACTCACCCACTTTGACCGGTCGGAGCCTGGCGACCCCAGCGATCCGACCGCGCCATCGGCGCATGCCGCCTTGTGGTGGCCTCGCGGCGACGGCGTCGACCTTCAGGGTACGGACTGGGGCCGGCTGCAGACGCACCCGAAGCACGACGCAGCCGATCAGCCAGACGGCGAAGAACCACCCCAGCGCCCCACCACGGGCGCAACCCGTAACCGAGCACCAGCCAATACAGCCACCGGCCCCACCAGTCAGGACGGCTCCAGGGAACCGCCCGGCGCTCCTCGTGGCTGCGGCTGTAGCGGATATCGGCGGCGATGGTTGGATGCCCTCCAGCATCCATCACCGCTGCCAACTGGTTGTAGGGGCCAGGGCTGAACGCATCGAGCCGGTCAAGCCACACGCCCGTGAACCAGCCGGCCCCAAGCTTCCCCGGATCCGGATTCGCCCACTGTTCGAACACAAACCCGTTCAACCCCAACTTTGCCGGAAAACTGTCCGTGATGTCGGTCCCAAGGCCGCCGGCGTGAGCCTGCCCAAGATCAAGCGATCCGCCTAACCCCCACTTCGCACCATCCAGACGTATGAGCCCCCCGATGTCGGCGCCGACCAGGCTGATGTGTTTGAACTGTGACCCGCCGCGCAGGAACACGTCGCCGGCGACCGTGGCTCGGCCGGCGGTCAGGGTGCAGGACACCACCGACCCGAGGCCCACATCGAGGGCGCTGATGTCGCCGCCGAGCAGGCGGATGTCGGTGAACCGTGACCCCTCGCCCAGGAACACGCCGCCGGCGACCGTGAGTCCGTCGGCGTTCAGGGTCCCGGACACCACCGACCTGTTGCTCACAACGAGCCCGGCTCGCTGGCCCAGCACAGCGATCTCCTCGGCACGGATGCCACGTTGGAAGGTGCGTTTTCCTTCGCTGGACCAGTAGCCGTCGTGGTATGGCGTCCAGCTCGCGACCGCGGCTCGGCGGTCGATGTCGTGAGGAGAGCGGGTGACCACGAGCAGCCGCCCACCCGGGCGCATGAACCGCGCGGCGTGCTGCAATGCCTTGATGCGCTCCCACGGGTTCGGGAGGACTACGAACACGCTGGTTACGAGATCGAACTGGCGCTGGGGCTCCTGCTGCCAGCCGAAGCCGGAATGCGGGTCCCACCCCTCGGCGTCCAAACCCCGGTCACGGTAAAACCGCACATCGGCACCGCGACCGCAGCCATGGTCGAGCACCGATGCGACCTTCAACGCAGGCGCCAGCGCCTCAGCGACAGCGCGGGCGAACGGAGAGGGACGGCCGCGGCTCATCGCGGTCTTGTGCGGCTGGTCGGCGGCGGGGCTGGGACCGCACAGATCGAACAGGCTGTCCTGCTGCGCCCGGGTCTCAGGCGTGACCGGCAGGTCGATCAGCAGGGCCGAGTGGTCAGTGAACCCGGCCTGGCTGGCACGGACTGAGGTGTCATAGGCCACACGCACCGACGGGCGCAGACAGTCGGCCAGCAGGACGAGGTCGCAGCGGAACTCCGAGACCTTGCCCCCCACCATGCGCCACAGCGAGTACTGGACAGGGGCCGGCTCGGCGGTGCAGTCGACCAGACCGGTCCTGGCCAACAGCTCGATGAACGGGATTCGGTCCACGTCACTGTTGAAGGAGCTGGGCAGACCGTCACAGCGCCCGTCCTCAGGCCGGGGAGCGAGGTTGAAATCACCGGCGACCAGCACAGGCCGACCATCCTCAGCCTCAACCAGC
>JBOGEA010000573.1:0-2444 GCA_050743205.1 Egibacteraceae bacterium | reverse complement strand
GGCCGTGGCCTCGTCGAGGGGCCGGTTGACCGCGACGATTCCCCCGAACGCGCTGACGGGGTCGCCCGCGAGCGCGCGGGCGTAGGCCTCGGCCAGCGACGCGGCCACGGCCAGCCCCGCCGGGTTCATGTGCTTGACGATCACGACGCATGGCTGGTCGAAGTCGCGCACCGCCGTCCAGGCGGCGTCGGTGTCGAGCAGGTTGTTGTACGACAGCTCTTTGCCGCCCAGCTGGCGGGCCGACCCCAGTCCCCAATCGTGGCTGCGCTCGAGGTAGAACGCGGCGGCCTGGTGCGGGTTCTCGCCGTAGTACAGGTCCTGGCCCTTCTCAAAGACGGGGCCGAATCGCGGCGGGAAGGTCTCGTCGCGCGCCAGCCACGACGCGATGTCCGCGTCATACGCCGCCGTGCGGGCGAACGCCTTCGCCGCGAGCCGGGTGCGCGTGGCGTCGCCGAC
The DNA here is from genome assembly GCA_050743205.1 of Egibacteraceae bacterium. Classification (GTDB taxonomy): domain Bacteria; phylum Actinomycetota; class Nitriliruptoria; order Euzebyales; family Egibacteraceae; genus JBOGED01. The sequence continues at coordinate 1,988 of JBOGEA010000573.1, read as the reverse complement.
CCCGCCCAGGGCGCGCAGCTCGTCCAAGAGCGCTTGATAGTCATTGGGGTCGATCAGCACCGTGACGTGCGCGTGGTTCTTCGCGGCCGCCCTGACCATGGCCACACCGCCGACGTCGATCATCTCGATCGCCTCGGCCGGATCGACGTTCGGGTCGGCGACCGTCTCGCGGAAGGGGTACAGGTTGACGACCAGCAGGTCGATGCCCGCGAACCCGTGCTGGGCCAGCGCGGCACGGTGCGAGTCCTTGGCCCGGTCGGCGAGCAGCCCCGCGTGGACGGCGGGATGCAGCGTCTTCACCCGCCCGTCCATCATCTCGGGAAACCCGGTGATCTCGCTCACCTCGGTGACCGGCAGACCGGCCTCGCGGATCGCCTGCGCCGTCGACCCGGTCGAGATCAGCTCCGTTCCGGTCGCGTGCAGGCCCCGCGCGAAGTCGGCGAGCCCGGTCTTGTCGTAGACGCTGAGCAGCGCCCTCCTGACGATGGTGATCGCGTTCACGTGATCCTCACCTGCCGTCCGCTGACGTTGAGCCGGCCATGGCAGAACAGGGTCACGGCCTCGCGCAGCAGCCGGTGCTCGACTGCCTTGATCCGCTCATGGAGCCTGTCCCGCGTGTCGTCCGGCAGCACTCGCACCGCCTCCTGCGCCACGACCGGGCCCGCATCGACCTCCTCGATCACGAAGTGCACGGTCGCTCCAGTCACCTTGACCCCGTACGCCAGCGCGTCCCGCACAGCGTGCGCGCCCGGGAACGACGGCAGTAGCGCTGGGTGCGTGTTGAGCATCGGCCAACGCGCCACCCACCGTCCCGCCAGGACCCGCATGAATCCGGCGAGCACCACGAGATCCGGCTCGTACTCAGCGACCCGCGCGAACAGCGCGGCGTCCCACTCGTCCCGGATCCGATAGTCGTCGAACGGCACGACGACCGTTTCGACTCCCGCCCGCGTGGCGCGCACCAGACCGAAGGCCCCAGTTCGGTCAGCGCCGACGAGCACGACATCTCCCCCCAGATCCTCGGTCTCGAGCAGCGCCTGGAGGTTCGTGCCTGACCCCGACACGAGGACGGCGATGCGCTTGCCTCCAGGTCCTACCCATCCAGGTCCCATCCCCGGATCATGCCCACTTCGGCCCGACTCGGCAACGCTTGCATCCACGGGCCCCACACCGTCACAGTACGCGTATCTGGTGTCAGTGAGTGCGAAAGGTTGGTGAGCATGCGGATGCGTTCTGAGGGGATCCCGATCATGCGGGGTTGGCTGCACGGCTTGATGGCGCCCTTGGCGCTTGTCGGCCTGGGGGTGCTGTGGCGGTCGGTCAGCGACGAGTTCTTCGCCCGCGCGTCCGTGGTCGCGTTCGGAGCGCCCATGATCGGGCTCTACTCGATCAGCGCCCTCTACCACCTGCCACGACGCTGGAGCGCCCGCGCCCGCGTCATCCTCGCCCGCTGCGACGGCGCGATGATCCAGCTGTTCATCGCCGGCACCTTCACGCCGATCGCGTTCCATGCGCTGCGAGGCCACTGGCGTCTGTGGAGCCTCATCGTCGCTTGGGCCGTCGCGCTGATCGGCGCGACCATCGCCGCGTCACCGATCGAGGCGCCGCGGTGGCTCGGCACGCTCGGCTACATGGCCGTCGGCTGGCTCACGATCATCCCGTTGACCAAGATCATCGACGCCCTGCCCTGGGAGGGCTCCAGCCTGATCGTGCTCGGCGGGGTGCTCTACACCATAGGCGCGATCATCTACGCCCGCCGCCGCCCCGACCCCCTCCCCGCCTGGTTCGGCTACCACGAGGTCTTCCACCTCTTCGTAGTCGCCGGCTCCACCGCCCACTACCTAGCCATCTGGCGCTACGTGCTGTAACGCCAAGAGAACCGCCGACCTTGCCCCGGGGGCGAAGCGAAGCGGAGCGCGGTTCAGGCGGCTCGATGCCGCCTGAACCGCTCAGCTTTTACAAAACACGCGACCGTGAGTGAATAAAAC
>JBOGEA010000572.1:0-2447 GCA_050743205.1 Egibacteraceae bacterium | reverse complement strand
TGGCTGAGTGCCGCGGGCCGTGGGTGCCCTTTGGGTCAGCCGCACTGCAGGTTTCCTCCGTATACGGAGGAAACCTGCAGGTCAGGCGTGCGTTGTTGGGCTTGAGGCGCAGCTTTCCTTCATATTCTGAGGAAACCTGCATCTTTGGCTCGAGCGCCCCGACTGGCGGGCCCGTGAGATTTTGCAACAGCCTCCATCCGACGGAAAGCTGCTGCTCTATCTCGGCGAACGAGGCGCGCGCGTGGATGATCGGCTCTACGTGCTGCCGCTGGACCAGCTCTGGTCAGCGTGAAACAGCAGAGGGAGGCCGCAGCGCGGCCTCCCTCTGCGAACCCCTGCTTCCGTCCACTTGCGAGGTTGACCTGACCCGTCCACCGAAGCCAGATCGTGCGTGCATCGTCTGTGAGTGGCATCGGCGCCGGCAGACGCCGAGCCGCAGAGCTGATGCCAGACGACCGTATCAGCGGTCGAGCACTATTGCAATGAACTCGCAAATAGGCTTCGAGCCTCTCCACCCGACCTCAGCCGCCGCGTTCGGTACGGACGAACAGCGCGGTGCCCGCCACGAGAAACGTCGTGAACGCCACGCTTATCACCAGGATGTCGATGCCGAGGCCGTCGACGACGACTGCGGTGCGGTCGGGACGGCCGGCATAGAAGACCGCGCGGGTCAGATCGACCGCGTACCGCATCGGCGCCATCCGCGAGAGCACGTCGAGGTAGACCGGCAGAGAGCCGATCGGGTTGAACACGCCCGCGAGCAGGAACTGCGGCAGGAACACGAAGTTGAAAAGCTGCTCGGCGAGCCGGCGGCTCCTCACCGCTGACAGCAGGACCAGACCGAACGAGCCGCCGTACAAGCAGGCGATGATGCCCACCAGCGCCAGTCCGGGCAGCGCGGTGAGCGGCAGCGGCACCCCGATGACCAAGGCGAACACGCCGATGCCCGCAGCTTGGACCAACGCGACGAGCGACTCTCCGAGGATCTTGCCCACGACGATCGCGTAGCGGGAGATCGGCGCGACGAACAGCTCCTGGCTGAAGTCTGTCTCGCGGTCCTCGAGCAGCGAGACCAGCCCGAGCGCGGCCGACTGGAACAGGGTCTGCGCGTAGATGCCCGTGAAGACGAACGTCAGGTAGTCGAAACCGGCCGCGCCGCTGAAGCCGCCCTGAAAGCTGTGACCCAGGATGAGCACGAGCAGGAACGGCAGCATGAACGCCGCGACGATCCGTGGCCGGTCGGACAGGAACTTGGTCGCGTCTCGCTGCGCGATCGCGAGCACGGCACCCACGTGCGCCATCGCCCGCGCGGCGCTGACCTCAGCCATCGCCCGGCTCGCGGTCAGAGCTGGCGACGATGTCCAGGTAGGCGTCCTCCAGCGTCGGTGTCTGTGTCCGGATGAGCGTGAGCGGGGTCCGCAGCGTCTGGAGCAGCCGCTGCGCGTCAGCGGCGCCTGCGGCGATGCGGAACGGGCGCGTCTCCTCGAACTCGACGCCCCGCGCATGCAGCTCGGCGCGGAGTTGGGCGGGCTGGTCGGCGTCGAGTTCGAGGAGGTGGCGTCCGGCCAGCCGCCGGGTCAGCTCAGCGGGACTTCCGGTGGCGACGACCCGGCCGCGGGCGATGATGCACACCTGGTCGGCGCGCTCGGCCTCCTCCAAGTAGTGCGTGGTGAGGAGCACCGTCGTGGCGGTCTCGGTCTGCATCCGGCGCAGGTAGGCCCACAGATCGCGGCGGCTCGCCGCGTCGAGTCCGGCGGTCGGCTCGTCCAGGAAGAGCACCTCCGGCTGGTGCAGGAGGCTCCGCAGGATCTCCAGCTTGCGTTTCATGCCCCCCGACAGCGTGCGCACCGGCCTGAACATGTCGCGCTCGATGCCGAGCAGCTCGGCCAGCTCCCCGACCATCCGCCGGTACGCCGCCGGCATCGTCCGGTACGACGGCCGGTAGGGGAACAGGCCGTAGAGGATCGCGTGCAGCCGCACGTTCTGCTCGCCGTTCAGGTTGGGGTCGAGGCTGGGGTGCTGGAAGATGATCCCTACCCTGCCGCGCACCCGCGCGGGCTGGCGCACGACGTCGCAGCCAGCGACCAGCACCACGCCGGCGGTCGGCAGCAGCGTGGTCGTGAGCACGGAGATCGTCGTGGTCTTGCCGCGCCGTTCGGCCCGAGCAGGGCGAAGAGTTCGCCCCGCCGCACGTCGAACGACACGCCGTCGACGGCCGGAACCGTCTCCCGCCGGTACCGCTTGACGAGCCCGTCCACCTCCACCACCCGCTCCACGCCCCTCACTGTAGATGGTGGCTCGGCTGAACTCCGGACACCGGTGATCACTCGACCCACCCCGCTGCTTAGACCGTGTTTGAGAATCGCGGCGCTTGAGTCGCGGGCGAAGCGGAGCGGAGCGCGGTTCAGGCGGCCAGGGGGTCCGGGGGAGTCCCCCGGATACAAGGC
>JBOGEA010000571.1:0-2461 GCA_050743205.1 Egibacteraceae bacterium | reverse complement strand
CGGCCTGATTATGCCGAACTATCCCGGCCAGTCACCGCCCTGACCAGGAGCGTCACAACAACATCGGCATAACCCGAACATCGGCATAATTCAAGTTATGCCGATGTCGGCATAACTTGAAAAGTGTTGCACGGCATGATTGGACGGCGCCCGCATCGTGGAGACCTCAGCGGGGAAGCCGGAGTGTGTCACCGTCCCACTCCGCCAGGCCCTCGAACACGAGGAGCGCGGCGATCCGTTCAGTGTCCGGCGGACCGACCGCCCGCGCCAGCGCGGCCCTCGGGACCGGACCGTCGCGCAGCGCGTCCATCAGCCGACCCCGGTGATACCGGTCCGAGCCCGCGAACCGCCCCTGAGGCCGGGCGCGGTAGGCGCCAGTGGCGGCCGGGTCTGGCCCCCGGCCACGCCATACGCAGGCACACATGACCGGGCATTCATCACATTTCGGCACGCGAGCGGTGCACACCTGAGCGCCCAGGTCCATCAACGCGTGGCTCCATGCCGCCGGGTCGCACCCGGGGAGAAACCCGTCGGCCATGCGCTGCGCCTCACTCCTGCCCAGCGGCCTGCCGGCCACGAGCCGCGCCAGGACCCGCGCGACGTTGGTGTCGACCGGAGCCGCGGGAAGCCCGAACGCGAACAACAACACCGCGCGGGCCGTGTAGTCCCCGATGCCGGGTAGCTGCTTGAGCGCGGCGAGGTCGTCGGGCACGGCGCCACCGTGCCGCTCGACGATCGCGCCCGCGCAGCGGTGGAGGTTGCGGGCCCGCCGGTTGTAGCCGAGTGATCGCCACGCGGTGAGGACATCCGCCAACGGCGCCGACGCGAGCGCGGCGACGCTGGGGAAGAGCCGCAGGAACGCCTGCCAGGCCGGCTCCACCCGCGCTGCCTGCGTCTGCTGCAGCATGACCTCGCTGACGAGGATCGCGTACGGATCACTCGTCCGCCGCCACCCCAGCGGTCGCGCCCGCACCGCGTACCAGTCGAGGATCTGCCGCTGCACGCGCATCAGGGTAGCCGGTATCGGCGGTAGGGTTCGTCGCGTGCGACAGCTGCTGCCCACCTGGTGCGACGAGGCCGATCCCTACGACGTCTACCGTCCCGCTGACCCGCACGGGCCGCTGCTGCGCCTCAACATGATCGCGACCGTCGACGGCGCGGTCCGAGACGAGCGCGGCCGGGCCGGCGGCCTGGGCGATGAGGGCGATCGGAAACTGTTCCGGACGCTTCGGGCGCTTGCCGACGGCATCCTGGTCGGGGCGGGGACCGTGCGGGTCGAGGGCTACAGGCCGCACAGGCTGCGGCCCGACCTGGCGCGGCGCCGCGAGGCCGACGGCAGAGCCGCGCCATCGCCGGTCATCGTGGTCAGCCGCTCGCTCGCCTTCGATCTCAACGCGCCGCTGTTCACTGAGGCGCGCACGCCTACCGTTGTCGTGACCTGCGCGGAGGCCCCGCCGGAGCGGCGGCGGGCGATCAAGCGGGTGGGGCGAGTGGTCGTCGCTGGCGAGCGGGACGTCGACCTGCCCCAGGCGATTGCGGCGCTGCGGGGCGAGCTGGGGCTGGCGCAGCTGCTGTGCGAGGGCGGGCCCACGCTCAACGCGGGGCTGCTGGCCGGGGGGCTGGTGGACGAGCTGTGCCTCACGATCGCCCCGAAGATGGCCGGGCCGGGTCAGCTGGGCCTGGCCGCCGGGCCGATCCCGGCGCGGAGTCTGGAGCTGGTCAGCCTCTGCGAGCAGGACGATGAGCTCTACGCCCGTTACCGCTTGTCAGCGGGATAGACGTCAACCTCAGATTTATGCCAGACCGGGTGGTCGCCCGAGGTCTCAACGTTGAACCCGTAGTCGTAAGTCAACGAGCCCCCATAGGTCGCGCCGTAGGCCACCAGCCCACCGGCCAGCACGGACAGCAGGGCGACGACCAGGGGAGCGCTCCCGCCATCAGGCGCGCCGAGCCGCAGGACGATGTCGATGACGACGATGACGGACACCACGGTCATCACGGCCATATGCCAGTTGGCGGTGCGCCACGCCTGGGTGTGTTTGGGGGTCGACCGCCGCCAGTCCCAGACGCCGGTGAGGGCGGTCGGCAGGGACACGACGGCCCCCGCGATGATCGTCCACGTGCCGGCGACAAAAGCGTCCGGCGAGCCGAACACCAGCGACACCAGATCGAACACCGCGGCCAGGACGTACGCCGCCACGGGGATGTCCGTCAGCGGCGGGTGAAACGGCTTGCCGGCCCAGCCGCGCAAGCCCTTGAACTTCCGACCCTTGAGCGTGATGGCGGGTCTGATTGAGAAGAGTCTGGGCATACGACGATCCTATTGGGTCAGCACCTTCTTATCGTGCCTATCGTGCCTATCGTGCCTGATCGCGCCTTAGAGCGTGTTTGAGAACTGCCCTAAAGGTCGCGCTTCGTCGGGTTCCGCTCGCGAAGAGCCTTTTAGGTCGCTGCACCCGAC
>JBOGEA010000570.1:0-2504 GCA_050743205.1 Egibacteraceae bacterium | reverse complement strand
GGGCTTGTCAACGGCCGCCCAAGCAGAGCCACCCAGGGTCACCCATCGAGAGCCAGTGCGGTGAGGTGACCGGGCTGCTCGGTGTCGGTTAGGGGTTCTCCTCTATGCTCAATTGGCGGCCCGGCCCCGCCGGGTCGCGGTTTGCTTCTTCGTGTGGTCGGCGCGGAAGCTGGCGCCCATGATCTCGACGAAGTGAGCGCCATGGGTCAGGCGGTCGAGCGCGGCCGAGGCGAGGAGGGCCTCGCTGAACAGGTCCGGCCATTCCGCCCGATCGCGGTTGCTGGTGAGGACGATCGACGCTTTCTCGTACCGTTCGTTGATGACGTCGTACAGGTCCTCGGCGCCGGGCGGACGGAGCGGTTTGAGGCCGAAGTCGTCGAGGACGAGCAGATGGGGGCGCGTGTAGCGGGCGAGACGCTGCTCATGCGTGCCGTCGGCGCGGCCGCCGGCGAGGTGGGTCAGCATCTTGGCGGTGTCGATGAACAGGACGTCGAAGCCGCGGCGACAGGCTTCGTGGGCGAGCGCTTGGCCGAGGTGGCTCTTGCCGACCCCGGTCGGGCCGTAGATCAACGCGTTCTCGTGGCGCTCGATGAACTGGCAGGTGGCGAGATCGAAGAGCTGGGCCTTGTTGAGCTTGGGATTGAAGCTGAAGTCGAAGCCTTCGAGGGTCTTGGTGGGATCGAAGGCGGCCCGGCGCAGCCGCAGCCGCAGCTTGCTCTGGGCGCGGCGCTCGACTTCATCCTGCAGGAGGAGGGTGAGGAACTCCACGAAGGAGGTCGGCTGCTCGACGGCCTGGCGATTGCGGACGTCGAGCGTCTCGAGGATGCCGGACAGGCGCAGGGTGCGGAGCATGGGGGTGAGCTGATGGGTCAATTCCATGGGGACCGCTCCTCTTCCGCACCGGGGTCGGGGAAAAAGGTGGTCCAGGGGCGGGCGTGCCGCGGCGGGGCCGTCGGGACGGCGACCGCGACGGGCGTGAGGCTGGGCAAGGGCTGCCCATCGAGGGCGTGCGCCAAGATGGTCTTGACGGTGTGGTAGCGATACTCGCCGACGACGTGCGCGCGGGCACAGGCGGCCTCCAAGCGCGCGGCGCCGTGGCGCTGACCCAGGCGCAGAACGCCTTGGGCGCTGCGGAGGCGATCCAGGGGGCGATCACCGAGGAGCGCCTCGATGAAGCGGAGGCAGGCGGGGCCGATCGCGGCGGCGCGGGTCTGACACCAAGTCGGCGTCTGCAGGAGGAAGTGGACCTTATCGGGGGGCAGATGGGCGGTGAGGGTGCGCCGCTGGCCGGGGCGCGCGCGTCGATGCGTTGCCACGAGGACGTAGTCCTGATACAACTCGACCTTGACGTCGGTGGCGCGGACCCAGAGCCGCGCGCCGATGAGGCGATGCGGCCCCGAGTAGTAGGCGCCGGCGAAGACGACATGGCAATCGGGGTGGAGCTTGGCGCGCTTCCATTCCGTCAGCTCCCAGGGGGTGAGGGGCAGCGGCTGCAGCGCCGCGCGCTCGACCTGGTCGAAGATCTCCAAGGGGATCTGCTTGATCGTGCCGTGGACGCGGCGGCCGGCGGTCTCGACACACCAGCGGAGCAGATGGCGATTGCCGTCGTGGAGATCACGGAAGGTGCGGCCGGCCAGGGCATTGCGTTTGACGTAGTGGACCCCGCCCTGTTCGACCTTGCCTTTGTGCTGGGGCGTCCGCGGCCGACAGGGCGCGATGAGAAAACCGTAGTGCTCAGCGAACTCCCGATAGCTGCGTTGCACCTCGGGCTCGTAGAGCGCCGCGTGGACGATCGCGGCGCGGAGATTGTCCAGCACGACCCGGCGGGGCACGCCGCCAAAGAACTCGAACGCGGCGCGATGCAGACGCAGCCAGGTCGCGACGCTCTGATCGAAGACGAGCTCGGCGTACTGGTGCCGACTGCACGACAGCGTCATGACGAACGCCCAGGCCCGCCGCAGCCGGTCGAGCTCGGGATCCCGATACAGGCCCCCGAAGCCGAAGTCCACCTGGGCCTCGTCCCCCGGGTCGACTTCAAGGCGCAGGGTCGCTCGCGGCGTCGGCGGCACCACGCGGTGGAGGAACCGCTTGATCGACGAATAGCTGCCGCCGAAGTCGTGCTGCTCGACGAGGAGTTGCCAGATCGCCTGGCCCTCGACGCCCTGGGCGTGCCAGGCCAACACCTGCTCGCGGAACGGCTCGACCAAGGACTGCTCCTGGGCCGGCCGCGCCGTCGGCGGCGCGGCGAGCAACGCGGCCAGCGCCGCCGGGTCGGGCAGCGGGCCCGTCAGCAGCCCGTGCTGGGCCGCCCACTGCCGGTAGTGCGCCACGGTGTTACGGCTGACCTCAAGGTCGCGCGCGATGCGGCGCGCCCGCTCTCCCAGTTGCAACCGTCGCAGGATCTCTCGAATCTCGGTCACCGGATTCCTCCGTCCCGCCATGCGCCCTCCTCCGAGCAGAAAGTGATGTCTCGGAGGCAGTCAGCGCCGGTCGGGGCTTCAACA
>JBOGEA010000569.1:0-2523 GCA_050743205.1 Egibacteraceae bacterium | reverse complement strand
GCCCTGTCCGTGCGCGGTGCCTCGCATGGGCGTTGCAGACCCGCCAGGACGACGGCGTGTGGGGGGGCTTGAGCGAAGACGAGCGGCGAGCCGTCCGTCGCAAACGCCCGAGCCGGACCAGCGGATCGAGATGACCGATCACCTCAGCCGTCGGCGCACGGCTCGCTGGGCTGTGCGCCGTGGTCGTGCGGTGCGGCGGCGTTGAGCATGCGCCGGGCGATGCTGGTCGAGGTGAGCAGCTGCCGTTCGAATCGTATGACGAAATCGAAGTAGGAGTCTTCGATGATTCTCGCGTCGGCCTCCACCGCAGACGCGAGCTCATGCAGCCGCCGATGCCTCACTCCAAGCTGAGGGACCGCCATAGCGCTCTGCTTCAGTTTCACCCTCTTCATCGACAGCTCAGCCCCAATCGGGATGTCAGTCGACCCATCGCCCAGCTCAGAGGACATGCGTTGATGGGTATGCGTGGCAAGAGGCCGCCCAGGCGAGGCGACGGCGTGAGCTGCGAGAGTGGCCACACCGCGGGGTCAGGCTGTCAGTCAGGCGATGGCGTTAATCGATCTTGCGGTGCGCTGCACGACTGGCCCCTGCGTTTCGATTTTCCGACCGTGACGACATCGAGCGGCTGGTGGTTCTTGCGCGCCACGGGACGGACCTCCAGCGAGTGCGACGTGTTGTATCCGAGTTTGCGGCGGTCTTGGAAGACCCCTACGGGTCCGGGAACTCGAAGCGTTGATCCGCGCAGTCGCGACTGAGCCCGATGGCGCAGTGATCGCTGCTGCCCCACTCAGTTCTCTTACCTATGGTTGTTTCGAGCCTGCACCGACTCGATCCGGGCTGCCCTTCTCTTCTCCAGCACCGCCGCGAGTTCTTCCAGCTCGACGTAAAGCAGAGGGCTGTCGAACTTCCTTCTCCTGTGGTCAATCCAGGGCTTGTAGTTCGCGGCCATGGCGCGTATGCCGCCACCGGCGATCCGTTCCATCGTGGCGAGGTCGAACACGTCCGTATTCACGCCGGTCGCGAGCAGTTCGAAGAGGCCCAGATACTCCATCACAGGTTTTTCTACTTCATTGGTCTCGTCGTTCGCGCGCTCGAGTAAGATCCGAATCGCATCAGCATCGCGATCATAGGGAAGCGTCGCCCGCAGCTGGGAGCGCTTCTCAAGCGTTGTGGCGTAGAACTCGATCGTCGCTTGGGCCTTACGGCGCTGATGATCGAGTTCAGTCGCTTTACGCGCTTGATCGACTTGTTGTCGCAGTACGCGTAGCTGTAGCACAAAGAAGGCAAAGAGGATGAGATTGATCCCTACACCCACAGCGCCTATGATTAGGCTCCATTGCTCATAGGCGGTCATCTTCCACCTCGCCCGTACCGCTCACCCGCAGTGATGCTCGCCTGCGCGGAGCATACACCACCCTGGACCCCTCAGCTTTGGGCTGTTCAGTAGGGAGGGGGGATGGCTGGCTGATGGCTGATGGGGACGGGGCGGCCGAGGAGGTAGCCCTGGGCGAGGGGGACGCGGAGGTCGGACAGGACAGTGAGTTCAGCGTCGGTTTCGACGCCTTCGGCGATCAGGGTGGAGCCGGTGCGGGAGGTGAAGTGCTCGAGGCCGGCGACCAGTGCTTGGCGGGCGGGGTCGGTGTCGATGTCGCGGACCCAGGAGCGGTCGAGTTTGACGAAGTCGGGGCGCAGGGACAGGACGTGGTTGAGGCAGGCGTAGCCGGTGCCCGCGTCGTCGATCGACAGCTGCACGGCCGAGCCCAGGCGGTCCACGGCGGCGCGGATGGCGGGGTAGTCGTCGATCGGGTCGTGCTCGGTCAGCTCGAGGACGAGGGGGCGTGGGGTCGACCGCATCGCGCGGACCAGGTGCTCGCCCTGGAGCAGGAACGACGGCGAGACGTTCACCGACAGCCACGCCCCGTCGGGCAGTGGGGCGCAGCCGTGGATGGCGGCGTTGACGGTCGCGGCCTCGATCTGCAGGCCGCACTTTCATCAGCACAGGTGGCCCTGACGTTGGGGTCAGACGCCGTGGCGGAGCAGGTCGTCGAGGTCGTGAGTGCACGCCAGGGCGGCGAATGCTGGGGGGAACCCGGCCCGGACCCCGACGATGCGCTCCAGGCCCATCGGGTAGTCCTCCACGCTGAGCCGGTAGCCCTCGACGAGACGGCCGCAGGCCTCCTCCGGCTGGTCCTGGCCGGCCAGCGCGCCGCCCAGATCAGCCAGGATGACGACCCGCCTGCGCGGGCCGTCGACCCGCGCCAACGTCTCGGTCAAGGTCTCAACGGCATGCTGAGGGCGCTCCAGCGCAAGGTCGCACACCGCCCGGAACCGGGCCAGACGATCGTCGCTGGGCAAAAAATAATAGTCGGCGGTCGCGCCGGACAGCGGCAGGTCCGCGGCGATGGCGGCCTCCAGCGCGCTCTCGGCCCGCTCCAGGGCCTCCTCGGCGCCGCTCGGGTCCTTCGACGCCGCGCGCTCTTGGGCCAGCCACGCGTAGGTCGCCGCTCTCGTCAGGGCCGGCCC
>JBOGEA010000568.1:0-2532 GCA_050743205.1 Egibacteraceae bacterium | reverse complement strand
CGGGATCGGGTGGTGCAAACCGCGGCCAAGCTGGTAATCGAGCCAATCTTCGAAGCGGACTTCGACGAGGCGGCGTATGGCTACCGTCCGCGTCGGAGCGCGCACGAGGCGATTCGGATCGTCCACCAAGCGTTGGATGACGGGAGAACTGAAGTGGTGGACGCCGATCTGTCGCAGTACTTCGACACGATCCCGCACGCGGCGCTGATGACGTGCCTGGCGCGGCGCATCAGCGACGGCCGGATGCTGCACCTGTTGAAGGGGTGGCTGAAGGCGCCGGTGGCAGAGCCGGACGAGCGGGGGGCTCAACGGATGAGTGGCGGGAAGAGGGCGACTCGGGGAACTCCGCAGGGCGGCGTGGTGTCGCCGCTGTTGGCGAACATCTACATGCATCGGTACATCAAGGCGTTTCGCCGGGCTGGTCTCGACCAGCGGTACGGCGCGCAGCTCGTCACCTATGCCGACGACCTGGTGGTGCTGTGTCGGCAGGGGGCCCACGAGGTCCTGGAGAAGACGCGGGGCTGGATGGGCCGCATCGGGCTCGCGCTGAACGAGGGGAAGACCAGGGTGCGGGACGCTCGATGCGAGTCCTTCGATTTCCTGGGGTACACCTTCGGACCGATGTACTCACGGGCGGACGCTACAACGGAGCACGGGGAGTTGTCCCGCCGGCTGTTGAACTTGGCTGGGCAGCAGCGGTCCCGCATTATAGCCTCGCGCGCCTGCGACGCCTCGATGAGTGCTCGCAGCGGCTGTCTGGGGGGATACCGACATAGCCACCCCCTCCTCAAGATCGTTCCTGAGCCGTCCCTGGCCCTCGCCGAGAAAGGCGCCGCGGCTCAGAAGCGCCGGTCGACTCACGCCGCGGCCTCCGACGTTCCCTTCTTCTGCAGAGCCGCCACCAGCGTGTCGAGCTCGTGATGGCCTTTGATCCGACGGAAGCGCGTCGCGGCCCGGCTGAGTGCCAACCCCACCCAGCGCCGAATCATCCGGCCATCACGCCAGCGCTTCACGTTGCGCGTGACATGGCGCACCGTCCCGATCAGGTTCTCGATGCAGTTGGTCGTCGCGAAGAAGCGGTGCAGCCGCGTCGGCAGCCCGAGGGTCAGCACCGTGAGGGTCTCCTCCAGCCCCTCCCGCAAACTGGCCGCAGCGTCCACGTGTCCATTGGCCTCGAGCCAAGCCCCGAGGGCTTTGAGCTGGCGGCGCGCCGCGTCGGCACTGGCCGCGCGATAGGCACGCCGCAGCGTCGCCCGCACGTGGGCCTGCCGCGCCTTTGGCAGCAGCGCCTGCAGGTTGCGCGCCTTGTGGATCTGACACCGCTGGATCACCGCCGCGGTGCCGAGCACATCCTGCACCGCCTTGCGCAACCCCTTGCCGCCGTCGATCACGCAGAGCACGCGCTCGGTGATCGGCAGCCCCCGCGCGAGCAAATCCTGCAGCAGGTCCGTGCACACGACGGCGTTCTCCGTCGACCCCAGGCGCAGCCCCAAGGGCCGCTTGTCCCCCGCGCGCGTGAGGCCGAGCACGACGATCACCGTCTGGCCGGCGATCACGACGCCATCCAAGAACAGCGCCAGCACCTCGACTTCATCCAGGCGCTGCTCCAGCTGTGCGGCCAGCGTGGCGGTCAGGCGCCGGCCGAGCGTCCGACTCACCGCGCTCCTGCTCGTCCCGCGACTCGGCACCCCCGGCGGCCCCGCTTCCAGACTCCCGGCATACCCGCGCGTGGACACCCCCAGCAGAATCTGCTCGAGCACCCGCGCCGTCAGCGGATCGCGCTCCCGCCACGCCGCGACCGCCGGCAAGACGGCTTCCTGCCCCGCACGGCTGCGCACCCGCGGCCGGGCTACCTGGATGCGCCGGCCGCCGAACGTCAACTCGGTCGCCGCGCACCCCCAGTGATGATGGGTGCGGTCCACCTGGTGCTTCCCTTTGGGCCCCGCCAGCGCTTCCGCCTCCGCCCGGAACACCGCGTGCAGCGCCCCGACACCCAGCGTGTGCACCCACTCCAGCAGATGCGTGCGCGTCGCCGTCATCCCGGCGATCAACGGCGCGAGCACGTCGGCCAGCCCCCCGTCCCTCCTATTCCCCGCTTGCGTTGGCCGTGCCTTCCCTGTTTTCTTCGTCATGGCGGCTCCTTGGTCCGGCCCGATGGACCGGTTGGTCTTGGCAGACCCGATTCTCAGGCCCACCAGGAAGCCGCCGCTACTCAGTTGTCAAATTCAACAGCGACCGGGACATCTCCTGCCCACATCGCATGGTGGGCCTCGAGCCGCACTACGGGATCATTGGTGCTCTCGGCGAGTGTGAGAAGCTCAGCGGCGATACCGCGGGCCGGCACGATTCGCCCCTGCCCGGCCGAGGCCATCCACTGGCCCCACAGCGCTTGAAAGGCGCCGCCGGTGTCGCCGAGGCGCTCGCACAGCTCGCGGGCACGGACAAAGACGCGCTCGGCTTCGGGCGTGCCCAGCCCTTTCAGCGTCTGGATCGCCGGGCCGAGGCCTAGCAGCAACGCTGACTCGTGACGGT
>JBOGEA010000567.1:0-2570 GCA_050743205.1 Egibacteraceae bacterium | reverse complement strand
TCCCCAACGTGCGTTTTGACGCCCGTACCCAAGGCAGGAGCCCAGTGCGTTAGCAGCGCACGCTGGGATCTGTGCGGGGGGCCGTCCGCAAGGACGGTCCCTACCGCGAACCGGACGCAGTGTCCGGTGAACGTCCAGAAAACTGTCTGCCGCCCCCCGAGCGCCTTCTGCTCGGATGCGATCGGGGCACGAAAGGACGAGGCGTACTAGTCACAGTGGGGGGTTATGCTTCTGGCTACCTTTCCCCCCGCGCTGCCCCTCTGGGAGGTCCGCAGATGATGCGCCGTCGCGCGTTGCTCACTGCGCTTGTCGCCTTCAACACGCTCGTGATCGCTGGCGGTTTTTCCCTGCTGAGCAGTCGTTCAGGCTCAGCCACCGCGGCTCGCGGGCAGACTGCGGACCGGGTCGTCGCGACGGCGAGCCCTGACGCCGCGCTGTCCGCTGCGCTCAGCGCGGCCGCATACCCGGACGACTCGGTGTCCTCCGCGGTGCTGGCCAGGAATGACATCTGGGTCGATGCGCTGTCGTCCAGCACGCTGCAGGGCGAACTCGGGGCGCCGCTGCTGCTCACCTCGTCCGATTCGCTCGCGCCTGAGGTCACGCTTGAGCTGGAGCGCCTAGGCGCGAAGACCGTGTACCTGATGGGTGGTCCTGAGGCTTTCGACCCGAAGGTCGCGCAGGCGTTGACCGAGGCGGGCTATGCGGTTGAGCGTGTTCCCGGTCAGAGCGCGGTCGGCAACGCGGTCGCCGTCGCTGGCCAGTACCTGCCCAGAGCCAGAACCGCGCTGCTCGTCCGTGGGGCCGATAGCAGCGGTGTCGACCAGACACGCGGCTATGTCGATGCCTTGGTCGCCGTTGCTTGGGCCGCGGTCGCGGGCATGCCAGTGCTGCTGACCGACCCGTTCCAGCTTTCGCCTGAGACGCGTGACTACCTGGCCCAGTCTCAGGTGGAGAAGGTCATCGTCGCTGGTGGGCGTGTGGCGCTGGGCGGCTCGATCACGCTTGAGCTTGAGCGGCTGGGTGTCGAGGTCGATCGGATCGGCGGTCAGGACCGGTTCGAGACCGCGGCGCGTATCGCGCGGCTGCGCGACGTGGACCACAAGAATCCCAGCGTGCTGCTGATCGACGGCAGCGGAGAGCGCATGGGAGTCGCGGGGTTCGCTGCGGCGGTGTACTCAATCCGCACGGCAGCGCCGATTCTTCTCACCAACGCCGATGCGCTGCCAGAACCGACCGACCAGATCCTGAAAACGACCCCCAATGCCCGCCTCATCTGCGGCCCTGGGGTCACCGACACGGCCTGTGCGGCGGCCAAGAACGTACGTCCGGCTGATGTCGACGCGCTAGCCTCACCCTCGTGATGCTTGCCGATCTGGAGGCTGTGCTGCGGTCCCGGCTGGCCGACCCGCCACCCGGCTCGTACTCCGCGACGCTTCTGACCGATCCTGAGCGGGTCCAGCGCAAGATCATGGAAGAGGCCTTCGAGTTCTGTCTAGAGCTGGGCCGCGGTCCAGCTCTAGACCCTCAGCGCACCGCCGCAGAGGCGGCTGACCTGCTGTTTCACCTGCTCGCTGGCCTTGTCGGCGCTGGGGTCAGCCTCGATCAGGTGCTGGCCGAGCTCCAGGCCCGCAGACGATGACCGCCGATTACGGGGCACAGCGGCGGGCCCGGGTCGGGGTGCCGTCGAGGGGGAGGCTGCGCGACGGCGTGCTTGCCCTGCTCACCGGTGCCGGGTATCCCACGGCGATGCTGCACGGAGCCGGATCGATCGCGACGGTCGGTGACCTTGAGCTGATCGAGATGCGGCCCCGGGACGCTGCGGCGGCGCTGGCCGCCGGCCAGATCGACGCGGCGTTCCTGTCCACGGACATCGCAGCGGAGGCTGACCTCGAAGAGCTGCCCGCTCTGCCGTTGGGATTCTCGCGCTCGGACCTCGTCCTTGCCTCACGCGACGACGATGGCCGGAGCGGAGCGGCTGACCTGCAGGGCACCGTCGTCGCGACCCACCTTCCTCACGTCACCCGCCAGTTCTTCGCCGCCAAGGGGATCGACGTCACGGTCGTGCCGATGGGTGGGTCTCTGGAGGGCGTGTGCGCGGCGGGCCTCGCCGACGCGATCGTCGACCTGCGTGAGACCGGCACCAGCTTGATGACCAACAGGCTCCGCGTCCTCGAGGTGATCCGGGAGTGCCAAGCGCTGCTCGTGCACCGCCGTGACCTGGTGGCCCTCCACGACCTGGAGCTGCGAGCCGTCGCGGTCGTCTCCGCGCGTCGCCACCGCTACGTGATGCTGCACGTGCCCCGAGAGCGGCTGGACTCCCTTCGCGCGATCTTCCCGGGCCTGGCCTCCCCAACGGTGCTGCCCCTGGCCGGCCGGGACGACCTCGTCGCGGTGCATTTCGTGGTGTCCAACGGGGAGCTGTGGACACGCCTAAGCGACCTGCGCGCCCTGGGCGCCACCGGCATCGTGGCATTGGAGCCTCAGGCCCTCCTGCCCTGAAAGCCCTGTTGAGGACTGCCCTTGAAGGGTCGCGCCTCGTCGGGTTCCGCTCGCGAAGAGCCTTTTAGGTC
>JBOGEA010000566.1:0-2586 GCA_050743205.1 Egibacteraceae bacterium | reverse complement strand
GGCCTGAGATGCTGCAATGGGACTTGGCGCCGCCGGTACTCACGCAGGTAACCGGCCTCGACGTACTCTCCCCACGTCACCGCGTTCGACCCCGTCGGCTCCGGTCGCAGGACCGGCGGGCGGCCCTCGCTCGGACGGCCCTCCAACCACCACTTCAGCGTGGAGACGGGCATGCGGAGCAGCCGAGCCGCCTCGCCCACCGTATACAGCTCACGCTCAAGCACCGCCACGCTCACGACGACCACCTCCTGCGCGGATTCTACGATCGCGCAGCGACAAGGCCGGCCATTCTCAACGCTATAACCATCCGCGCCTTCCAGGCTTGCGGAGCCTGTTGCAAAATCTCACGGGCCCGCCAGTCGGGGCGCTCGAGCCAAAGATGCAGGTTTCCTCCGAATATGAAGGAAAGCTGCGCCTCAAGCCCGACAACGCACGCCTGACCTGCAGGTTTCCTCCGTATACGGAGGAAACCTGCAGTGCGGCTGACCCAAAGGGCACCCACGGCCCGCGGCACTCAGCCATCCCTGGAGAGCCACTCCCATTGATTCTGCAACAGACTCTGCGTGATCACAACCGCGGCGGGCTTCACGGCGGCCCGTCGTCAGCTTGCCCGGTCAGGAAGCGATCACGGCGGGGAACGCTCCACAGCAGCACACCGCCACGCGGAGCTCCGCGTCGGTCAGGTCGAGCCGCTGCGCTGTGTGGCCACCGCCTCCACAGAGGGCCACGAGCGTCAATCGACCGCAGCACGTCGATCGCCTCCCCGACGTCGGGGCCTCGCAAGAGCGCGGCGGCGACGCCTCCAACCGTTCAGCGGGTGGGTGTGTTGGCTGGGTTCCGGATTGCGGACCTGAATCGACACAGTGTTGAGGCGACGCGCAAAATGATCTCACCGTGTCAGAGGTCAGGACTCAGAGCAAGGCATGGGTATCGTCACAGGCCGATGCCAGCCTCACTCCCCTATCAGGCGGGGAGGGCGTTGCGACGCCGGCTGGCGCCGTCACAGTTCATTCTCGTTTCAGTTCCGGGCTGGGCAGGTGCGGCAGGATATTTCAGACTCGCGTTGACCCGTCACACGTGCGTAAACCGGTGTGATGGGCGTGTCGGCGTCCACCTGGTCACATTCACCTACACAAGGGCGTGGAGCGGACGCCTTCTTCGCCTCCACATCAGCTATCCGAGGCTGCCAGCGGCTCCACGAACAAAATCTCAAGGCGAGCACCAAGGGCTCGCGCAACACGGTCAAGGGTGTGGATCGAGGGCGAAGTCCCTCCCGCCTCCAGCCGCGCGATCGCCGGCTGCGTCGTACCTATCCGCCTCGCCAACTCCGCTTGGCTGAGGCCGGCCCGAAGGCGCAGCTGCCGTACACGGTCCCCCAGCTCTATGTCGCGACCCGCCCGCTCGTACGCGGCATCGAACGCCGCGGGATCCTCCGCCCGTGCTTGTGCCTTCAACTGATCAAGGCTTTTTCTCTTACTCATTACGCCTCCCTCGCTCATCCCTTCACGCGTCTGTCGACTCACCGATCGTCATCAGCCTTACTGCGCTCCAGCGCCGCCCGCGCCCGGTCAATCTCTTTGCGTTCCGCGTGACGCTGCTTGCGAAACACGGTCAGAAGCACGATTCGCCCTCCTGTCCCAAACCCGTACGTGATCCGCCGCTCTTGCCGGCCGAGCGGGAACCGCAGTTCGAACAAGCCCTCGCCCAGCGACCGGCTCCGCGGCATCCTCAGCTTGTTGCCCTGCTCTTCCAGCAGATCGATGAACCGCAGCACCCGCGCTCTCTCCTCCGGCGAGAGGCCGATGATCCACTCGCTCACCTCGGGCTCGAACTCAACCGTCCAGGAAGGACTACCCCTCGGTGAGGTATGCATGGATGGTATGCCTCAAGTAGCCAGCAGGAGCAGGCGGTGCGGCCGGCGCGGCTCGGCGATAAGCGCAGCGGGGCCCGCCCAGCCAACTGGCCTGCGGCTCACCACCACGCACCCAGCAGCGGGACCCAGCAGCGCCCCACGCCGCTCACCCACCCCGCCCCATCCAACGCCGCCGACAGCCGCCGGAGCGAGGCCGGTTATACGTGTTCTCACGACGCCAGCTCTTGGGGCGCCGCGGTCACGCCCGCAACGCGATCGGCCGGTGTGCTCGCGGGCTGCCCATGCTCATGTGGAATTGCCCCGGTTTGGTGGACATCTGATAGATTGGGCTGTATTGCCCAGGAGAGGATGTCCATGATGACGGCGAAGAAACCGCCGTACCCGGCCGAGTTCCGCCGCCAAGCCGTGGTGTTGGTGCGGCGCAACCCCGACAAGTCGATCCCCGAGCTGGCCCAAGAGCTGGGGGTGTCGGACCAATCATTACGCAATTGGCTCAAACAGGAAGAAATAGATCGTGGGGTCCGCTCCGACGGGTTGACCACCACCGATCGTGACGAGTTGGCGCAATTGCGGCGTGACAACCGCGACCTGCGGATGCAGAACGAGTTCCTAAATTATGCCGATGTTCGGGTTATGCCGATGTTGTTGTGACGCTCCTGGTCAGGGCGGTGACTGGCCGGGATAGTTCGGCATAATCAGAGGGCCTCCAGGAA
>JBOGEA010000565.1:0-2593 GCA_050743205.1 Egibacteraceae bacterium | reverse complement strand
ACCCCGCGAAAGCCGCAGGTCGCCCGTACACGTCATCCGCCGCCCTCACCGGCCCCGATTTTGGCCTTCTACCAGCGGTTTCCCGCTCCCGACCCCTCCAAGGACCGATTAGTTGTACAGGAGGGCCCGATATTGCCCACACCGCCAAGCGCGCCCTGCGCCAACAGCTGCACGAGCCACCCGCCCAGCGCTTCGCCAACCACCGCCATCACCGACCCATCGTAACCGGCCACGGGAAGCGACCCCATTCGCCCCTTACCACGACCCAGCCGGGCCGTACCCATGCGACGTGAAGTCAGCCGGCCCACAGGCAGTCGCCGCCCCGACAACTCAAAGATGCGACGCGCCTGGGCAGCGGCCCGACGCCGACCCCCCTACGGGGTGTCACTTAGGGCTTGGAGCGAAACAACGTTGTCATTTAACGGGCATGACGGGCCGGAGCAGAAAACACGCCCGCCCTGCGCCCCGTCACCCGCTTGGATGCAGTTTTCCGTCGCCCAGAGCCTGTTGCAAAACCAATGGGAGTGGCTCTCGGAATGGCTGAGTGCCGCGGGCCGTGGGTGCCTTTTGGGCCAGCCGCACCTGCAGGTCAGGCGGGCGTTGTCGGGCTTGAGGTGCAGCTTTCCTTCATATTCGGAGGAAACCTGCATCTTTGGCTCGAGCGCCCCGACCGCGGGTCCGTGAGATTTCGCAACAGATTCCCCGCGGCGGAAAACTGCATCCAAGCGGCCGTCTTGCCCACCTGAGCTGCGGTTTTCGTACCGGTTCGACGGAAAGCCGGGTGCCAGCGCAAAGGGGGCCGAAAGATCGCGCCCGCCCATCCACCCGAGCGCAGAGGACCACCCATTTCTCAACGTTATTTCGCTCCAGGCCCTTACTTGTTGCAATCCCGGGAGGACGCCGTCGCTGCGGGAGCGTCAAGATCGATCAGCCGTTCTGACTGCCGGGCGGGTTTCAAGTCCCTGCAAGAATTTCGTCGGTCTGTGGTTGACGTCGCCGCGGCTGGGCCTGCGGGGCGTCCTTGGACGCGTTGGTGAGCGACCAGGACCCGTATGCTGCCGTGGGATGTCAAAACACGGGTCGAGCCGGCCACGCCGTGACCGGGCCTGGTGGTGCAGACGGGCGCCCACAGCCTGCTGCTCGAGCACGCGCTGCAGGCCCCGCCGGTCGCGTTGGGCGTGGTGCAGTATGTGCAGGGCAATACGTCCGCCCATCCTGGTGGCCGACGCCCTGCGCCAGCAGGTCCGCCGCCTCCTCGCCGACATGACCGCCCTGCGCGCCACCGAGCACATGCCCGACCGCGCCCCTGCCACCAAGAGCCGCGACCGCGTCTACGCCAAGTGCGTGCGTGTAGCCTTTCTGTGGCCAACCCCCCTCCGTTCCGTGAGAATTCCAGAGCGACCACAAAAACCGCTAATCACATCCTCGTGTTTCCCCAGCTCAGGGCCACCCTGAGACAGCGGTCGCAACGCCCTCCCCGCCAGATAGGGGATTGAAGCTCGGCCTGCCGCCAGGTCCGCTCGGCTTTCCAGCGGGTCGCAACGCCCTCCCCGCCAGATAGGGGATTGAAGCTCATGCTAGGTTGCTCCTTGGTTCGGTTGTGTTGGTGTCGCAACGCCCTCCCCGCCAGATAGGGGATTGAAGCTGGGCGGACGTCGATCACGCGCTGAACGACTTGATCGCGTCGCAACGCCCTCCCCGCCAGATAGGGGATTGAGGGACGGACATGCGGGCGGAGTTCACGTTATCTTCGGGCGGCGTGCTCCTTCAAGTCGACCGCTGACGCACGACGATGAGTGACGCGCGGCGGATGTGAACCGTTCCTCGGTCACGATAATAAGGCAGCCCGGCTTATCGAGGCTGTGATCTGCCCAAAGCGGCCCAGCACATCGAGTCCGGCGTCGGGCTGCTGGTCAGCGAGCCGCAGGAGCCGGACACCCGGTGACGCGCCCGGTGGGTAGAGCCGCACGTCACCGAATTCCAGATCGAAAGTGACCAGCGGCATTCCTCGCGCTGACATGTGTCCAGCAGGGCCGAGTCCGGTGCGCCCATTATGCCTTCGTCAGCACGCGATCCGCCTCGTGGCCTAAGGAGGAGAACATGCCCTTTGCGGCGACCGTGACGTTCTCGTCGAGCTTGACGCCTCACGATCCGTATGACAGCGCGTGAATATCCTGCTCAGCCAGCCAGGCGCCGTAGGCCGCTGCCGCTCGCACATCTTCCTGCGTAATCGAAGGTAATGCTGAGCGATCTTGGAGCCTGTGAGGCCCCGAACTTTGACCCATACGCGTTCGTGCTGCGGTCGCTCTGCAGCCCTCCAGAGCGCGGGCACGCCGATCTCGTAGGGC
Source organism: Egibacteraceae bacterium (assembly GCA_050743205.1). Lineage (GTDB taxonomy): Bacteria > Actinomycetota > Nitriliruptoria > Euzebyales > Egibacteraceae > JBOGED01. Next base: position 245 of record JBOGEA010000565.1, on the reverse strand, counting down.
GTCACCGCTCCGAAGCAAGATGGGACTTGACCCGTTTTGGTAGACAGGTACCGGTTAGGCCCTTACCTCCCCTATTATAGCATTCCTCCGCTCGAAGTCAAGAGGAGAAACATATCTCAAAGTCGAATGCCGACGGACGGGATTATAAAACCCCTCGATGCAGTCAAAAATCTCCACGGACGCGTCGGCCCGTGTCGAAAACGACATCGTGTACACCAACTCGCACTTCAGCGTCGCCCAAAAAC
>JBOGEA010000564.1:0-2602 GCA_050743205.1 Egibacteraceae bacterium | reverse complement strand
GCTGTTGGAGGCCTTGGCCCGTCAGAATAATCTGCGCAGAATCGATGGCCACCGTAGATGCGCCGCGCAAAGATACAGAAACATTAGCCTTCTTCAGCGAAATCGAATCGTTGATGCCGTCGCCAACGAAACAGACGGACCGGCCCTCCGACTGAAGATTGGAAACCAGCTCCACCTTCTCCTCTGGCAAAACATTCGCGAAGTAGCGGGGGATTCCTAGCGAGTTCGCCATCTTCCGAGTAGGACCCGGCCCACGATTCCGGTGAGTGCACTGGTGCCACCAGGACGCGGTAGCAGCCGCCACCACCAGCGTCGTGAAGGTCGAAAGCGGCAGCACGAACCGGCGATCACCCACCGGAGACGACGGCACACCGGAGAAGTCGACGGCCAAGGCAGCCTCAGCGCGCATCGAGTCCACCGACCCCTCCCTGCCCAGTCGGAAAGACCTCATCCGCGATCCGCCCACCACACCCAAGTCGCAGCGTGCCAGCCACGCGCCGACCTGATCAGCACCCCAATGGCCCGCCTCAGCACCGGTCATCCGTGAAGTGGACTCTCACCGAGACGATCTCATGGCCGTGTTCGAGCTGGCCGTGGTCGATCTCGAAGGTGGCGCTGGCGAAGTAACCCTGCGCTGCCTTGTCGGGATCGGGGTGTGGGTTGCGGTAGAGCCGCTCGGCGAGGTCGCGCAGGCGCAGCATCGCGGGCACGCCGAGGATCATGACGCGGGGTCGGCCGTTGAAGGCGATCTCCAGGTGGGCGAGGAGCTCGGCGTAGGCGCCGTTGAAGCCGCGTGCTGGTAGACCGCCTGGTCGGCATACCGGGAGTAGTCGGCGACGGAGGCGTTCGGGTCGATCCGGTAGGCCTGCTCGAAACGCACGTCGATCGAGGGGCCGGTGGGTGGCGCGTCGGGGGTGTCGTGCGGGCCGTAGGTGCGCCCGGTGCGGATCTCGTTGAACCGGAAGTAGTGGGCGACCTGGCGATCCTCCCCGAAGAGCTGGTCGTCGCTGTCGAAGAGGGAGTCGCGCAGACCCTCGCCCTGCTCGGTGATCACCCGCAGCGCCAGCAGCGCCGACGTCAGGTCGGTGACGGGTGACGCCTCGCCGCCGGAGTTGTAGAAGTCCTCCGGGCCGACCTGTCGCTCCCGACGTCCGCAGAAGACCTCGTCCTCGCCCAGCTCTTCGACCAGTCCGAGTAATCCGGTGCGGATGAAGTCGTAGAACTGGCCGACCGAGGTCCAGCCCGGCCGCTGCTGGGAAGAGTCACCGAGACTCTGTGGGCGCTCGATGAGCAGGAAGGTCCGCATCGCCGCCGGGGAGAAGTGCTGCAGCGGGATCTCGACGTCCAGAGCGCTGTAGGGCAGCCTCGCCGGGTAGCGGCGGACGAAGTCCGGATCGGCCACCCTCGGCCGACCGCCGACCGCGTTGAGCAGGTTGGCGACCAACGTCATGTGCAGCATCTCCTCCAGGACGACACTGCGGATCGTGTAGTACGCGTCCTGGTTGGTGCCGACGCGGATCGTGTACATCGCGGTCAGGTACGGCGGGATCGTGAGGTGCTCGATCTCCAGCGCGCCTTGGAGGTATTTCCGCAGCTCAGGAAGGGTCTTGGGGAGCGCGAAGGGCAGCTCTCGGTCACCGAGGACGACGCCGTCGGTCACGGTCGGACCTCCGCGCCGCGCAGATCGGCCGGGCGGTGCAGCTCGACGAGGTCACGGTGGATCCGCTCGGCGCTGCGCAACGCCAGGGCCGCCATGGTCAGCGAGGGGTTGGACGTGCCCACCGACGGCATGCTGCCGCAGCCCACCGCGTACAGGTTGCGGTGGTCCCAGCAGCGCTGGAACGAGTCGACGACCGAATTCGTCGGGTCACCGCCCATGAGGTGCGTGCCCGCGCCGTGCCCGGCTCCCTCGTAGCTGTAGTCGCGGTCGCGGTAGCGGAGGTAGCCGAGCGGGGCGACGCCGTCGCGGGGGCTGTGGTCGGTGTGCTCCTGCGCCCCGAGCTGCCCGTAGATGGCCGAGGCGACGGCCCTCGCCGCCACGATGCCCTCCTTGACGTGGTCGCTGAGGTTGTAGGTCAGCACCGGGCGCGGGTTGCCCATCGCGTCGCGAAACCGATCGTCGATCGTCACCCGATTGTCGCGGTCGGCGGGTTGCTCCATGGCGAACTGGAGCTGAAGCTGACGGCCGATCTGATCGCCCAGAGTCTGCCGCAGCTTCGTGCCGAAGACGGCTCTCGGGACGATGTTGCCCGCCGAGTCGCCGCCGACGCCCAGTGCGGTGCCCACGTTGCTCATCGGTGCTCCCGCCGCCCAGCCCCAGCCCCAGTTGCCGATCTCGATCCGAAACGGTGCCCGCTTGCGGCGGGCGTCCCCGAAGCGGAACGCCTCCCAGCCCGACGTGGAGCCGGGGCCGCGGAACGGACCGATCTGGCCGCCGCCTGCGGGGGCCAGCGCCCAGGTGAGCATCGTCGGATGATCCATCAGGTTGCGGCCCAGCTCGCCGCTGCTGTTCGCCAGGCCCGAGGCGAGCAGCAGCCGGGCGTTCTCGATCGAGTGCGCGGCCACCACGACGACGTCGGCCTCGGCCCGGTACGGGCGGCTG
>JBOGEA010000563.1:0-2603 GCA_050743205.1 Egibacteraceae bacterium | reverse complement strand
GCCTAGACTAGTTTCTGTCACGAAACTCCGGAGGCCGAGGTCTCCTGCCGATATTTCTCGGCCTGCCGGGGCCCCGCGAGGCGTGTGCCGTGTCACACAGGCGCCGAAGGGGCGTGACGCAAGGTCGGGTGTCACGCCGCGCCCCTGTCCAGAGACACGTCGCCGCACGGCGGGTGGCGCGACGCATGGGAGCGGGACGGGGCTAGGCGGTGCGGCGCCGGCGGCGCGGCGGGTGCTTCAACAGGTCCGCGATGCGCAACAGATTGTTGGCGAGCACCGCGAGCCCGACGAAGACTTCGAAGCGCGCGAGGCCCGTGAGCAGGCAGCGCTTCATGCCACGCCCGCGGAACAGGACGGAGATGCGGCCCTCGATCCCCGCGCGGAACCGTTGCCCCCGCTTGAACGCCGGTGTCTTCTCGTACGTCGTGCGCTCCGCCGTCTTGTGGCCGCCGCGTTGCGGGAGACACTCCGTGCGCACGCCGGCCGCGGTGATCGCCGTCGCATTGGCGGGGGTGTGGAAGCCGCGGTCGCCCGCGTACAGGGTGGGCACGGTGTTGAACAGGGCCCGGTGCCGCTCCAAGGATGGGCCGACGTGATCTTCATCGGCGGGATTGCCGGTGAGGATCTGGTAGTCGCTGATGAGGCCCGCCCCGCTCTCGGCCAAGAAGACCTTGTGACCAAACTCGGCCGGGGTGCGCGCCTTGCCGCGCACGATCAGATCGGTGTGGGGTTCAAAGATCGACAAGAGTTTCTCAGCCGCGGGCACCGCCTCCCCCTGCAGGACGCGGCGCTGCGTCTGGGCGATGACCCGGTCGGTGAGGTCGCCGACGCGCTCGATCTCCGCACTCAGGCCCTGCACGGTCGCGGCCGCGAGCGGGTTCGGCAGCGGCAGGGTGCGGGCGGCGCGCGCGGCGGCCCGGGCCTGAGTGAGGACCGTGGTGGTGACGGCGAGCAGATCGCGGTACTTGCGCTGCTGCTGGCGGGGCCGCTGCGCGGGCGTCAGGCGACTGATCTCCTGCATCCGGCGGCGGGCGCGGCGGGAGTGATTGACGAACCCGTGCGTCGCGGCGGGCAGCAGCGCGCCGAGCTGCCCGACCAGGCGCGTGAGCACGCGGACCCCGTCCCACAGCAGCGTGCTGTCGGTGGGATGGTGGATGTCGGTGGCGACCACGGTGGTGTCCACGCGCAGCCGCGTGCCGTCGTCCAGGTCCAGCGTGATCGCGGCGCGCACCACGGCGTCGTTGAGGGCGCGGACGGTGCCGGGGGTGAGCCGGGTGAAGGCGCGGTGAAAGGCGGTATGACTGGGCACGGCCTGCCCATCGAAGGTGGTGAAGCGGCGCAAGGTCAATCCGTCGGCGATGCGCGCGCGCAGCTCGCGCAGGTCCCAGTGCTTGATGCGCTGCAGGGCAAAGGCGCGCAGCGCCTGCACGGCGCTGAGCCCCGTCCGGCCGGTGCCGGGCTGCTTGAGCCCGCGCACCAAATCCTGGTGCACCAGCGCGACGCACTCGCCGTGCGTGTCCAGGAAGGTGGCGATCGTCTCCAAGAGCGGGTCCAGGGGCAGGGCCTGGGCGGCGAGCTCGACATCGGCAAAGCTGACTTGGCGGGCGGGCCCCGGGCGCATGGGCGGCCTCCTTCGGGTGACTGAGTGACTGCCGAGAGCATTATAATGCTATCGGCTTTGAGAGGCAAGCCGTTTGCGGTACGATGGGCCTGGCCATGCCCCCGCGCCGGCAGGTGCTCGAAGCCCGGATCGCCCGGATCAAGACCGCGCTCGCCGCGCTGGGGGCGCTTCGACCGGGGAGCCTCTCGGCGCAGTACAACGTCTGCGGCACGCCGGGCTGCCGGTGCAAGGCGGCCCCACCCCAGAAGCACGGGCCCTACTACCAGGTGAGCTTCACGTGGCAGGGGAAGAGTCACAGTGAGTTCGTGCGGCGCGAGGACCTGGCGACGGTGCGTCAGCAGGTGAGCACCTATCAGCGCCTCCGGTCACTGGTCGACACGTGGATCGCGACGGCGCTGGACCTCGCCCAACTGCAGCGGCACGCGGCCCGGGCGAGCGATGAGAAATCGCCCGAGCGCTCGCGTGTTTCCCCGAAAACCGGCGGCCGCCGCGCCTCGGCGGCGCCGTCTTCGCGCGGCCGAACTCCGTGACAAATCAGAGCAATCAGGCTTCTAAGACAGAAACTAGCTAAGCTAGCCCTCGGCGGCGCGCCGGAACGCGTAGAAGGTCGCCCAGAGCCGCAGGAGATCGGTGAGCCCGGCGCGCCGGTCGGCCTCGACGTGGCCGACCGTCCCCACGATCGCGGTGCGCACAGGTCGCCCCGCGGCCCGCGCCGCCGCGTCGAGCCGTAGGCTTTCCGTGAACGGCACGGCCGGGTCCTGCCGGCCGTGGATCAGGAAGAGCGGGGCGCGGAGGCTTCCGATCCTCGGGCCGGGAGAGAGCCCTTCCAGCAGATCCCGGGTGGACCGCGGCAGGGCCCGGATCCGCTCATCCACGACGGCGGGGTTGCGATTGTCCACGAGGCGCCGGCCCGCGTGGTCGAGCAGCTCGGTATTGGCGCGGGCGAACTGGGCGATGGCCGGCTCCAGCACCGCGCCCGCCC
>JBOGEA010000562.1:0-2608 GCA_050743205.1 Egibacteraceae bacterium | reverse complement strand
ATCCGGAGCTGAGCCGACACACCCAGCGGGCCGCGCCCCCGGCCCGACGAGCCACGGACGGGAGAGCCGGTGGCGGGCGGAGTTGACCGCGATATCACTGATCACTCATTCATGCGATACCGCTGGTCCCGCTCCCTTCGTACCTTACTCCGGTACGGCGAATGTCGGCGCAGCAAGGATTTGCCCTGACAAAGCGAGATATTGTCGTTGATACGACTGCATTGACCGCAGTGGTTGGGGATGTCCACGCCAACATTGTGGTGGAGGGGGACATCAGCGGTCAGGTCGCGGTAGGGTCGAACATCTATCAAATGCGTGTGGATCACGTGCATGGCGACCTCGTCACCATTGTGCGGCAGGATGAGCGGCCACGAGTGGAACGGCGGGCTGCCCCGGTCCGTCTGCTGCCGCGGAAGTTCTCTGATTTTCTTGACCGCGAACTTGAGACCAGAAGGGCGATCGCGGCCGTAGCCGGTGGAGAGCCCATCGAGTTCCACGGCCCTTCTGGTGTCGGCAAGTCGAGCCTGTTGCGTCACCTCGCGCATCATCCCCAGGTCATCGCCGAAGGAGGGGTGCTGCATCTGCCCGCTCGGCGGCAGGCGGCGGAAGATCTGCTTCAGGCGCTGTTCGGGGCGTTCTATGAGTGCGACACTCCGTACAAGCCGAACGGCGGCGTGTTGCGGCACTACCTGCAGAGCGCTGACGCCGTCGTGTTGTTGGACGATGTCGAGCTGGGGCGGGAGGAGATCGAGGAGGTACTCGATTTCGTCCCAAGCTGTCGGTTTGTGGGCACATCGTCCGCCCGTCGGCTGGTGGGCCCCTACCAGTCGGTGAGGCTGCCGGGGTTGCCTGAGGACGATGCCCTCGCGCTGATCGCGCGTGGACTCGGCCGCAGCCTCGTGCGGGGCGAGCAGGCCGCCGCACGCAGGCTCGGACAAGCCGTCGAGGGTTGCCCCTTGCGGCTGCTGCATGCGGTCGCACTGGTGAGCAGCGGCGAGCGGTCCTTGGAGAGCGTGGCTGAGGAGTTCGCCGTCCTTGCGTCGGACGCGGTGGGCTTGATGCCCGAGCGGGACCGTAAGCTGCTCGCGGTCCTCGCGGTTGTTCCGGGTCTGCTGCTCAATGCCGAGCAGGCCTACGCGCTGACTGGTTTCCGGCAGGCCCAGAACGCCTTGGAGGAGCTCACGCGCCTCGGGTTGGCGCAGGCGCACCCGGCTGTGGAGAGCCTGACCCGCTACGGGGTGCCGGACGAGGTCGGCCGCACCATACGCGAGGCATGGGACCTGGACGCCGCCGGACGGGAGGTGCGTGAATACTTCCTCGATTGGACGCGGCAGCCTCTGAGCGCGCCTGAGCGTTCGCTGCAGGACGTCGAAGCAGCGCGGGAGGTTATGGACTGGGCCAAAGACGCCGGTCGGTGGGCGGACACTCAGGCGCTTGGCCTTGCGGCCGAAGGGACGTTCGCGTTGCAGGGGCGCTGGGAGGCGTGGCGGTTCACCCTTGAGACCGTCCTCGACAGCGCGCAGGCCCTCGGTGACCGCGCTGCTGAGGCGTTTGCGCTCCACCAGTTGGGCACCAGAGCTCTCTGCCTGGGCGAGAGGGACGTGGCCGGCTCTCTGCTGCGGCAAGCCCTGAGTCTGCGCGAGGCTCTCGGCGACGATCAAGGGGCGGCCTTCACCCGCCACAATCTCAACCTGCTCATGCCACCGGCGGTCCCGCTTCAGGGATCCCAGCGTGGACACACAATGGCCGGTCGCCCCCTGAGGCGGTCCGCCGGCATTCTTCTGCTGATCATCGCGCTCGGTGTGCTCGCATGGCTGGCGCTTCGTCCGGACCCCGACTTTGGGCCTGATTCAGTGAGCTTCGGAGAGCAGGCGATGCTCACCTCCTCACCGGCACAGACCATCCCAGTGAGGAGCCGCAACGGGCAGCAGATCGACATGGAGGCCGTTCGCATCGAAGGCCCTGGGGCCTCCGACTTCTCGATCGTGGGCACGACCTGCCGGCGGACGGGACCCGCTGCTGACGATGCCTGTTCCATCACCATCCGATTCATCCCGACCACATCTGGTCCCCGTGAAGCCACACTGATCGTCGCTACAGGGGATGAGCCCGTCACAGTGCCGTTGGACGGAACCGGGGCCGCGGCTCCTCCAGGATTCCCCGAGTTGACGCCGCCGTCATTGGATTTCGGCGAACAGCCGCTGGGCGTGGTCAGCACTCCACAAACCCTTACCTTGACGAATAGGGGCACGAGCCGCCTCGAGGTTGACGATGTGACGATTGCTGGCGCTCATGCCAGCGATTTCACCCTCATTCGCAACACTTGCACCAACGCGACGCTTGCGGCGAACGCGAGCTGCACCACCGCTGTCAGCTTCGCTGCTTCCGCTGGCGGCCTACGCAATGCCGTCATGTCCACGCGACTTTCCGGCACCGAGCCCGACCCCACAGTGACCTTGATCGGTTTCGGGAGAGTCGCAGAACGGCCGGGTGTTGCGCCGGAGACTGCGCCGCCGGTCACCGAGCCAGCCACCGAGCCACCCACCCCCGAGCCAGCCACCGAGCCACCCACCCCCGAGCCAGCCACCGAGCCACCCACCCCCGAGCC
>JBOGEA010000561.1:0-2615 GCA_050743205.1 Egibacteraceae bacterium | reverse complement strand
CGGTTTCGGGTGGCCCTTGCCGCCCGAAACCGCACCGCTTTATAAAGCCGCACGGCGGATAAGCAGCAGAGGGGTCGCGTTGCGCCGGGTGCAGCGACCGACCGCGCCAACCTCCCCCACCCACCCACCCTAGAGGAGCGGAAGCCGGCGTAACGCGACCCCGGGTGAAGGTTTTAAGACACCAGCTCACCCCACCACCCCGAGCCCAGCCAAAGTAACAACCAGCAGCTCCTCCACCGACACATCGTCCACAACCCGCGCATACGCAATCCCTCGAGCACCGCAAGCACGACAAACCTCATCCAACCACCGCCCAGCCGTCTCGCGATACCGTTCCCGCACCTCGTCGGCGAAGCCAATCTCGACGTGCGCGCCACTCTCGCTGTCAGCCAGGCGGACGTCGCCGTCGAGGTCAGGGTCCAGGTCGGTGCGGCCGAGCACGTGGATCAGCACGCGGTCGCCGTGCCCGGCGGCCAGGGCGCGCAGCACGTCGGGCCAGCCGTCGAACAGCAGGTCGCTGAGCAGCACGACCGGGCCGCGAGGTCCCTCGCCGTGGGCACGGCCCAGCGCGGCGGGCAGGTCGGCGGTCCCAGAGGGCTCCGCGGCCAGCAGGCGCGCCTCGATCCGCGGCAGCGTCCCAGGGCCCCGGAACCACGGCCCGGCGTCGCACGCCGGACCCGCGAGCAGGAGGCGCACCCGGTCGCCGCCAGCGGCGGCGATGGTGGCCAGCGCCGCCGCGACCTGCCGGCTGACGCGCGGCTTGTCCCCGAAGCGCATCGAGGCTGAGCAGTCCAGCACCAGCCGGAGCGCCGCCTCGTCCTCGGCCTCGAACAGCCGCACGAGCAGGCGGCCGAGCCGGGCGTAGGCGTTGGGGTCGACCCAGCGGGGGTCGTCACCCGGCACGTACTCGCGGTAGTCGGCGAAGTCGAGCGACGAGCCGTACCGGCGGGAGGCGTGCGCGCCGGCGAACCGGCCCTCCACCCTGCGGCGCGACGCGAGCCGCAGCCGGCCCAAGCGGGCCAGCAGCTGGGGTGAGAGCAGGCTCATACGCCTCCCCTCACCGGAGGCCCGGGGGCGCTGACCGCGTCGAGCAGCGCCGCCACCAGATGGTCGGCGTCCACGTCTGCCGCGAACGCCTCGTAGCCGAGGACGAGCCGGTGGCGCAGGCAGGGCGCCGCCGCGGCGCGGACGTCGTCGATGCTGGCCTGCAGCCGGCCGTCGAGCAGCGCGTAGGCCTTGGACAGCAGGACGAGCGACTGCGCGCCGCGCGGCGAGGCGCCGTGGCGGACGTAGCGGCGGATCGGCTCGGGCGCGACGTCGGAGCGGGGATGGGTGGCGCCGACCAGGTCGACGACGTGGCGGGTGACGTGCGAGGCCATCGGCACCTCGCGGATCAGCGCGGCGGCGGCGAGCAGCTCGCCAGCGCCGGCGACCCGGCTGGGACGCGCCTCGGCGGTGCCGGTGGTGCGGGCGAGGATCTCGACCAGGTCGTCGGGCTCGGGCAGCGGGACCAGGACCTTTGCGAGGAACCGGTCGAGCTGCGCCTCGGGCAGCGGGTAGGTGCCCTCCATCTCGATCGGGTTCTGCGTCGCCATCACGAAGAACGGGCTGGGGAGGTCGCGGGTGACCCCGCCGACCGTCACGCGCCGCTCGGCCATCGCCTCCAGCAGCGCGGACTGCGTCTTGGGGGTCGCGCGGTTGATCTCGTCGGCCAGCAGCAGCTGCGTGAACACTGGCCCGGGCTGGAACGTGCGCTCGGTCTCCCCAGTCGCCGAACCCCCCAGCACGTTCGTGCCGACGATGTCCGCCGGCATCAGGTCGGGGGTGCACTGGACGCGGGTGAACCGCAGGTCCAGCGCCTGCGCGAGCGAGCGGAGCAGCACCGTCTTGCCGAGTCCTGGCACGCCCTCGAGCAGCACGTGCCCCTGCGCGAGCAGGCACGCGAGGACGTCGCGGACCAGCTTGCGCTGCCCCACGATCACCCGCCGCACCTCGGTCTCGACAGTGGCGGCGAGCCCCGCGAAGCCCTCAACGGTCATGGTCATGGTCATGGCTGTCACCCCTGCGCGGCGCCGAGCCGGTCGAAGTAGTCCTGCACGGTCCCCCGCAGCCGATCGGGGTAGCCGGGCCGCTCGACCGTGCGCGCCGCCCGCTCGGCGTAGTCGGCGAGCACGTCGAGGTACGGGACCAGCGGCGTGGTGCGCAGCCCCTCACCCTGCTGGCGGCCCAGGTCAGTGTCGGGGCCAGGCCCGCTGGGGTCGCCGCCGAGCCGCAGGTCCTCGCCGTCGCCGCCGATGCGCCGCGGCGGGTCGTAGACGGTCTGGAGGTCGAGATCGGACGCCGGCTGGTCGCCCGTCCCGATCCCCTGCTGGCGCGGGTCCAGCGCCCGGCCGCTGCCCTGACGGGCGCCGCCGTCGTCCACCCCGCTGGGATTGCCCCCGCCACCGCCGCCCGGCCCAGGACCCTGCCCCTGTGCGAGGCTCTGGCCCTGGCCCCGCGCCCCCCTGAGCCCGGCCTGGGCGCCGGCGAGCGCGGCGTCGGCGGCGACCGCGGCGTCCTGCTCCGAGAGGCGGGCCGCCGCGTCGCCGACCGCGGTTGAGGCCTCACGCAGCGCC
>JBOGEA010000560.1:0-2623 GCA_050743205.1 Egibacteraceae bacterium | reverse complement strand
GGACGCTGGCCGAGTCGGCAGACCGAATACGAGTCAGCCCTCAAGAGGCGACAGGAGGAAAACGAGCCCCCGGCCAGCGTCCTCGGCACGTTACCGGAGCTGCAGGCTCCCAACGGCCTGACCCAAGCAAAACAAGTGGGAGGAAACCTGCGCTCTCCGATCGGACGTGGGCCGTTGAGCTGCAGGTTTCCTCCATATACGGAGGAAACCTGCTGGAGATCCGGCCGAACATCAACGGACGTCGCGGACGTCGCCGCGGCGGCGGGTGCGGCCTTGGCGGTCGAGTTCCTCCAGCACGGGCAGGGCGAATTTCCGGCTGGTGCCCAGGACCTCCTTAGCCCGGGCGGCGGTCAGGGGCCCCTCGGCGTCGTAGGCGGCCAGCAGCAGCGCGTGGGCCTGGTCGAGCGCGCCAGCGGTGACCGCGAGGTCGGGGCCCAGGCGCACGATCGCCTTCGCGGCCTCCAACTCGCGGACCAGCGCGGCGCAGGCGCCCGCGGCGCGCGCCGCATCGGTCAGGCCCGGCGGGGCGAACGGCGCCTTGGCCAGCGCGGCGAGCAGGGCGTCGCGGGCGGCGGTCTGGTCCTCGTCGAGCGTCACCCGGTGCGCGGGCGTTCGGAGGCCGGGTCCCTCAGCGACGATCGCGCTGCGGCGCAGAAGCAAGTCGAGCAGCGCCGCCACTAACTCCTCGGGGCACCCGGCGCCGGCCGCCGCGCGCAGCGCCAGGTCTTTGGGCGCGGCGCGGTCGACGGGATGCGCCGTGTGGTAGCCGTTCAGCGCGCCCTCGATCGCCCCTGCCCAATGCGTCACGGCGGCGGGATGCGCCCAGGCCGTGGCCAGCTCGACCAGCCCGTGCTCGGCTGCCGCCTGGCGAGCCGCAGCCTGCACCAGGCCCACCGCCGCCGCCGCGCGTGCGGCTGGGGCGGCGCCCCGCTCACCGATGTGCAGCGCGAGCAGTGACGCCCGATCGCCGGCGCGGAGGGCATCCAGCCTGGCCGCCAGCTCCTGCCGCCGGGCCTCGCGCGCCGCGCGGCCGCGGGACCGGGGCGGGGGATCGACGTCGAGCGCGACGCCACCGCCGACGGTGGCCCGGCGCCCGGCCTCGCGCAGCACGAACCGGTCGCCGGCCTGCAGCGCGACGGCCCGATCGAGCACCAGGCGGGCGAACCCATCCTGGCCGAGCCGCTCGCCGGCCAGCGGGTAGACCTTCGCGGAGCGCTCAGACGATCCGGCGTGCAGGTGCCAGGCGCCTTTGCGTCCTACCTGCTGCGCGGGCAGGGCGCGGATCCAGACGTCGAGCGAGCGCACGGCCCGCCACTGGCCGGGCAGGCCCAGGGCGTCGCCGCGGGCGACCTCGGCGCGATCGAGGCCGCTGGTGTTCACCGCGACCCGGCTGCCGGGCGCTGCGTGGTCGACGGGCTGGAGGAGGGACTGCATGCCGCGCACTCGGGCGGTGCGCCGGCCCGGCAGCAGCGCCACCTCGTCGCCCACCCGCAGCCGTCCGCCTCCCAGCGTGCCCGTGACGACGGTGCCCGCGCCCCTGACAGAGAATGAGCGGTCGATCCACAGCCGGGGGCGGTGCAGGTCGGGTGCGGCCGGGGCGGTGGCGAGCAGGGTGACCAGGCGCTCGACGAGCACGCGCAGCCCGTCCCCGGTCACCGCGCTGACCGGCACGATCTCGACCTCCGCGAACGCGGTGCCCGCCAGCTGCTCGCGGACCAGCTCCTGGCCGATGTCGATGGTGTCCTGGTCGACGGTGTCCGCCTTCGTCAGCGCGACCAGCCCGTGACGGACGCCGAGCAGGTCGAGGATGTCGAGGTGCTCTTGACTCTGCGGCATCCAGCCCTCGTCGGCGGCGACGACGAACAGCGCCAGCTCGACGGGGCCGGCGCCGGCGAGCATGTTGCCGACGAACCGCTCGTGGCCGGGCAGGTCGACGAACGCGACGGTGACGGGTGGGCCGGGCGGGACCGCGAACCGGGTCCAGGCAAAGCCGAGGTCGATCGTGAGGCCGCGGCGGCGCTCCTCCTCGAACCGATCGGGCTCCATCCCCGTGAGCGCTCGTACGAGCGTGGATTTGCCGTGGTCGACGTGGCCGGCCGTGCAGACGACGCGCATAGATCGAGCCTAACCGGGCAGCAGGCGCGCTCGCGCTGCCAGACGCGCCTACGACAGTTGTAGAAAAGCTTGCTCACGGACAATCCCGCACCGCGCGGGCGACGAACTCCGTGTATGCAGGCCCTCAGCCAGAGGAGCCTGCCTCGCCCCCCGATCTACAACCCGATCGACAGAAGGAGAGCGCAAATGCCACGAGTGCTGCACCAACTGCGGCTCGTGTCCCTGGCCCTCGTCGCGCTGATGCTGCTGGCCGCCTGCGGTGGCTCACCAGCGGATGAAGCGGCGCCTGCCCCCGCGCAGGAATCGCTAGCGCCGGCCGAAACCACCGAAGAAGCCGCGCCCGCGATCACTGCCGCCGGCCTGCGCGTGGCCCTGAACAAACTGCTGAGCGAGCACGTGTTCCTCGCCGCGATGGCGACCCAGAACGCGCTGGGCGGCAACACCCCCGGCTTTGAGGCCGCCGCCGCGGCCCTCGGAGGCAACACCGAAGACCTCGCCGGGCTCGTCG
>JBOGEA010000559.1:0-2641 GCA_050743205.1 Egibacteraceae bacterium | reverse complement strand
GTTTTCCTCCGAATTCGGAGGAAAACCGCGGTCGAAGCACAGATCAGGAACCGCGTGAGGCGCGGTTTGGTGAACCCGGCACGGCTCCGCAAGAAATAATGAACAAAACGGCCAGAAGCGGGAGGGTCTCACCTCGCCTGCCAGGACATTCATCCTCCTGATGTGGGAGGTCTGGAATCAGGTTAGGCCGAGGCCGACCTCGGCCCGAAAGCAGCGCGCAAGTGTGTGGAGAAGAACAGGCGAATCAGGCTGCGCTCGGCTGGGCGGGGGGGAGGGGTGGTGTCGGCGGTGGGCTGGCGGGTAGCGTCGGTCTCGTTATGAGCGCGAACACCGAATATGACGTCCTGGTTGTCGGCGGTGGGCTGGCGGGTCTTAGCTGTGCCCTGCGGTTGCGGGCGCGGGGACGGGAGCCGGTCGTGCTCGAGGCCTCCGATGACGTCGGCGGGCGCGTCCGCACCGACGTGGTCGACGGCTTTCAGCTCGACCGGGGTTTTCAGGTACTCCTGACCGCCTACCCTGAGGCGCGGCGGGTGCTCGACTACGGCGCGCTGAACCTGCGCTCGTTCTCCCCCGGGGTCCTCGTGCGCCGGGGCCGGGGGTTCCACCCCTTGAGCGATCCGTTCCGCAGGCCTGGGCAGGCGCTGGTCAGCGCGATTTCAGCCGTGGGCCAGCCGCGGGACAAGCTGCGCCTGATGCGGCTGCGCCTCGAGCTGGGACGAGCGCAGGCACAGCAGCTGCGCAACCGCCCGGACATTCCCACCATCGACGCGCTCCGTGGGCAGGGGTTCAGCGACCGCATCATCGAGTCGTTCTTCCGCCCGTTCCTCGGCAGCGTGTTCTTCGACTGGGAGCTGGCCACGTCCAGCCGGATGTATGCGTTCGTGATGCGCAGCTTCTTCCAGGCGAGCGTCGCCGTTCCCGCCGCCGGCATGCGCGCGATCCCGGCGCAGTTGGCCGCGGGGCTGCCCGAAGGGTCGGTGCGCTTGGGGACCGAGGTCGCCGAGCTCGGCTCCGACGCGTCTCCAGCGTCGTGGCCCGGATCCGCAGCTCCCGCTGCGGGCTCCGATGCGTCTCCAGCGTCGTGGCCCGGATCCGCGGCTGCCGCTGCGGGCCTCGCGCGGGTCATCCTGGCCAGCGGCGATCGGCTGACCGCCAACGCAGTGGTCGTGGCGACCGAGGCGACCGTGGCCGCCACGCTCGTCCCGTCACTCGGGCTGGTGCGGTCCCGCAGCGCCGCCGCGGTCTACTTCGCCGCGCCGAAGCCGCCGATGGACTCACCGACGCTCATGCTCGACGGCGAGCGATCCGGCCCGGCGAAGGTCGCGGCGGTGCTCAGCAACGTCGCGCCGTCTTACGCCCCGGCCGGCCAGTCGCTGATCGCCGCCGCCGTCATCGGCGACCATGAGGAGGCGAACGGCCGGCTCGAAGCGCAGGTCCGCCAGCAGATGCGCCGCTGGTTCGGCATGCAGGTCGACGCCTGGAGGCACCTGCGGACCTATCGCATCCCCTATGCCCTGCCTGACCAGACTGCTCCGATGCGGCTCCGGCAGCCGGTCCGCATCGACGCCACAACCTTCGTGTGCGGCGACCACCGTGACACGGGCTCGATCCAAGGCGCGCTCGTGTCAGGCCGGCGCACCGCCGACGCTGTCGCCGGGGACCGGCGCCCGTAAACTTCATGCGGAGAGAAGGAGCTGCCGATGCGCGGGCGATCTGTCTTCATCATTGTGGCCGGCGGGTTGCTGCTCGCGGGCTGCGCTGGGGCGCCAATCATCACAATTCAAAACGCCGCGGTTCGAGGATCTGGCCAAGTCGTGTCCGAGTCCCGTACCGTAAGCGGCTTCACCGGGGTGGCATTGACGGGAATCGGTGAGCTGAGGATCGAGCAGACCGGTGATGAATCACTGACGATCGAGGCGGAGGACAACATCCTCCCGCTGCTGACCAGCGATGTGTCCGCCCGGATACTCCGGCTGGGGACGAGAAGCAATACGAGCATCGTGACGACGAAACCGATCATCTATCGTCTGACAGTAAAAGATCTGAGCAGCCTCACGGTCTCCGGCGCCGGCGACGCAACCGTCTTGAACCTTGCGACCACCTCGTTCACGGCAGTCATCAGCGGATCAGGGAACGTCACAGCCAGCGGCATGGCCGAGACGCAGGACGTGACGATCTCCGGCTCCGGTACATACACGGCCGAAGATCTGGCCAGCGACGCGGCCGAGGTCACCGTCTCCGGCAGCGGCGACGCCGTCGTCAGAGTCAGCGACACGCTTGACGCGACGGTCAGCGGCAGCGGCTCGATCGCCTACATCGGCGACCCTGCCGTCAGTCAACACGTCAGCGGCTCCGGAACGATCACGAAACGGGAGGACTGAGCGGCTCGTCTTGGTCGCAGCATCCGCGCGATGCGGTCGAGTGCGATGGCCTTCCAGAAGCCGGACAGCCGCCAGCGGACAGGTCAGCTCGGCCTCGCCCGGTTTTGTGGACGTTCGGAGCGCCGGGATGAACCGGCATGGAGAAGGAGATGAGAGAGCTCTACACCGAAGGAGTAGCGATCCACGGTGACCCGAGTCATGCGTCAGTGTCCGCGAGGGCGGGGGCGAAGCGTTGACAGGGGCACGTGCGGGCTGGGCTA
>JBOGEA010000558.1:0-2643 GCA_050743205.1 Egibacteraceae bacterium | reverse complement strand
CGCTGACACGCTGCTGGCGCTGCGTGAGCGCCCGATGGCCCAGACCGAGCGCACACGCCTGGAGGCGGTCGCGGTGGGCTCGTGCGCGCAGGCGGGGCTGCTCGCGTTCTTCGCCGGTGACCGGGCGGTCGCCGGCCGCTGCTTCGCGCTGGCCAGGACGACCGCCAAGGACAGCGGTGACGCCACGCTGCACGGGCAGGCGTTGGTGGCCGCCAGCGTGCTGTACTCGCCGATCCCGACCGGCGGGCGTGGCGGCGACAGCCGCCGCGCGGTGGCGTTGTTGACCGAGGGGGTCCAGTGTCTGGGGCATGCCGCCCCTGAGGTGCGCGCGTGGGCGTACCGGTGGCTGGGGATGGAGTTGGCCGCCGCGGGCAAGGAGCGCGGCTTCCATCAGGTCATGGAGATCGCTGGACGGTTGGCCGATCAGGCCGGCCAGCAGGATCCCCGCGGGTTCTTCGCCCGCTACGTCGCCGACCTCAACAGGAACTCCGCGGGGCGGGACAACGGGGTCGGCTACGTGCTGCTCGGCCGCGCCGACCAGGCGGTGGCCGCGCTGTCCCCGGTGCGGATGGTGGGCAGCCTGCAAAGGTGGGCGAGCAGGCTCTCCGACATAGCCGCCGCGCGGGTGCTGCAGGGCGAGCCTGAGCAGGCGTGCGCGTTGCTGGGTGAGGCGCTTGACCTCACCCTCGACAACGGCCGCTGGATGGGGGTCGAGCGGATCCTAGGAGTACGCGCCCGCTTCCCCCAGGGGAAGTGGGACGACCTGCCCTGCGTGCGCGAGCTCGACGAGCGCCTCCGCCACCTCACCGGGCCATAAGCGCCGTCGTGGGGTCTGCTGTCCGGAAAGCCAGGGGCACATCAGCACGCCTTACGCGTCTCACCGGGCCGGTCGCCAACTCCGCGCGCTGCCGTCCCACCCGTCCACGCCTCGTCGGGCTGGGGCGAAGCCCCGTTAGATGTGGATATGAAAGAGGTTAGTCGGTCCAGCGGAGGGAACATGATCCACAAGCCGTCTGTTCGAGCACGTTCGCTACTCCTCGCAGTCGCCATGTTTCTAGCCTCGCTGGCGAGTCTCACCAGGCAGGTCGATGCGCAGGAGCCATGCGGCGTCAACTGCGGTGCTCCTGTGAATGAGACCGTTCGGCCTCCCTTGAAGAGCTTCAATAGTAACGACTCTCAGTTCAGCGTAAAAGGGGTCGCCGTTGTTCTTCGACAGGGTCGGACGGCTACCCTTCGAGGGCACCACGTGCGCATCCACTCCGACCAAGTCATACTTCGGTGTGCCTGCCGGAATTTATGATATGCAGACGATCGTTGAAAGCTCCTCTGGGGTATTATTCAGCGAAGTCGAAAGCATGGATTTTCCTGGCAACTTTGGGGGAGGCGACATCGGTGCAGACGAGTGCTAACATCGCAACGACGTCCTGGCTGCTTCGCCCTAGTCGCCGGCTAGAGCGGGGTAACATATCTTTTCCTGTGCGCGCGAAGGAGATGCTCGAAGTGGCTGAAACATCTGAGGTGCTGCGCCGCTTGGTCGTCGATGAGGTAGGATCGGGTTGGAAAGCTGAAGCCACAGTCGATGCTGCTGGCCGCCTCGTCTTGACTGTCTTCCATGAATTGGAATTGACTGAAATCCACCTGTTCACATGGGTCGAAGACGAAGCGGAAGCTCAGCAGGTGAGCGCTGCGCTGAGAAACAGTATAATGCTTCAGCGTGAAGCACAGTTTCTTCGAGAACTGCCGACGGTGCCGACGCCCGATCACAGGCGGGTAATCGCTGACGTTCTGCAGATCGCTCGGAGTTTTGGGTGGAAGAGAGCGGAAATAGGGGCCGTCGCCCACCTCTTACAGCAACGAGGGCTGCTAACCGAGGCAGAAGGCACCTGGCTCCGCCGGGCTGCGCCCGATTACCGGTGGCCACAGGGCGCATCGACGGGTTGACATCCTGGTCTTCGGCGCCAGGTTGTTCACCGAAGGTCACGTGGATTCCCCTATAGCGAGACGCGGGATGCCATTTATCTCACTTTCCGCATTTCTCGAAAGTGATATACCCGTATTTTCGAGGGGAGGCTTGCGTTGACGCAGGCACAGCAGCCGATGGCCGCAGGCAGCGCTGACCAGGGCAGAAGCCTTTGGAGACGCATATTCACACCGAAGAACCGCACCGTGACGAGCGTCGTTGGCGGCTGTGGCCGAGGTGTTGGGGAGACTTTGCACACCAGGTGGGGCAAAGTCTCCCCAACGCTGTCGTCGATGGGCTGCGGAGGGGGAAAATCGAGGAAAACCGAACGAGAAGTGCGGAAAGAGAGCGACTGAGGACTTCGGGTCCGCGAATCTGTTGCGCGTGAGTCCAGCCCTCCTGACCTAGAGGGATGAATGTCCTGGTAGAAAGGGTGGGGCCCTCCATCTTCTGACGGTTTTGTGCGTTATTTCCTGCGAGGCCGCGCGTGGTTCGCCGAACCTGGGCCTCAGGCTGCTCGGCGATGCGGCTGGCCGCGGTTTTCCTCCACGTTTTCTGGACGTTCAGAGCGCCGGGATAAACCGGCATGGAGAAGGAGATGAGAGAGCTCTACACCGAAGGAGTAGCGACCCACGGTGACCCCGAGTCATGCGTCGTCGTTCGCGAGGGCGGAGGCGAAGCGT
>JBOGEA010000557.1:0-2650 GCA_050743205.1 Egibacteraceae bacterium | reverse complement strand
CCCTTCCGCGACACGCTCGCTCAAGCCGGCGTCGACGTGCCCGCCACCGCCTTCGACCCCGCCCGCTTCCTCACCCGCCACGCCACCGTCCGCGCCCGCCTGGACGCCCTGCACCCCTGACCCGGCCGTCCCCGCCGCACAGTGCCGCCTGTCCGGAATAGGGCCCGCTTGCCGGTATCGTCTGCCGTTATGAGCGGTGACGCGCGGACCGCGGTCGACCTGTTCTGCGGGGCCGGCGGGATTTCCCTGGGGCTCGAGCAAGCCGGCTATCGCGTGCTCGCGGCGGTGGACGTGGACCGGGCGTGCGCCCAGACTCATCGGCGCAACCTGCCCGAGCAGCGTGTGCTCCTGCGCGACATCCGCGATCTGTCCGCCTCAGCGCTGGCGACCGCGGCAGACCCCGGCACCCGAGAGCTCGACCTCCTGATCGGCGGGCCTGTCTGCCAGGGCTATTCGATCATCGGCCGGCGCCTGGTCCACGACGAACGCAACGACCTGTTCCGCATGCTGTTCATCGGCTTGGCTTGCATAGGGCCGAACGTGCTATTCATCCTGCTGGTCGACTCGACTCCCAAGTCGAGTGTAGCTAAGCCGGTATGTATGACGGTAGCGGCGCAGCCCAAAGTCTTCACCGACTGGCGCGCGTCCAATCCGCAATAATCCATAGGCCTCAAGCTGACGCGCTCCATTCCTCCAGGTGTCCGGAGACAGGTCATAGCGCCGCTTGGTGCGTTCCGGGCTGATCCAGGTTGGCTTGAGAATCGGCTTCCCGTGTTCGTCGTGATTCTCCATGTCTAGGAGCAGAAGAAGGATCGCGACCGCAGAGCCAGAAAGGACCTGGATCCATCCGCACGTCCAAAAGGGAGCCGGTATTTTGAAGTAGCGGTCCTGTGGGGCGATCCGGCCGGAGCGGGACACTTCGAGGCTCGGCTTGGTATAACGGCTGCCATCGCCTGCCTCATTTTGTAGGTACACGATAGGCGGAAGGCCATACCGTGCCTCAAGCCGGATGACGTGAGCTTTCTCCAGCGAATGCAACGCGGCTCTTATCCGCCGTGCGCCTTTTCCTCCTGGATCGGGCAGCGCCAACAGCTCCGCCCAAGAGTAGGCCGGAATCTTGGTGTCGTAGGGATGACTGGCGGACGCCCAGAGCAGCGAGAGATAGACCTTCAGGCGAACCTCGCCACCCCTACCGCCGCGTAGTAGAGAAGCCAATGGCGGGGGTAGGGCCAACGCGTCGTCTGTGGGGCGCCGCAGGAACGCTCGTCGCAGCGGCGCCTCCCTAGCCCGAACTCGGTTGCGCAGCGTCTCCGCAAGCTCCAGCGCCCGTTCGTCCAGCCTGGGGACCGCAGGGGGACGTGGAGGTGACACACGGCGAGCACGTTTCACGACGCTGGGCCGTCGCGACGGGCACTCACGGGGTTGTCGGCAGTCACGGGTCTGCTCAGGGTACTTCCATCCGCAGGGGTTTAACCGCAGGGTTGGGGTGGGGTCGCTCCGTAATCCCACGCATGGTGAGACCGTGCAGGCAACGACGATGGTAACGCTTCTTATGCACTGGAGCAAGCGTTTTGGATGGCATCTGACCTGCGGATATGCTGCCCGCCCATGGTTCTCGCGTGAGGACTGCGAACCTTGCTTTCCAGGGAGTTGAGTCATGGCTAAAGTATCGGACGAGGGCGACGATGTCCTGGACGCCGGTACGAGCTGGTTGATCGTGCGCTTCATGCGCCGGTGTGACGGCTCGATGCCGGCGAAGGAGTGGTTCGACGGCCTGACTGGGAAGGGGCGAGGACAAGTGCTGGCGGCGCTGGCTGTTCTGGACGTCGGGCTGTCATCGGGACGTAGTCCCGCTGGCCGGGCGACAAAGTTGCAGGGTTCTCGTGAGAAACTCCACGAGTTGCGACCGACGAAGAAAGGCGGCAAACCACCACACTTGCGCGTCCTGTTCGTCCGTGAAGGTCGTGCTATTTGGCTTGCTCACGGATTTACGAAGCGAAGCAACGATCTCAAGGCTCGTGACCTTGCCGCGGCCGAGACGGTTGCCCGAGAGTGGCGGGCGATGCGTGAGGGCGAACAGCAGTGAGCGCGAAGGTGAACCCATCCTCACCGCTACAGCGCCCTGAGGTCCGGCGCGCCTATGAAGAGGAACTGCTGTTCGGCACTGCCACCGTGACCATCGAGGCCATGCTGGAGTCTGTGGGTGTCACACGCGGGCAACTCGCCAGCCGCCTGGGCGTATCGCCGTCACGGATCAGCCAGATTCTCTCTGGCAAAGAGAACCTGACCCTGCGCTCGCTCGCCGCCCTTGGCTGGGCGCTGGGAATTCGTTTCGAACTCCACCCTATCCCGATGGCGGACAGAGTGGGTACGCCCGCGGTGAGTGACTCAAACCCACCCGAATGGCTCATGCGTGCAGGAAGACGTCCGGAACCCGATACGACGAGCGCGGAAGTCAACCAGCATCCCTCGTGCGAACCCACGGCAAAGGGCGCTCAGTGAGGGGTTCGTGATCCTGTTAGTGCCGGTGCCGACCCAGGTCGTGGCCCGCGACCGCCACGCCGAGCTGCTGTGCGCGCTGGCGGTGCTGGGCGCGGCGGTCGAGCAGATCGGCCTGGAGATCCGCCACCTGCAGCGCACCGAGGTGCGC
>JBOGEA010000556.1:0-2661 GCA_050743205.1 Egibacteraceae bacterium | reverse complement strand
GCCGCGCGGCGCCGTCGCGGCATGGGCGATCGTGGCGCTGCTCGCGCTCGCGACCGCCGCCGCCGCCATCGACCGCCAGCAGCGCGTGCCGGGGGAAGGCTCCGCGGAGGCCGGGTTCGCTCGGGACATGGCCACCCATCACGCCCAGGCGGTGGCGATGGGCGAGCTGATCCGCGCCCGCACCGCCAACCCCGCGATACGGATCACGGCGGTCGACATCGTCTTGACCCAGCAGGCGCAGATGGGGCGGATGCACGGCTGGCTCGACGCCTGGGGACTCCCCGTCAGCGGCCCCGAGCCGGCGATGGCGTGGATGGGCATGCCCACCGGCGGGCTGATGCCGGGGATGGCCAGCCGCGCCGAGCTCAACGAGCTGGCCGGCCTGTCCGGCGTCCGGGCCGACGCGCGGTTTCTGCAGCTGATGATCCCCCACCACCAGGCGGGCGTGGAGATGGCCCAAGCGGCCTTGGACCGCACCCGCCGCCCCGAGGTCCGCCGCCTGGCCCAGGCGATCGTGGCCGCCCAGCAGCGCGAGATCGCCGCGCTGCGCGACCTGCTGGCCGCCATCCCCGGCGCCGCCGAACCTCCCGCCTCCGGGAACCACAGCGCGGGCATCGGGCACTCTTTGAAGGGAGACGGCTGATGCCACAGCGGATCTTCGTCCTGATGGCCGCGGTGGCTGTCCTGCTGGTCGCGCCGGCCGCGCCGGCGCTCGCGCACGGCGGCGGCGGCTCGGACGCGTCGAACTTCGCCAGCACGATCAACGGGCTGGTCACGCTGGACGGCAACGGCAACCCCACCGGGCCGCCGGCGGATCCGCCCGACGTCGTCTGGCGTGTGCTGGCCAACGACGCGCTGCTGCAGGTGGTCAACCGCGGCGGCGAGGAGCTGGCCGTGCCCGGCTACAGCGACGAGCCGTACCTGCGCGTCGGGCCCGCCGGCGTGTTCGCCAACCGCAACTCGCCGGCGTATTACCTCAACAGCGACCGGTACGCCCGCATCCAGCCGCCCGCGGGGGTGTCCGCCCAGGCGGAGCCCCAATGGGTCAAAGTCAGCGACCGGCCCGTGTACGCCTGGCATGACCACCGCGTCCATTGGATGTCGACCGCGCTGCCGCCCCAGGTGATCGCCAACCAGGGCTCCCAGGCGGTGGTGATCAACGACTGGCTGGTCCCCTTCACCATCGGCGGGCGGCGGTTGGGGGTGGGCGGGCAGCTGCGCTGGTTTCCGCCGCCGCCATGGTGGCCGTGGCTGCTGGCGGGGCTGGCGGTGACGGGGCTGCCGCTGCTGGCCGCGCTGCGCCGCCCCGCCGGCCGCCGCCGCCGTCAGGCCCTGATCCAGGCGGGCGCGGCCGTGCTCGCGGCGCTCGTCGTCGTCGACGTCGCGCACGCCGTCGACGACGTGCTGGCCGTGCCGGCGACGCTGGCGCAGAACGTCCTGGCGCTCATGCAGTCGGGACCTTCATCGCCGTGGCGGCGTGGGCGGTGCTGTGGGCTCGGCGTGGGGGCGAGGGCGCGCCCACCGCAGTCGTGTTCGGCGCCGGCATGCTGGCGGCGGGGATCGGGCTGACCCACCTGGGGGTGCTGGGCTCCTCCCAGGTCGCCACGGTCCTGCCGGTGTGGTTCGCCCGGGCGGTGATCGCCACCAACCTGGCGGTGGCCGCCACCGTCGGGGTCACCGTGTGGCGCAGCCGCGAGCCGCTGCCCGCGCCGGTCATGGCCGGCGATGGGCCAACCCGTGTCAGGGAGGACACCTCATGAGACGGCTCATCGTCGCCGTCGCGGCGGCGCTGCTGATCGTGGCGGGCCTGGCCGGGCCCGCCGCGGCGCACGCCCGGCTGACCGGCAGCGACCCGGCCGGCGGCGCGACAGTCGCCGAGGCCCCGACCCAGGTGACGCTGACCTTCAGCGAGCGGATCGAGACGTCCTTCGGCGGGGTGCAGGTGTTCGACCCCGCCGGCGCCCGTGTGCAGGCCGGTGAGCCGCAAATCCTGGACACGCGGGTGATCCTGCCGCTGGGAGCGCTGCGGGGACCGGGAACCTACACCGTGGTGTTCCGGATCATCTCCGGTGACAGCCACCCGATCGAGTCGAGCTTCGCGTTCAACTACGCGCCGCCGGCGCCCGAGGCCGCGGGGCCACCCGCGACAGTCGAGTCGCCGGTCTCCGCGGTCGTGGAGCCACCCGAGGCGGTCGAGCCGTCGACGCCTGAGGCCGCAGGGCCACCCGCGACAGTTGAGCCGTCGGCGCCTGAGGTCGCGCCGCCCGTGGCGGTCGAGTCTTCGGCGCCGAGCGAGGCTGTCTTCCCGCCGCCTCGTATCGAGCCCCTCGATGTGGAGCTGGAACGCGCTGGGGCGGGCACAGCGGTGGGCCTGTGGGCGGCGCGGCTGGTGAACTACCTGGCGTTGGCGGCTGTGGCCGGGCTGCTGCTGACCGCGGGTGTGCTGCTGGCGTCGGGGCCGAAGCTGTCGGACCGGGCGCGCCGCGCCGCGCGGATCGCTGTGGCCGGCGCCGCGGTGTGGGCGCTGTCGGGGGTCGTGCTGTTCGTCTTCGGCCTGTCCAACGCCGCCGCCCGGTCGCTGCCCGCCGCGCTCGACGGCGATCTGCCGGCCCGGTTCGCGGCCACGAGGCTGGGCTCCAGCGTCCTCGCGCAGGCCGGCGT
>JBOGEA010000555.1:0-2673 GCA_050743205.1 Egibacteraceae bacterium | reverse complement strand
GTCCACCTCAAGCTCAACGACCAGGCCCAGCGCACCGTCCTGTGCAAAGACCCCTTCCGCTCCCACGACGAACGCGTCGACAAACTCATCGCCAGCATGTAACAAGCCGACGTGCGCGGCGGCCAGCCGCGCGCGAAGCGAAGCGGGGCTGGCTGCGGCACTTCAGCGGGTGCAGACTGAGGTCGGCCTCACCCCGACCGCGCTCTGGATCATCCAGGCCGCTGCCGACGACGCACGAGAGGCGCTGGGCGAAGCCACCGTCCCGCCGCCTGAGCCAGCGGTTCTCCAACAGGCAGCCGAGCCTGAGCAGGCGGCGGCGGAGGCCTCGACCTCCGAGCCCGAGCCCGTGGTGGATCCCGAGCCTGAGTCCGAGTCGGCTGTCGAGCCCGAACCCGAAGAGGTCTCGGCGCCAGAGCCCGTTGCCTCCGAACCGTCACCGCCTTCTCCACGGCGTTGGGGCAACTGGCGTCTGCTCGTGACGGGCCTGGTCGCTGTCGGGGCCGCAACGGTCGCGCTCTGTCTGCCCGGCGCCCAGGCGCCTGGCGAGCCTGCCGCTGGGCAGGCTGCCCCGGTGGTTTTGGAAGACCAGCCGGTCAGCAGCACCGTCGCCGCCTACGAGGGGTTCCGCGCCGTGATGGACGAGACGGGGCGGTTGTCGATGATCGTGCCGCGGGAGTGGCGCACGCTTGCGTCGTCGCCTTGGACGTTGGGGGATCGAACGGTCGGCAGACGGTTGGAGGCGACCATCGCTGGCCAGGGAGATGTGAACGGCCCTGGCGCTGTGCTCGCGGTGTCTGAGACCTTGGGTCGAGACCGCACGGTCGAGCAGGTGCTCGACCAACTGCGGATCGCCGACGGGGTGTGCGGGTACACCCGCCGCGAGCCGTTCGACGACAACCTCTACGCTGGCGCGATCGACTCCTACACCGGGTGCGGAGCCGCCGGCTCTGAGGTCGAGATCCTCGTGGCCTCTCCCGCCGACGGCAGCCGGATCGTCATGCTGCGGATCACCCGCCTCGGTCCCCGAGACGTCACCGCCCGCAACCGTGTGGTGGAAACCTTCAACGTTCGCGCGTGAGACGGAGCTGTCACTTTGGCGACACCTACGCCTACACTGGTTGTGATCACGATTCAGGCTCGCTGACCGTGACCACCGCGAGGGTAGGAGCCGTCGGATGGAGCGCCGGATCTTCGGGCTCGAGATCGAGTACGGGGTGACCTGCACGTTTCGGGGTCAGCGACGCCTGTCGCCGGATGAGGTTGCGCGGTATCTGTTCCGCCGGGTGGTCAGTTGGGGACGGTCGTCCAACGTGTTCCTCGAGAACGGCGCCCGGCTGTACCTGGACGTCGGCTCGCATCCCGAGTACGCGACGCCGGAGTGCGACACGGTTCGTGGCGTCGTCGTCCACGACAAGGCGGGAGAGCGCATCCTGGAGAAGCTCGTCGAGCAGGCGGAGCACCGCCTGCACGAGGAGGGCATCGCCGGGCAGATCTACCTGTTCAAGAACAACACCGACTCGGCCGGCAACTCCTACGGCAGCCATGAGAACTACCTCGTCGCGCGCTTCGGAGAGTTCCAGAAGCTCGCGGACACCCTGATCCCGTTCCTCGTGACGCGCCAGATCTTCGCCGGGGCGGGCAAGGTGCTGCAGACGCCGCGGGGGGCCGTGTTCTCGATCTCCCAGCGGGCCGAGCACATCTGGGAGGGCCTGTCCTCGGCGACGACGCGCAGCCGACCGATCATCAACAGCCGTGACGAGCCGCATTCCGACGCCGAGCGGTTCCGCCGCCTGCACGTCATCGTCGGCGACTCCAACATGAGCGAGTACGCGACGTGGCTGAAGATCGCGACGGCTGACCTGGTGCTGCGAATGGTCGAGTCGGGGGCGGTGATGCGGGACCTGACGCTGGACAACCCGATCCGCGCGATCCGTGAGATCAGCCACGACATGAGCTGCAAGCGCCGGATCAAGCTGGCCGGGGGCCGCGAGCTGTCGGCCTTGGAGATCCAGCGCGAGTACTACGACCGGGTGTCACAGTTCATCGACCACTCCGGGTCCGATGCGGAGACGGATCGGGTGCTGGGGGAGTGGGCGCGGGTGCTGCAACTGCTCGCCGACGATCCGCTGAAGCTGTCACGTGAGTGCGACTGGGTGGCGAAGTACCATTTGATCGACGACTACCGCTCCAAGCGGGACCTGCCCCTGTCACACCCGCGGATCGCGATGCTCGACCTGCAGTACCACGACGTGAACACCAGCCGCGGCCTGTACTACCTGCTCCAGCGCCGGGGCAAGGTCGACCGCGTGGGAACGGACGCTGAGATCGAGACCGCCCGGCATACGCCGCCGCAGACGACCCGCGCCCGCCTGCGCGGCGAGTTCATCCGCCAGGCCAAACGGCGCCGCCGTGACTTCACGGTCGACTGGGTCCACCTCAAGCTCAACGACCAGGCCCAGCGCACCGTCCTGTGCAAAGACCCCTTCCGCTCCCACGACGAACGCGTCGACAAACTCATCGCCAGCATGTAACAAGCGATAACCGATGTGCGCGATCGCCAGGTACCGCGAAGCGCAAAGCGCGGTTCGGGTGGCTCGATTGCCGACGTGCGCGATGGCTAGGCACTGCGGAGCGCGAAGCGCGTAGCGCGGTTCGGGTGGCTCGATGCCACCC
>JBOGEA010000554.1:0-2674 GCA_050743205.1 Egibacteraceae bacterium | reverse complement strand
GATCCGCGCAGCATGCTGCGCGGATCCAGCACACAACTGCGGTCAACCTGCGCACCGACGCCCCTCCCGCCCATGCTCGGTCGGGCCGGGGGGCGAAGCGCGTCAGCTCACCAGCAGAGCACCGCGTCGGCCTGGCGGAGCAGGTGGGCGATGGTCGGCTCGTCGCCGACGCGGACACCCTCGACCAGCTCGTCGGGTGCCAGGCCGAGCCGGGCGAGGTCGCCAGCGGCGGCGTAGACCGCGATGCCGCTCTCCAGCAGGCCGAGGAGGTCGGCGGCGGTGGCCGCCGGCGGCAGCGGCTGGCCGGCCAGGGCGCCTGGGCACACCTCGCTGCCGGCCACGGCCAGCTCGATTCCCCGGCCGCGGAGCACGATCACCAGATCGACCTCCGAGGCCACCGCGTAGGCATTGGCCTCCAGCGAAGGCTCATCCCCCCGGATCGCCCCGGGATGAGCGCGGATGATGCTGACCACCCGGCGGGCCATCAGCCGCTCGCCCCGACAGAGAGCACGAGGTCGGCCTCCCGCACGAACGCCCACAGGTCGGCGTGATCGCCCGGCACCACGCCAGGCGCCTGGTCGCGCGCCACGCCCAGCGCCTGCGCGGCGTCAGCCTCGACCACCCAGTCGAGCGTCCCGCCGTGGACGCCCCGGCGGAGCAGCGCGGCGACGGCCAACGCCAGCTCACCGGTCCCAGCCGAGAGCGTCGCGGCCTCGTCGTGGGCGAAGACCGTGACCCGGTGGCCCCGGGCAAGGATCCGCTCGGCCAGGCGCAGCGCGGTGGCGGCGCGCTCGTTCTGGCCGCCGTCGTTCAGGATCAGGGCGACCCTGCGAGCCGTCACAGCCACACCACCTTGTCGGCGCCCTCGGTCACCAGGTCGGCGACCTCGTCGAGGTCGACCGCCTTCACGCCGTCGATCCGCCGGTCGGCCCCGATGGCCCGGCGCCGCAGCGCATCGGTGTGCGCCAGCACGGCGCAGCCCATGCGTATGGCCTCGCTGAGGATGGGCGCATCCTCATGACCCTGCCTGACGGCCGCCGACGCCCCGTCGAGCAGCACGAGCGTCACGTCGTCGCCCTGTTCCGTCCAGGTCACCGCCAGTTGGACCGCCCACCGCAGGTCCGTTGAGGAGAGCAGCGCGATGCGCATTCAGCGGCCCGCCTCGTCCGCGGCGCCGGGCCGACCGGTACCCCCAACTCCGACTTCGGGGCGCATACGCCCCCATATCGAAGCTGTGGTGAGCCGGTGATGTTCATCCTCCCGGGCCATCAACGCCCCTTTCGGATCAGGAGCCGGATCGCGGTGCGGCCCGCGGGGTCGACGGCACGCTCGACCCCGAGCAGCTCGTGGCCTGCCCGATCGGCCCAACGGGCGAACGCGGCCGGCGATCCCGCGCCCTCGGTGAGCACCTCCAGCACCTCACCCGCCGCCAGCAGGGTGACCGCCCGCATCGCATGCACCACGCCCGTCTCACGCGGCTGGCCACGCGTGTCCACCGTGCCCGCGGGCACGACCTCGGCCCGCGGTCCGGGCGGCCGGGCGACCTGGGCGCGCCAGGCCCGGGCGCCACCAGGGACCGACGCGACCTCGCTGAGCGTCACCGACATGCCTGCCCCGGCCAGCGCGCCCATGAGCAGGCCCCGCTCCAGCGCTTCGGCGAGCGCGGCATCCACCCGATCGACCAGCTCGACAGCGGCCCGCAGCCCATCGAACTCGACCCAGTCGTGGCCGGCACGCACAACCCGGGCGTCTGGGGCGTGCGAGCGCAGCGCCCGCACCGCGGTCCTCGCCGCCACCTCTAGCGGGTGGGCTCCCGACGAGGCTCCCGCGGGGGGCCTCCCCCCAATCCTCTGCATCAAGCGCCGCCCCTCAGTCGCGGCGATCTCGTAGGCGCGGCGGCCAAGTTGCTGCCCGTTCATGCGGTGGCCGTTGTCCTGGCTCTGGGTGAGGAGCTTGACGAGCAGGCGGACGATGAGCGCGGACGCGGCTCCTCCCGACTGGCCCGCCGCGTCGAGAGCGGCCTGCTGGACGTCGACCTCTTCCCGCGCCAGGTAGATCTTGGCGGGCCGGCCTCCGCCAGGGCGCTTGACGTTGCCGACGACGACCAGCCCGGCCTGCGCCAGCAGCTCGAGGTGGGTGCGGGCGACGTTTGGGTGAAGCTGGAACGCCGTTGCCACCTCGCGCACCGTCCGCGCCGTCCCCACCTGGCGAAGATGCTGGTAGATCCCGGCGCGGGTCGTCGAGCCGAGGGCACGGTCGACGCTGACGCCGGGGCGGGGAGACCGAGTGACGGCGGGCTGCTCGGCTGTTTTCACTGGAGCAAGTGTGTTCTGCCGGCGCTGACTTCGCAATACACAGTGAAAACTAAGGACCTGGGCATGAATAACGTGGCGGAAGTTACGGTCGCGTGACTCGCTGACCAGGTCAAATCCGGATGAAAGCGTCAAGTTATTTGTGCCCAGGCCCTATGGGGCTCCGCCCCGGCCCGCCGAGGCGTGGACGGGTGGGGCTGCAGCGCGCGGGTTGACGGAGGTTTTGTGCTGGATCGCGGCGGTATTCCGCCGCGATCCAGCACACAGCTAGGGGGCGGTTTGCAGCAGCGTCTTCGGGTCGAATATGCCCTCCAGCCGGAGCGCTCCGTCGAGCACGGAGATCCGCTGGACCGTGGTGCCGG
>JBOGEA010000553.1:0-2675 GCA_050743205.1 Egibacteraceae bacterium | reverse complement strand
CTTTTAGGTCGCTTCACCCGACGAGGCGCGACCCCTTTGGTTGTTCATGTCCCGGGGCTCTTTAAAGCGCCGTGCGGGTTGGGGCGGCATCGAGCCGCCCCAACCCCGCGCTCCGCCCGCGACTCACCGCCCCGGTCCCAATCCTCCTGACACGGCGCGATAAGCGGTGCGGGTCGCTGTGGGGGTTACCGCCGCGCTCAGGTCCGAACCTCAGCCGGGCGGAAGCTGCCGACAAGCACTCTGCGCCAGCAAAATCCTGTCATCGTGGATTGATCCCGAATGGATCATCTGCATGCTGGGGCGCGCGTGTTCGCCATCGCAGGAGGTGGGGTGATCATTTCAGCTCGGCGAGGAGGCGGGCGGTTTCGATCGCGGCCAGGGCGGCGTCCCAGCCTTTGTTGCCCATTTTGCCGCCCGCGCGGTCAACGGCCTGCTCGAACGTATCGGTGGTGAGCACGCCGAACGTGATCGGGACGCCAGCGGCGGCGGCGATGCGGCCGACGTCCGCGGCCTGGCCGGCCACGTAGTCGAAGTGGGCGGTCTGGCCACGGACGACGCAGCCGAGCGCGACGACCGCGTCGAACCGGCCGCTCTCCGCGAGCCGGCGGGCGACCAGCGGGATCTCGTAGGCACCCGGCACCCACGCCAGCTCCAGGTCGTCGTCGTCCACGCCGTGGCGGCGCAGGCAGTCCGACGCGCCGGCCACGAGTTGGCGGACGACGGACTCGTTGAACCGCGAGGCGACCAGCGCGACGCGCAGCCCCGCACCGTCGAGCGATCCTTCGTGAATACGCATCATTCTGCTCCCCTGTGCACAATCTCGTCGACGAGATTCGCCAATTCATGACCGAGCTTTTGCTTCTTCGCCTGCAGGTAGCGAAGGTTCTCGTCGGTCGGTGTGGTCTCCAGCGGCACCCGCTCGACGATCTCAAGGCCGTAGCCCTCCAGCCCGGCGCGTTTGGCCGGGTTGTTCGTCAGCAGGCGCAGCGTGGATAGGCCGAGGTCCACGAGGATCTGCGCGCCCGTGCCGTAGTCGCGGAGATCGGCGGGAAAGCCCAGCTCGATGTTCGCCTCGACCGTATCGCGCCCGCCCTCCTGCAGCTTGTAGGCCTGGAGCTTGTGCATGATCCCGATCCCGCGCCCCTCATGACCTCGGATGTAGACGATCACGCCCTCGCCCTCCTCCGCGATCTTGCGCATCGCGTCCCGCAGCTGCGTCCCGCAGTCACAGCGCAGCGAGCTGAAGACATCGCCGGTCAGGCACTCGGAGTGCATGCGCACGAGCACCCCCGGCTTGCCGAACACCTCGCCCCGGACGAGCGCGACGTGCTGGTGGCCGTCCATGTCCGACTGGTAGCCGATCGCGGTGAACGGGCCGAATGGGGTGGGGATCGTGGCGTCGGCCAGCCGCCGCACCAGCTGCTCATGGCGCCGCCGGTAAGCGATCAGGTCCGCGATCGAGATCATGAGCAGCCCGTGCTCGTCAGAGAAGCGCTGCAGGTCGGGCAGGCGCGCCATCGTCCCATCGTCGTTCACGACCTCGCACAGCACCCCGGCGGGCCGCAGCCCGGCGAGCCGCGCCAGGTCAACCGCGGCCTCGGTGTGGCCCGCCCGCTTGAGCACCCCGCCCTCGGCGTACCGCAACGGGAAGATGTGGCCCGGGCGCGCGAAGTCCTCAGCCCTGGACGAGGGGTCGGCGAGCGCGCGCAGCGTCGCCGCCCGGTCAGCCGCGGAGATGCCTGTCGTCGTGCCGTGGCGGTAGTCGACCGACACCGTGAACGCCGTGCGGTTGAGGTCGGTGTTGGTCGAGACCATCAGGGGAATCCGCAGCTCATCGAGCCGCTCGCCCGTCAGCGGCACGCAGATCAGCCCAGACGTGTAGCGCACGAAGAACGCGAGCTGGCAGGCCGTCACCTTCTCGGCGGCCATGATGAGGTCGCCCTCGTTCTCACGGTCGGCGTCATCGACGACGACCACGATCCCGCCGTCGGCGATGATTTTGACCGCTTCCTCGACCGTGGCGAACATTCAGGCCTCCTCAGGAGTTCGGGGACGAGGGGCGGGATCAGGTGCGAGAGCGCGAATGCCGGCCGGCGGCGCTTCATGGACACACGCCGGCCCAGCAGGTGGACCGACGTGCCCACGATGCATGCGTGCTGGGGCGTCACCCCGGTCGCGCCTCCTGTCCCCTGCCCAGACCACACCCAGCGGAGCAACGAGACAAGCGCGCGTAGGCGGCGCCCGCGGCACGGGCGTCGCCTGCCGTGCGCCTTCTCCCATCCGGACTGTCACCGTCGGCCCTGGAATCGAACCAGGTCAACCGGCACCACTGGCGCCGGGTCGCGGGCTTCCCCCGCTCAGGGGGCCACCGCCGGTCGGGAATTTCACCCTGCCCCGAAGGCGCGGCGACGATCCTGGCGGATCGTCCACGCCAGCGTAGCGCGGGTCGCGGATCACAGGCCCCGGCCCCACATCTGCCTCCGGGCGAATGAGCAGTTCCAGCCACATCTGTCACGATGTGCTCATCACCAGGCCTGGGACCCGGCCATCAGGCTCTTATCCCCCTGAAGGCTGAGGGCTCGGGGTCGGACTCGGGGTAGGCGTCGGCGTCGGGGTAGGCGTCGGCGTCGGGGTAGGCGTCGGCGTCGGGGTAGGCGTCGGCGTCGGGGTAGGCG
>JBOGEA010000552.1:0-2677 GCA_050743205.1 Egibacteraceae bacterium | reverse complement strand
TTCCTGATGGCGCGGGACCGGCCGTGAGCGGCGCGGTGCTGGTGTGCGACGGGCCCACGCCGATCGGGGCGCTGACCCGCGCCGACGCGCTCGACTTCCTGATGGCGCGGGACCGGCCGTGAGCGGCGCGGTGCTGGTGTGCGACGGGCCCACGCCGATCGGGGCGCTGACCCGCGCCGACGCGCTCGACTTCCTGATGGCGCGGGACCGGCCGTGAGCGGCTGGGATGGGGCGGGCTTCGCCACCCGGGCGATCCACGCCGGCCAGGACCCCGACCCCGCCACCGGCGCGGTGACGGTGCCGGTGCACCAGACCTCGACGTTCGCCCAGACCGAGGTCGGCGCCCATCGCGGCTGGGATTACGCCCGCAGCGGCAACCCCACCCGGGACGCGCTCGAGACCGCGCTGGCGTCGCTGGAGGGCGCGCGCCACGGCTTCGCCTTCGCCTCAGGACTCGCCGCCTGCGACGCGGTGCTGCGGGGCTGCGCCCCCGGCGATCACGTCGTGATGGCCAACGACGTCTACGGCGGCACGTACCGGCAGCTCGCGCGGGTGCACGCCCCGTGGGGGCTGGCCTTCGACCCGGTCGACCTGGGCGACCTCGACCGGGTCGCCGCGGCGTGGCGGCCGGCCACCCGCATGCTGTGGATCGAGACGCCGACCAACCCGCTCATGACCGTGTTCGACATCGCCGCCCTGGCCGCCTTCGCGCACGAGCGGGGCGCCCTGGCCGTGGTCGACAACACCTTCGCGACGCCCTACCTGCAGCAGCCGCTGCGTCTGGGCGCGGACGTGGTGGTGCACTCGACCACGAAGTACCTGGGCGGGCACAGCGACGTGGTCGGCGGGGCGGTGCTGACCAGCGACGACCGGGTGGCTGAGCAGGTGGGTTTCCTGCAGAACGCGGTGGGCGCGGTGCCCGGCCCGTGGGACGTGTTCCTGGTGCTGCGCGGGATCAAGACCCTGGCCGTGCGCATGCGGGCCCACTGCGACAACGCCCGGGTCGTGGTCGCGGTCCTGCGCGCCCACCCGGCGGTGCGTGACGTGCTGTACCCAGGGCTGCCGGACCACCCGGGCCACGATGCCGCGGCCCGGCAGATGCGCGACTTCGGCGGCATGGTGTCCTTCCGCATGGCCGACGCCGAGGCGGCGCTCAAGGCCTGCGCGCGTTTCCGCGTGTTCACGCTCGCCGAGTCGCTGGGCGGCGTGGAGTCGCTGGTCGAGCACCCGGGGCGCATGACGCACCAGTCCGTGGCCGGCTCGCCGCTGGAGGTGCCCGACGACCTCGTCCGCCTCTCCGTCGGCATCGAGGACGCCGCCGACCTGATCGCCGACCTCGACCAGGCGCTGGGCTGACGGCCCGAGCAACGCGCCTGGCGTGGCCCGGGCTGCCGTCGGCGGGTGGTGAGGCCCAGCACGGCCCGGATCCCGTACTCGCGGGCCACGATCGAGCCGACAACAGGGTGTTGTGCGCCAAAAACCCCGGCGCACAACACCCCTCCCGGCCTTCGGTGCGCGGCAGACATCACCCTGATGCGCGCTGGGCTACTCTCGTCTCAGGTCTTCGAGCGGCGCGTCAGGACCCGCCGCACAACAGGTGCACGACCGAGGAGAAGACGATGGCAACCCTTGAGAGAGCCGGCGAAACCAGGAGTCCCTCGACGAGGCGCAGGGTGGCCAACGTCGCCCTCTGGGTGCTGCAGATCGGTGCCGGCGTGGGACTGCTGGCGACTGGCGCGTTCAAGCTCCTGGGGACAGCGCAGGCGGTGGAGGTGTTCAACGAGATCGGCGTGGGGCAGTGGTTGCGCTACGTCACGGGCGTGCTGGAGATCATCGGCGCCGTGGGGATGCTGACCCGGCGGTTCTCCGGCTACGGCGCGCTGCTGCTGACCGGTGTCATGGCCGGCGCCGTGCTGGCCGAGCTGCTCTTCCTGAACGGCGAATGGCAGCGGTCGCTCCTGTTCATGGTGGCGACCGCGGTCGTCGCGTGGGGTCGCCGCGACCGGATGCGGATCAGCAGGTGAACGACGCCGTCCCACCCGGCCACGGCCCGCCGTGCAGCCGGTGTTCGGTGTCACGATCCCTGGGAGGATGTTGGAGATGGGTCTCAGGTCCGGCCTCACCCTCGTCACCATCGGAGCGATCCTCGCGTTCGCCGTGCAGGTCGACTTCGCGGGCCTGGACGTCCAGATCGTGGGCTACATTCTGATGGCCGCCGGTCTGATCGCCATGACGTTCGCCATGAGGACGCGCCGGCGCAGCACCGACGACGACATCCACGACCACCAGTGGCCCACAGGCGAACCGGTGGTCCACGACAACGACATCGACACCTGAGCCACGCCATGTTCACCGGGATCGTCGATGAGATCGGCGCGGTGCGTGCGGTCGAGCGCCACGAGGGCGGGGCGCGGCTGGCCGTGGACTGCCGCACCGCCGTCGAGGCGGCCCAGGTGGGCGACTCCATCAGCGTCAACGGCTGCTGCGTCACCGTCACGACGCTGCCGCCCGGGGGCGGGTTCACCGCCGACCTGATGGGCGAGACCCTCAACCGCACCGCCCTGGGAGCGCTGCGGCCAGGCGATCGCGTGAACCTCGAGCGGCCGCTGCGCGCCGGCGGCCGGCTGGGAGGCCACCTCGTCCAAGGCCACGTCGACGGCGTGGCCCGGGTGCTGGC
>JBOGEA010000551.1:0-2696 GCA_050743205.1 Egibacteraceae bacterium | reverse complement strand
GTCCAAGACGCCAGAGCGGTCCAAGACGCCAGAGCGGTCCAAGACGCCAGAGCGGTCCAAGACGCCAGAGCGGTCCAAGACGCCCGGGACGCCAGAGCGGTCCAAGACGCCCGGGACGCCAGAGCGGTCCAAGACGCCCGGGACGCCAGAGCGGTCCGGGGCGTCCGGGGCTCGACCGGGCTTGTGATCGACCTGGGCGGGAACAGCTTGTCTGGGCTGGTGTGTCGATGAGCGCGGTTACGGCGTCCGTGCCACGCCTGGCCGCCGTGCCTGATCTGGGCGAGGCGCTGGCGATGGTGGAGGGCGCCGCGACACGGGTCTACGCCATCGGCGCCGTGCTCCAGCGGCAGGGCGCGGCGCCGGACGCGGTGCACCTGCTGCTCACCGGCGGGGTCGAGCTGTCCCAGCGGCGCGGCGAGCGTCGGCTGGTCGTGCAGCTGCTCGGCCCTGGAGACGCCGTCGGCGACGTGGCGGTGCTGGCCGGTGAACCCGCTGCCTGCACGGCTCGCACCACTGCCGAGTGGACCCGGTCGCTGAAGGTACCCGCCCCCGGCCTGCTGCGCCTGCTGCGAACGCGTCCCGAGCTTGCCGGGGGCTGGTTGGCGTCGCTGGCCGGGCGCCTCGCCGCGCAGGAGCGGCGGTTGGCCGACGTCTTGGCCAGCGACTTGGCTCCCCAGTTGGCCGCGCTGCTGCTGCGTGAGGCGCGGGGCGGGATGGTGACGCTGAGTCAGGGCGTGCTGGCCGATCTGCTCGGGGTGCACCGCACCAGCATCAACCGGGCATTGAAGACGTTCGAGGTCGACGGGCTGGTGGCGGTGGCGTACCGGCGTATCGCATTGTGTGATCCGGACCGGCTCGCACACCTCGTCCAACAAAATAATCAAATTTTCTGATGTCATGAACCCGGCGTAGCACCTTATTCGGCGTCCCTCTGTCTTCATCTCACAAATTCTGTGCGCAGATTGCTCTCCTGCACAGTCGCACAGGTGGCGGCAGCTGGTCGGCGTTACTACTTGATGTGTGCGGAGCGGGCATCGCTCCCGGACAAGATTGTGAAAGGAGAAGTGATGTCCGCAGTGCAGAACCCGCCAGGGCGGCGGCTTGTGTTGATTCTCGTCGCCACGCACGTCTTGGCGTTTTTCATCGGGTGGATACTGCGCTCCCCGGAAACGCAGGTGAACGCCACGGCATCCCAGGAGGTCACCGAGCGCGCGAGCGAGGAGCCCAGCGAGCGCGCGAGCGAGGAGCCCAGCGAGACCGCCACCGACGAGCCCAGCGAGACCGCCACCGACGAGCCCACCGAGACCGCCACCGACGAGGCCAGCGAGGAGCCCAGCGACGCCACCAGCGACGGAGGGCTGACGCCCGCGCTGAGGCTGGAGTCCGCGACCATCGAACCGATCGACCTCGAAGACGAGATCGACGAGTATGTGGTCTTCCGCTTCGACGGCGTCGTACGCGAGGTGACCGACGAGGCGGGGTTCTCCGTGCGCGACGAGACCGGCGCCGCACCGACGGACTCGATCAGCGCAGCCATCGTGGAGGGCAGCGACGACGAGGTGCTGGTCGGATTCGAGCAGGGCACTGACCTGACGCAGTACCTGTTCGCGTCGGTCGCGAATGAGGCCGTCCTGGGAACCAGCCGGGGCAACGTCCCCGCGACCGTGGAGCTGACCGGCAGCGAGGTCAGCATGGATGAGATGCGGACCAGCGGCCCGGACTTCGTCATGGCGAAGGTCAACCCGACGCTGGATCTGATCACGTATCACTTCGACAGCACCCTCGACGACGACACGGCTGCGCCGACGGCGAGCGACTTCGGTTACCGGACCAGATCAGGCCGGGACGTCGAGGCCGCGGACGTCCTCAGCGTGGACGGCCAGACCGTGACACTGGCGTTCGACGCCGGCGACGAGGTCGAGGATGGCGTGCGCTACTTCGTCCGCGCCGGGGCCGTCATGAACCGGCTTGGTCAGGCCAACCCGCCGGGCGTGATGGGCGACGACACGACCGCGCCGGAGCTGGAGAGCGTCTCCCGCGTCGAAGGGTCGACCCAGTACGACTTCACCTTCACCCAGCCGGTAGCGCTGGTCGAGGTGGGCGGGTTCGCGGTCTACACCCTTGCCGGCGAGGAGTACGTGGCCGATGACTGGATGCGCATGAGCCCGCAGACCCTGCGGCTCCACGTGCCTGAGGTGCGCGACTTCGCTGACGCGATCGTCCTGGGCGCCGTCGACGTCGGGGCGGTCCGGGACACCACCAATGCCGGGGACACTGTCAACGGCGTCGGCGCCGTGGCCGTCGATCCGCTCCCAGAGGGCTCCACGGCTGGCCCACAGTTGGTCTCGGTCACGCTCGACGAGTCCACCGGACAGGTGCGCTTCCAGTTCACGATCCCGCTGGATGACGACGCGACCATCGACCCGGCCGACTTCCAGGCCATCATCGACGGCGGCGAACTCGTGCCAGGCACGAAGTTCATCGAGGTGGATGACGACACCGTGGTGATCGGGTTCGCCAAGAACGTCGCCGCCGCGGCCGAAGACTTCGCCGTCAACGACGGCGCCGTCAGCGACGAAGCCGGCATCGAGAACGCCCCAGCCGTCCTCATGCCCGACACAGCCGGCTAGCAGCGCCAGGCGCGCGCGTCAACGCCGTCCCGCAACCCGGGAACCGTTGACGCGCGCGCCCTGCTG
>JBOGEA010000550.1:0-2721 GCA_050743205.1 Egibacteraceae bacterium | reverse complement strand
GCTATCGGCACCCCGATAGCCCCGCTCAGCCCGCGCAATGCGGTGGCATGGGTACCCTGCGCGACAATGGGGGGAGTTATGTAGGGAGGGGTTTGGGACGCTGTGCACTTGAAGAGCCTCACGTTGAAGGGCTTCAAGTCCTTCGCCTCGGCCACGACGCTGCGCTTCGAGCCCGGCATCACCTGCGTCGTGGGTCCTAACGGCTCGGGCAAGTCCAACGTGGTGGACGCGCTGTCCTGGGTGATGGGCGAGCAGGGCGCCAAGGCGTTGCGCGGCGGCAAGATGGAGGACGTCATCTTCGCCGGCACCGCCGGCCGCCCCCCGCTGGGCCGCGCCGAGGTCACCCTGACCATCGACAACACCGACGGCGCGCTGCCCATCGAGTACACCGAGGTGTCGATCACCCGGCGGATGTTCCGGGACGGCGCCAGCGAGTACGAGATCAACGGCAGCAGTTGTCGGCTGCTGGACGTCCAGGAGCTGCTGAGCGACTCCGGCATCGGGCGCGAGATGCACGTCATCGTCGGGCAGGGCAAGCTCGACTCCATCCTGCAGTCCAAGCCCGAGGAGCGCCGCGCGTTCATCGAGGAAGCCGCGGGTGTCCTCAAGCACCGCAAGCGCAAGGAGAAGGCGCTGCGCAAGCTGGAGGCGATGCAGGCTAACCTCACCCGGCTGGCCGACCTCACCGCCGAGCTGCGCCGCCAGCTCAAGCCGTTGGGCAAGCAGGCCGAGATCGCGCGGCGGGCCCAGGCCGTGCAGGCCGAGCTGCGCGACGCCCGGCTGCGGCTGCACGCCGACGACCTGGTGACGCTGCGCGCGGAGCTGGCCCGGGAAGAGGCTGATGAGACGGCCGCCAGGTTCCGCTGGGCTGAGGTCGAGGGCGCGCTGGACGCGGCCCGCGCCCGGCAATCCCGCCTGGAGCAGCAGCTCGACGCCACCACACCGCGGCTCGCGGCGGCGCAGGACACCTGGTACCGGCTCTCGGCGCTGGCCGAGCGGCTGCGCGGCACGGTGCGGTTGGCGGAGCAGCGAGCCAAGCACCTGTCCGCTCCCAGAGAGCAGCACCGCCCCGGTCGCGACCCCGACGAGCTGGAGCGCGAGGCCGCAGCCGCGCAGGCCACCGAGGCTGAGCTGCACGCGGTGGTGGACGAGGCCAGGGTGATGCTGTCCGGTGCCCTGGAGCGGCGCGCCGAGCTGGAGCAGACCGTCGCCGACGCCGAGCGGGCCCACCTGGCCGCGGCGCGGGCCCTCG
The DNA here is from genome assembly GCA_050743205.1 of Egibacteraceae bacterium. Lineage (GTDB taxonomy): Bacteria > Actinomycetota > Nitriliruptoria > Euzebyales > Egibacteraceae > JBOGED01. Next base: position 1,469 of record JBOGEA010000550.1, on the reverse strand, counting down.
CCGATCGGCGGGAGGGGCTGGCCCGGCTGGCCGGCCAGGTCGAGGCGCTGCGCTCCACGTCGGGCGCCACCGCTGAGGAGATCGAGCGGCTGTCCAGCACGCTGGCCGATGCCCGGGAGCGGGCGGCGGGCGCCCAGCGGGAATTCGACGAGCTGCAGCACGCGATCGACACCGTGCAGGCCGGCCAGGTGGGGCTCGACGAGCGGCACAAGGCGGCGGTGGCCGCGCATGCCATCGCCGCGCAGCGAGCCGCTGAGCTCACCGCAGCACACCGGGAAGCGGAGCAGCAGCGGGCGTCGTGGCGGGCCCGGGTGGAAGCCCTGTCGCTGGGCCTGGCCCGCAAGGACGGTTCGCAGACGCTGCTGGCCGCCGGGTTGCCCGGCCTGCAGGGCTCGATCGCCGCGCTGCTCACCGTGGATCCCGGTGCGGAGGCCGCCGTGGCGGCCGCTCTGGGTGCCGCGGCAGACGCGCTGGCAGTCTCTGATGTCGATGTGGCAGCCGCGGCGCTGGCCCTGTTGCGCGAGCAGGAGGCCGGCCGCGCCGGCCTGCTCGTCGGCGGTGCACCGGCCACGGTGGACCGGTCGGCCTGGCCGCAGCTGCCGGGTGGTGCGCGGTGGGCGGTGGATCTGGTGGCGGCCCCGGAGGGGCTGCGCCCCGCGCTGCACCGGCTGCTGGAGCGCACCGCGGTGGTCGGCGACCTGGACGCCGCCCGGGCTTTAGCGGCCGCCCAGCCCACCACGCGCGCCGTGACCGTCGACGGCGACGTGCTCGGCGCCGACTGGGCGCAGGGCGGATCGGGCCGCAGCCAGAGCGTCATCGAGGTGCAGGCCGCCGTCGAGGACGGCCAGATCCGGCTGGCCGAGTCGGAAACCCTGGTGCAACGGCTGGCCGCCGAGCTCGACGGTGCCCGCGCCGAGGAGGCAGACCGCGCCGAGGACGTCGACGGCACCCTGGCTGCCCGGCACGAGTCGGACGTGCACCTGGCCGCGGTGGCCGAGCAACTCGCCCGGCTGGGCCAGGCGGCCCGGTCCGCCTCCGCCGAAGCCGACCGGCTGCACCGCCAGCGCGACGAGATGCAGCAGCGGCGGGCCGGCGCGCTGAGCAGCCTGGCGGAGCTGGAGGAGCGGTTGCGGCTGGCCCAGGACGAGCCGGCCGACGGCGAGCTGGACACTTCGCAACGCGACGAGGCCGTGGCGGCGCTGGCCACCGCGCGCAGCGAGGAGGTCGAAGCCCGGCTGGCGCTGCGTACCGCCGAGGAGCGCGTCCGGGCGCTGGCCGGGCGGGCCGACGGGTTGCGGCGCAGCGCCCAGGCGGAGCGGGTGGCTCGGCAACGGGCCGTCACCGCGGCCGCGGCCCGGCAGCGTGGGGCCGCGGTGGCCGCCGAGGTCGTGCGGGCCGGGGAGTTCGCGCTGGGTCGCATCGAGATCTCCCTGGGCCGGGCCGGGGCCGAGCGTGACGCGGTGGTGGTC
>JBOGEA010000549.1:0-2753 GCA_050743205.1 Egibacteraceae bacterium | reverse complement strand
TCACCCGGCTCCAGCAGCATCGCGCCTCCGGTGCGCCTGACCCGGCCGTGACGGATCTCGTAGCCGGCGGCGGGCGCGCCGCCCAGCAGCGGGCAGACCCCAGCGCGCCGGGCCAGGACCTTGCCGGATCGCGACCAGTCGACAGGCCTGGCGGATACCCGAGCACGGACGCCAGCCCCGCAAGCACCCCGGCAATCAGACCGCGCCCCAGCGCGGGACTGAAGCCCAACCTAGTGGCAGGGGATGCCCAGCAGGTGCCGGGCGTCGTGGAAGAACTCGTGGAGCACACCGCCCCTGTCGGCCATCGCGTGGGTGACCGGCGACACGAGCACGCCCTGGTCGAACCCGATGGCATACAGCATCAGCAGCGCGAACACGAGCGCCCCCAGCGCGGGCACGGCCAGCTCACGGCCGGACAGACGGGCAGCGGTCACCGGCAGCCACCTCCTCCGGGGATCCGTCGTCCCCAGCGTCGGCATGACAGGCGGCGGGCCAGTCTCCTGGCTGGCGGATCCACGCTCCCCCCGGCCTTCCCACGCCGCGCGGCGCAGTGGCATCCTCGGAGGTCGCTCCCCGGTCACAGTGGCGGGACCGCGCCGGACTCCCACCGGCTTCCTGTCTCCCACCGCCCCGTCCCCCGACCCTAACCCCCACCCCACCACCCCGTCAACGCTAAGGGCACCCGCGTCAGATGACGCTGGCATTCGATCGCCCGGCATCCCGCGCGTTGCGCTGCACCTGCCGAGTCTCCGGGCCATCGGGCCCATCTGATGGCCGGTCGACCCACCCCCGGTTCCGTCTGTTCCTTGTGCTGACCCGCGGGTTCGTCGTCGCGGGCGTTGAAGAGCGCGTGTCCGCGAGTGGTGTTTGCATCCTGCACCGCTGACCTGTGAAGATGCGCCGATATTCAGGAACAGCAGTGGCCTTAGGTGAGAAACGAACGCGGAGGCGCAGGATGCTGCTCGCCTATGTGGATGAGTCGTACAATCATACCGAGTACTGGATCGCGGCTCTTCTGTGCCCCGAGAGGGTGATCAGCTCACTGACAGAGGCGCTCGATGCTGTCATAGAAAAAGCTGCGATCGCCCACGGAATTGATCCAAGGGCAGAGCTTCACGGGCACGACCTCTTCCAGGCGAAAGGCGATTGGCAGCTCCTAGCGCATATGCCACGTGCCCGGATCGGCGTTTACAACGACGCTTTCGAGGCCATCGCCTCCTTCGACATCGACGTCATCCTGCGAGGGGTCTACATCCCCCGCCTCAAGCATCATTCCACCCATCCTGACGACCTGTATGCAGTAGTTCTACCGCATCTCCTCGAACGTATCGACGAGCGTGCCGAGGCTCACCGCGACGGTCAGAGCGTGTTGGTCATCGCGGACCAGGTTGCCCAGGCCGATGAGTGTCGTCAGAAGCTGTGGCACTTTCAGCGCTTCGCCACGACTGGCTACCGAGCCCGCCAGCTCCGCCATATCGTGGACACCATGCACTTCGCCCCCTCTGGGGCGAGCCGTTTGGTGCAGGCCGCAGACCTGATCGCGTTCCTCTACCGAAGGATCAGGTGCCATCCCGCACGGGACGAGCGGGCCGCTCACGCCAACGACGCGCTTTGGCAGCGCATCACGCCGAGGGTGGTCCACTGCCACTGCTGGCTGCTGCCGAGGGCAGGAACGCACGAAGGCCCCGCCGAAGCGGGGCCTAAGGCTCACCGGATTCGTCCGGATACCGGACTCCTCCTGCCACCAGGCTACAACGACTGTCAAGACCCAATGGCCTCTGAGACATAGGCCTCTCCTCCGGGCATGAGGGTGACCTGCCCGGTCCCGGTGGGCGGATTTCAGTCAGCGGAGCGACAACAACTGTTGTGCGCCGGGGTTTTTGGCGCACAACAGTTGTTGTCGGTGGCTGGCGGTCCAAGGCGAAGCCCTTTAGGGCTCTTCGCTGCCGAAACCCGGTTCGCCGGGGCAGACTGAGGCGTGAGTGGGAGACGAGCCGGATGGCCACGTGGTCGGGAGTGACCTGGTGCGGTTCGAGACGGTGAACGGGTCGGCGCTGCTCGTCGAGGTCGACGAGCAGGCGTTCGGCCTCGAGCGCATCGCACGCAACGACAACGGCGTGATCGAGGCCGGGAAGCGGCTGGACGAGGCGTTGGCTGCGGCTCGGCCCACAATCCGGGCCGTCATCGACGCGCTGCGGGAGTTCGCCCCAGACGAGCACGAGGTAGAGTTCGGGATCAAACTCAACGCCGGGGCGGGCGTAGCCGTGGCGAAGACCGCGGTGGAGGCACACTTCAACGTACGCCTCGTCTGGCGACGGGCGACCGCAGCGAGTAGGTGAAGGCCGCCACCGCGTTCGCGCCGGCGGCCTCGATCGCGTCGCACAGGGCGTCGACGAACGCGGTGTTCCCGCTCATCCAGTGCGTGCGGTAGAAGACGACGCCGACGGTAGGTTTTTGCGGGTCGTGGGCGCGCGAGCCGTGCACCCCCTCCTCGGGCAGCGCCACCGGCGGGTCGAACCCGTAGCCGGTCCGCAGCAGCGTGTCGGCGACGAACCGGACCAGGCCCGCCGTGTTCTCCACCCCGCCCTGGACCAGGTAGGCGAACGCGTCGGCGACCACGCCCGCAGGCGCGGTCGACAGCGCGGTCAGCTCGGCGTCGGGCGCGGCCTCGCCGGAGAACGCCAGCAGCGGCACACGATCGCGCACGCAGCGGGCGCGCAGCGCGTCGAACCCCTCCCACGCCCGCCGCCCGC
>JBOGEA010000548.1:0-2765 GCA_050743205.1 Egibacteraceae bacterium | reverse complement strand
CAGGCCCCTAACACCGTGGTCAGGCCGCCCCATCCCAGCAGAAGAGTGCCTCGCCGGTGTGCAAGCTGTGTGGCAGTTGCGTGCAAGCCGACGCTCTGTGGCTTGTGGAGCATCCGCGTACGCAGAAGGCGCGGCGCTCCAGGCGGGCTCATGCGATGGTCAACGGCCGCTGGCGAGCAGGTGTGCCGACAGCGCCTCCAGGCCGGCCAGGTCGTGGACGTCGGACGCCATCAGCGGCACCTCGACCAGGGCGCGCGGGTCCACGCCGTGGAGGGCGGCGGCGATCGCCTGCTGCTCCCGACGGTGGACCTCGGCGCGGTCGGCGGCCAGCCGCAGCAGCGCGGCGGCGGCGCGCTGCTCAGGGCCGCCGTCGGCCAGCCTGGAGGCGGCGGCGTCGGCCCGTGGGCGGGTCAGGCCGTTCAGGCTGGCGGGCAGCGCGGGGGTCGTGCGGTTCACGACCAGCCCGGCCGTCGGCATGCCGTCCTGGGCCAGCCGGCGCAGGAAGTAGCGCGCCTCGCGCAGGGCGGGCGCCTGCGGGATCGCGACCACGACGAAGGCGGACACGGGGCTCTGGAGCAGCCGGTAGGTGGCCTGAGCGCGGCTTTTGAAGCCCTCGTACATGCCCTCGAACGACTGGAAGAAGTCCGCCAGGTCCTCCAGCAGCGCCGCGCCTGTGATACGCGACGCGGCTTTCAGGAACAGACCGCTGCCGAACGTCGCGAAGCGCCCGAACGTCCTGCCCGCGCTGATCCCGGGACCCAGGAATGTGGACAGGAAGCGTCCCTCCAGGAAGTCGGTGAGGCGCTTGGGCGCGTCCAGGAAGTCCAGCGCGCTGCGCGTGGGCGGGGTGTCGACCACGAGGCAGTCGTAGCCGCCGCTGGCGTGGAGCTCGTACAGCTTCTCCATCGCCATGTACTCCTGCGTTCCGGCCAGCGAGTCCGACAGCTGCGTGTAGAAGCGGTTGCTCTTGATGCGCTCGGCCCGGCGCCAGTCCGGCGCGTGCCGGTCGATCACGTCGTCGAAGGTCCGCTTCATGTCCAGCATCATCGCGTCCAAACCCGGCACGCCGTCGACCGGGCGCGGCGCCGAGCCCAACCGCTCCAGCCCCAGCGCCTGCGCCAACCGCCGGGCTGGGTCGATCGTCAGGACGATCGTCCGCCGGCCCCGTCGTGCCGCGGACACTGCCAGGGCCGCGGCGGTCGTGGTCTTGCCCACCCCACCCGCGCCGGTGCAGACGATCACGCCGCGCTCCTCCACGACCTGGGTCAGGCTCCGGTGGCGGGCCTCGGACAGCGCGGCGCTCACGTGATGGCCTCCTCGATCACCGCGGCGATCGCCGACACCGCGTGGGAACCGAACTCGGTGCCGTAGACGTAGGGCAGCTCCAGCGTGTCCATCCCCAGCGCGTCCTCCAGCGTCGCGCGCATCTGCCGCTGCAGCTCCAGCCGCTCCAGGTGTGCGGCGCCGAGTTCGCGCAGCGCCCCGGCGGCCTGCTCGTCCAGATCCGCCCCCGCCTCGTCCAGGACAGCGGCCAGCTCGGCCGGGTGCAGGTCGTCGCGCAGCGCTTTGCTGCTCTGCTCGTCGAAGCGCTCGGGCAGCACGCAGTTCACGAGCAGCGGGCCGAGCGTCACACCCAGCCCACGCAGCGCCCCGGCGGCCTCGATCGTCTCCGCGACGGGCATCTCCTCCAGCAGCGTGACGAGCTGGACATGCGTGCGCTCGGCGTCGCGCAGCAGGTCGATGACCTGCTGCGCCTGCGCCCTGATGGGTCCCATGGTGACCAGCTCGGTCGTCGCCTCGGGGGCGCGGAGGAAGCGCACGATCCGGCCGGTGGGCGGGGCGTCGACGACGATGAGGTCGTAGCGGAAGCGCCCGTCGGGATCACGGCGGCGCTCCATCTCCTTGACCTTGCCGATCAGGAGCACATCCTTGATCCCAGGCGCGGCCGCCGTCGCGAACTCGACCGCGGTGGAGCCGGCGACCAGCCTCGACAGCCGCCGCGCCCCGTAGAACATCCCCAGATACTCGGCGAGCGACGCGTCCGGGTCGATCGACAGTCCCCACAGGCCAGGCCGGAACTCGCGCTCGGTGAAGTCCCATGGGGCAGTCTCGAACAGCTGCGAGAAGGTCTGCCGGCCCTCGACCTCGACCAGGCACGTCCGCCGCCCCGTGTGCGCGGCGGCCACGGCCAGAGCCGCGGAGACGGTCGACTTCCCCACGCCGCCCTTGCCGGTGACGATCAGCAGGCGCGGGTCCAAGAGATTCGTGATATCCACACCTCCAGTCATACCCCGACGGTCGCTGTCACGCCTGCCCACTACACTCACTTCCCATGCGCGTCGTTCCGTCAACAGTGGGTGGGGTGGGGGGTCTGGCCTGTTTGGCGTGGTTGCGCATCCTGCTCGCCGCGCTGCTCTTCTCGCTCGGTTTGGGCTCCGCCGCGGCGTGGGGTCTCCAGCCAGATGGCGGCACGATCGACATCATCGAGGTCGGGGGCCTGATCGACGGCACCGTGGCCGGGTTCGTAGCCGACGCGATCGCCAGCGCCAACCAGCGGGACGCCGAGGTTCTCGTCATCCGCCTCGACACACCCGGCGCGATCGGCGGTGACCTGCTGTCGCTGGTCGAGGCCATCATCATCAGCCGCGTCCCGGTCGCGGTCTGGGTCGGCCCGCCGGGCGCGCAGGCCACCGGTGCTGGGTTCTGGATCGCCCAGAGCGCCCACGTGCTCGCGCTGTCCCCGGCCAGCGTGCTGGGCACGGCGG
>JBOGEA010000547.1:0-2775 GCA_050743205.1 Egibacteraceae bacterium | reverse complement strand
GGCGGTATTCCGCCGCGATCCAGCACAGAACCGTCGCCAACTCCGCACGTCGCCGTCCCTCCCGTCCATGACCCGTCGGGCTGGGGCGCAGCCCCGCCAGGAGGGTGGGCCGGGTATCGTGACGCGCATGCCGGATGAGGTGTGGCAGCCGCCGCCTGGCTCGTGGGCTTCGACCAGGACGAGCCGCGAGACCATGGTCGCCAATCGCAGCCGCGACACGGGACCCGAGCTGGCGGTGCGCTCCGCGGTTCACCGGCTCGGGCTGCGCTACCGCGTGGGCGCCAGACCCCTGCCCCAGCTGCGACGGACCGCCGACCTCGTATTCGTCCGTGAGCGGGTAGCCGTGTACATCGACGGGTGCTGGTGGCACGGATGCCCATGGCACTGGACGGCGGCGAAGCGGAACGCCGACTACTGGAGCGCGAAGATCGCCGCGAACCAGGACCGGGACGCCGACACCGACCGGCGGCTGGCCGAGGCGGGGTGGGTCTCGTTCCGCGTGTGGGAGCATGAGGAGCCGCGCGAGGCGGCGGAGCGGATCGCCGCCGCGGTCAGGGACCGCCGAGCGGCCCCCGCTGGATGAGCCGGCCTCACCCGACGGACCACTGCGTTGGTTCTGTCGCACCCGGGCGTTACGCTGCCATGAATCACAGGGGAGGGATTCGATGAGCGGCGCACATGCTCACCATCAGCCTTGGGACCTGACCGACGAGCGGCGGGCCGCCTACCGGCGCATCTCACAGGAGTCTCGGACCGCCAAGTTGAAGGCGCTGCGCGGTGATGGGCCACCTCCGCTCCACCCGATCAATACGCCGAGCCTGGATCCGGAGAGCCTCATGCCGCGCCTCGCGGTCCACGGTCTGCGGGCGCTGTCGCTGTTCAGCGGAGGCGGTGGCCTGGATCTCGGATTCGACCGGGCGGGCTACACGCACGTCGCGTCCTATGAGCTGCTGGACGACGCCGCGATGACTCTGCAGAAGGCCCACCCGGAGTGGGAGGTGTTCGGGGGACGGGAAGGCGACGTCACCACCATCGACTGGAGGCGATACGCAGGCCACGTCGACGTCCTGCACGGAGGGCCTCCCTGCCAGCCGTTCTCGATGGCGGGGCGCCAGCGCGGCGCGAAGGACATTCGCGACGGCTTCCCCACGTTCGTGTCCGCCATCCTGTCTGTACGGCCTCTGGCTTTCGTCGCCGAGAACGTGCCCGCGTTGGGGGCACGGAAGTTCGAGGGCTACGTCTCGTCCGCGATCCTCGCGCCGCTCGAGCGCGAGTACACGGTTCACCGATTCGAGCTGTGCGCCGAGCGGTTCGGGGTTCCGCAGGTGCGCCGGCGGATCTTTTTCGTGGGCTTCCGCAGCGCGTATGCAGCCGCTGCCTTCGTTCCACCCCAGCCCACTCATGCGCCGTTCGGTGATCCCGTGCTGGGCGGTGAGCCTGCGTGCATGGGAGCGCGCGCAGCGCTCGGTCTTGGAGACATCGGCTTCGATGGCCTGGCTCCTACTATACGGAGCTGCCTCACCGGTCCCCGTCACACGACGTCGGTTCTGAGCAGCGTGTCAGCCCAGCGAAGATGGGAGCGGCTTGGGATCTGGCCTAACGGCGTTGCTCCAACACGTGAGCGCGCACGGGTCTTCGTGGCCAAGAACGGCCATTTCCGCCTCTCAGTGGAGGATTGCGCCATCCTGCAGGGCTTCCCGGAGTCGTGGCCGTTCCAGGGCGCGACCTATATGGCCCTCGGTCAGATCGGAAACGCCGTGGCGCCTCCGGTCGCGTACGCGGTCGCGCGATCCGTCAAGGCAGCTCTTGCGGCGAGCTGACTCCTCACGCCGTACCCAGGGCCTCGCGCACGAGTTCCCGAAGCCGAATGGCATGGTTCTCGACGATGCGCTCCCAACCCGCGAAGTAAGATTGGGGAATATGGGGATTGTTCAATGTCGAGCCCCGACGGATGACGTAGCGGCACCGATCCTGCAGCATCTCCAGCATCCGCTGCTGTGAGTACCCGTTCGGCAGGTCCATCCGCTCCCGGTACTGCGCTGCGTCATACTGTTTCTTCTGAATCCGTTTGGCGTCATCCAGCGTGAAGGCAGTTCTGTCGCCGAAGATCCGCAGAAGCATCGACTCGGTCACCAGCTCCGGAGCGTGATTCGCAAGGATGATGTCTGGGCGGATGTAGCGCTCCATCTGTTCGATCCAAGGAGCCATTCGGGCGGGTGAGGCGTAGTGGCAGTGAAGCAGGGGCGTCCCGCCGCGGCTGTAGAACCCGAAGATCCAGTGCAGATTCTTCCATTTCGCAATGTGGTCAGGACCGAAGTCGCGGACCGTGGAGATCGAGCCTCCAGTCGTGGACTTGAGTTCGAACGGAATCTCCAGGCCATCCGCTCTCAGCATGGCGTCCAGGTCGCTCCGCTTGCGCTCGCCGGGAACGGTGAGATTGAAGAGCCGGACCAGCTCGAACTCCCGGGCGTCGTCTTGAACAGTCATCGACATACGTTACCGAACGATTGCGGGCGGATGTGCGTCTGAAACCGGTACGCCCAGGGGTTGCGCATCGCCGGGTACCGGTCAGGAGACGCCGAGTTCCCTGTCCACGCGGTGGGCGAGGTCGATGCACTGCCGGATGACGCGTCGACGGCGTGGCTGGCGAACCCGGCGGGGCTGGCCGTGGCCGCGTCGCTGGCCGAGGCCTACGCCCGCGCGCTCGCGGGCGACCCCGTCAGCGCGTTCGGGGGAATCGTCGCGGTCAACCGGCCCCTCGACGAGGCCACGGCC
>JBOGEA010000546.1:0-2778 GCA_050743205.1 Egibacteraceae bacterium | reverse complement strand
CTGGATAGGCGACGTATACGTCGCCTATCCAGCACACAACCTCGGTCAACTCCACGCGCCACCGTCCCTCCGGTCCATGGCTCGTCGGGCCGGGGCGAAGCCCCGCTGGTGGGTCGAAGACTCGTCGTCCCGGTCGTGTTCGGCGCTTGCCGTGAGCGATGCCGCAGCCACGGACGCCGGAGGGTTGTGTGCTGGATGTCGGCGGAATAGCGCCGCGATCCAGCACCTGTATTGCGGGCTGGGGAGCAGGCGTGATGCTACGGTCGGGGGGCGCCCGCCCTGTGGCCACCGGGTCGCGGCGCCCGTGCGTGTATCGCCGTACATGCCTGGAGGGCTGAGATAGGCGGTGGATGCTACGGTTTTGCAGAATGATCCGAATGGTGGGGGCTGGGGCAGAAACGTCCGCTGTTCTGCCTTCTTAGACCGCGTCAGGGGGACCCTCCGCTGGTGACCACACCCGGTCGCACCCGAAAGGCCACGCCGTTCGGGCCCGTGCTCCGCGGGGGACGACCCCGCGGCGGCCGACCGGACTGGCGGCTGCTCGGCATCACGGTGACGAGCGTCGTCACGGCGATCGGCCTGGGACTCATGGCGGCGGTCGCCGTGCTGGTGTGGGCAGGCAGTCAGTCGATCCTGCGCATCGATGTCTGGGGACTGCGCAGCGCGCAGGACCGCGACGGCCTCATGGACGCCGAGCATGTGGAGGAGATCGATGAGGTCCTCAACGTGCTGGTGGTGGGATCGGACAGCCGCGAGGGGCTCACCCCGCGGCAGCTGCAGGCCCTGGGCACCGAGGAGGAGGAGGGCGACCGCACGGACACGATCATCCTGGCGCGCCTCGATCCCGGGCATGGCCGCGCGGAGCTGCTCAGCTTCCCGCGGGACCTGCTCGTCACGCGCTGCGACGGCAGCCGCGGACGCATCAACGAGGCGTACCAGATCGGCGAGGAACAGCGCATCGGCGGACCGACCTGCCTCGTCCAGACGGTCCGCGGGCTCACGAGCGTCCCGATCGACCACTTCGTGCGGATCAACCTGGCCGGTTTCATCGACGTCGTCGATGCGGTCGGTGGCGTCTCGTTCTACCTCGACGAGCCGATCCGGGACCGGCACGCTGGTGTCGACCTGCCGGCCGGCTGCGTGACGCTGGACGGCGCCCGCGCTGTGGGGTTCGTCCGGGCTCGTTACATCGACAGCGACCTCGGCCGGATCGCCCGCCAGCAGCGGTTCATCCGAGAGTTGGCGCGAAAGGCCACGAGCGCCGGCACGATCCTGCAGCCTCAGAAGCTGTTCGACGTCGTCCGCTCGGTGGGCAGGACGCTGGAGACCGACCGGGGATTCGGCCTCACCCAGATGCGCCAGATCGCCTACACGTTCCGTGACCTGGAGGCCGAGCGCATCACGATGTGGACGGTCCCCTCCGTGGAGAGCCCGCGTCGCGTCGCCTCATACCTGGAGCTGCAGCCTGAGCAGGCTGCGGCGCTGTTCGAGGCCTTCCGCACGGGTGACTTTTCATCGAGCGGGCCGGTGCTGCCCGCCTCCAGCGTGGCCCGGGAAGGCGCGGCGCCCCTAGCCGTGGCGCCACCTGGTGGCGGGTACCGAGGCTCAGACGATTCGATCATCACGTGCGGGGCCGCATAGCCTCACAAGGAGGGCGACAGGCGTGAAGGCTCTGGTCCCCGCGGGCGGATCGGGCACCCGCCTGCGCCCGATCACCCACACCAGCGCGAAGCAGCTCGTTCCCGTCGCCAACAAGCCGATCCTCGACTACGGGCTGGAGTCGATCGCCCGGGCGGGGATCACCGACGTCGGGATCATCGTCGGCGAGACGCACGAGCAGATCCGCGCGCACGTCGGCGACGGCTCCCGGCTGGGCATCGACGTGACGTACATCCATCAGCCCGCACCGCTCGGGCTCGCGCACTGCGTGCTGACCGCGGCGGATTACCTGGGCGCCTCCGACTTCGTCATGTATCTCGGCGACAACGTCCTGACCGGCGGGATCGAGCGGTTCGTCCGCCAGTTCGAGGCTCGCCGCCCGACCGCGCAGATCCTGCTCGCGAAGGTCGGGGACCCCGAGCGCTACGGCGTCGCCGAGCTGGACGGCGACGGCCATGTCGTCAGGCTCGTCGAGAAGCCGAAGGTCCCGCGCAGCGACCTCGCGCTCGTCGGCGTGTACCTGTTCTCCCCGCGCATCCTCGACGCCGCCCGGTCGATCACACCCAGCGCGCGGGGCGAGCTGGAGATCACCGACGCGATCCAATGGCTGATCGACCGCGGCGAGCAGGTCGAGTCGCAGATCATTGACGGCTGGTGGAAGGACACCGGCAAGCGGTACGACCTGCTCGAGGCCAACCGCACCGTGCTCGACGCGCTGGAGTCCCGTATCGCCGGCGAGATCGGCGTGGGCAGCGAGGTCGTCGGCCGCGTCGTCGTCGAGGAGGGGGCCGAGCTGGTCAACAGCGTCGTGCGCGGCCCTGCCATCATCGGGGCGGGCACCCGGCTGGTGAACACGTTCGTCGGCCCCTACACCGCGATCGCGGCCGGCTGCCTGATCGAGAACAGCGAGATCGAGCACTCCGTGATCCTCGCCCACACCGTCATCCGCGACATCCGCCGCATCGAGGACTCTCTGATCGGCCGCGAGGTCGAAGTGGGGTTGAGTCAGCGCAAGCCCCGCGCCTACCGCCTGATGCTCGGCGACCACAGTCATGTGGAGCTGCCATGACCAGGGTGGCGCCTCGTCGGGTTCCGCTCTTCCTTCAGGGTGGGTGGGTG
>JBOGEA010000545.1:0-2812 GCA_050743205.1 Egibacteraceae bacterium | reverse complement strand
CTGTTCGCCCACTGGCGGCTGGCGCCACCGTACAGCGCTGGATGACGCGAGCCGGATAAGCCGAGAGGCTTATGTCCGGTTCCTGGAGCGCCAGGGGGTGAAACTCCCCCTGGCGACTCGACTGGACGCGGTGAGCCCTCACCGGGCTGCGCCCCAGCCTGCAGGGGTCAAGGGTGCGCTGGGACGATGTTGTTGTTGAGCCGGAAGAAGTTGTCCGGATCGTAGGTGGCCTTGATTTCGGCGAGGCGGCGCAGGTTCTGCCCGAACGCGCTTTCTATGCCCGCGTTAGTCGCCTCGTCCGCGAGTGCCGTGAAGTTCAGGTAGATGCCTCCTGTTCCGAACCCGCGGATGTCATCCCACGCCGACCGGACCCAGGCGATCATGTCACTGTCCCGTGCGGGATCTGTCCAGTATGCGTCGGTCGTGACCAGGAATGGCGCCGATCGCTCCGCGAACGCCGTGTCCTGCGGCCCGACGCGGTTGATGGCTCCGCCCATGTGGAGCGCGGCGACCAGTGTGAGCGGGGACGGCCGGTCGAGGGCCTTCGCCGCGATCACCTCGATCGCCGCGTCAGAGAGTTCGCTCAGGTACTCGGACTTCCAGTAGGCCCGGAGCTGGTTGCGTGGGAAGAAATGGTCGAAGCCGGCTTGCACAGCGGTATACGGCATCGGCTGGGACATGTCAGCCAGAGATGTGCTGAGCTCGCGCAGCGGCTGCAGGGTCTTCATCCCCTCGTCGACGTCTCCCGCATAGACCGCGGCCACAATCGTGCAAGGTCGGTTGTGGATCTCCGCGGGGATGCGCGGGTCGGCAGGGAACGTGACCGTGAGGGCGACAGAGGTGACCTCGTCCGGAGCCTGGACGGCATAGTCACGCCAGCCGCGCAGGATGTCCGCCGCCGTCTCCACCGGATAGAAGACGGCGGCGAACGGCACGATCGGGCCCAGCGGGTGCAGCCGGAACGTGAAGGACGTGACGATGCCGAAGTTCCCGCCGCCGCCTCGGATCGCCCAATACAGATCAGGGTTGTTGCCGGCCGACGCCCTCCGGGCCTGGCCGTCGGCGCAGACGACCTGTGCCTCCACGAGGTTGTCGCACGACAGCCCATGCTTGCGGCGGATCCACCCGTACCCGCCGCCGAGCGTGAGTCCGGCGACACCGGTCTCGGAATTCACGCCACCAGGCGTGGCGAGACCGAAGGCCTGGGTCTCGCGGTCCAGGTCACCCCACAGCGCGCCGCCCTGCACATGGGCGAGCCGCCGCTGAGGATCGACCTGGACGCCGCGCATCGGCGACAGGTCAATCAGCATGCCGCCATCGACGACCGACAGCCCGGCGACCGAGTGCCCCCCACCGCGCACAGCCACCAGCAGATCCTGCTCACGCGCGAAGTTCACCGCGTCGATGACGTCGGCTGTGCCCGCGCACAGGACGGTGAGCGCGGGACGGCCGCCCGCATACATGGTGTTGAACACCTCGCGAACCGCTTCATGCCCTGGATCGGCCGCGGTCAGCACCGGCCCTCGGAGCTGACCCCGGAACCGCTCCAGCGCGTCATCGGACAGCTTCGTCTGCGTTCCCTGCGACGTAGTCGCGATAATAGTCATCATGTCCTCCTCCCCCGCATTATGTCCGCCGAGTGCCGGCAGGGGCCGCCGAGGTGCTGCATCCCACAACTTTCCCGCCTCCGCCCGGGCCGCTTACGAGCAGGCGGCGGATGTGGCCGGGGCGCGGGTAGCCGCCTTCTCGGGGGAGGTCATGACGTCGGGTTGTTCGACCCGGACGATGGGCGCGAGGCGCTCGGCCGGCTCAGCGGGCGGACGTTGGAGAAACAGCTCGCCACCAGCTCGGAGCCGTCGCCGTAGAAGCGCTCGACGTAGCCAAAGTCCGGATCGCCGAGCACGGAGTGGTCGGCCACCCGGAGGATCTCCAGCGCCCGCGCAAGCTCGGCCGCGCGGATCTCGCGCATCCGCTCCCGCGACGGCCAGCAGGAAGCCTCCCAGGGGTACCAACCTCCCCAACACTGCCCGTCGATGGGCTCAGGTGGGGTGGGGGCGGTCGGGGAGAGCGAGGACGGTGTCGCAGAGGCGGTCGAGCTGGTCGTGGTCGTGGGAGACGATCAGGACGCTGCGCTGCCCTCGCAGGCCGGCGACGGCCGCCTCCACGGTGGCGGTGGCCGCGGGGTCCAAAGAGCTGGTGGGCTCGTCGAGCAGCAGGAGGGCGGGATCGAGCGCCAGCGCTCTGGCCAGGCACAGGCGCTGCTGCTGGCCCACGCTCAGCCGCGCGGCGGGGGCGTCGAGCCGATCCGACACCTCAGACCACAGCCCCGCCTCCTTCAGCGCGGCCTCGATCCGGGCTCGCAGTGCGGTGCGGGAGGACCGCGCCGTGTGGCGCAGCCCGAACGCGGTGTTGGCGAGGATGGACGCCGGAAAGACGACCGGTGTCTGACCGACGAGCACCGCTCGGGCGCGCAGCGCGGGCAGGTCGACCCGCGGCGCCCGCACGTCGACGCCGAGCACACGCACGTCCCCGGCGACCTTGAACTCCCCGGGCAGCAGCCCCACCAGAGCCCGCAGCACGGTGGATTTGCCCGCCCCCGAGGGACCCCGCAGACCCAGGGTCGCACCGGCAGGGACGGTGAACGACACCGGCCCGACGATCAGGCGCGCCGAATGGCGCACGAGCAGGTCACGGACCTGGACCGCGCTCACCGCGTCCCCTTCTCTAAGCACATGTGTGAGAACTGTCGTATGGGGTCGCGCCTCGTCGGGTGCAGCGACCTAAAAGGGTGAAGCGCTGAGCGGAACCCGAC
>JBOGEA010000544.1:0-2836 GCA_050743205.1 Egibacteraceae bacterium | reverse complement strand
GTCGGGTGCAGCGACCTAAAAGGCTCCTCGCGAGCGGAACCCGACGAGGCGCGACCCCTCGGCCCCCGACAATCTATGGTCGTACGACGTCCAGGACGGTCGGCGCGGGGTCGGCCTCTTCGCCGATCTCGATCAGCTCGGTCAGGCGCGTGACCGCATGGGCGGCATCGGATCGGGTGCGGGCGTGGACGGCAGCGAGCGGCTGCCCGGCCTCGACCGGGTCGCCGACCTGCGCGCGCAGCTCGATGCCGGCGGCTGGGTCGACGTGCCCGGCACCCAGCGCAACGGCCAGCTCGCCGAGAGCGCGGGCGGGCGTGTGCGTGACGACGCCCGCGCGGGAGGCGAGCGCCTCAAGGCGGACCGGAGCCCGGGGCAGCGTCGCCGCGGGGTTCTCGCACACGCGCGGGTCGCCGCCCTGCGCGGCGATCATCCGGGCCAGCCGCTCCAGCGCCGCACCGCGTGACCACAAGGCTGCCAGGTCTTGTCTCACCCGGACGGAGTCGTCACCCCGCGCCAGGGACAGCGCCAGCGCGGCCAGCTCCAACGCGACCCCGGCGAGACGCCCAGCCGGCGGGCCCTCAAGCAGCCGCACGCACTCGGCCACCTCCAGCGCGCTGCCGATGGCGGTTCCCAGCGGCGTGTCCATCGCCGACACGATCGCGACGCACCGGCGGCCGGCGTCGTGACCGATCCCGACGCAGAGCCGCGCGAGAGCCCGCGCGCCCTCGACGGTGGGCACGAATGCCCCAGCGCCCGCTTTCACGTCCAGCACGATCGTCCCGGCACCGGCGGCGAGCTTCTTCGACATCACGCTGGAGGCGATCAGCGCGGTTGAGGCCACGGTTCCGGTCATGTCGCGCAGGGCGTAGAGCGCTCGGTCCGCCGGGACGAGCTGTTCGGTCTGCGCCGCCACCACACAGCCGGCGTCCCGCGCGACGCGCAGCAGCTCGTCGGGCTCCAGATGCACGCGGAGGCCAGGAATCGACTCCAGCTTGTCGATCGTCCCCCCAGAGTGGCCCAGACCCCGCCCCGCCAGCTTCACCACGTACGCGCCGGCGGCGGCGAGGAGCGGAGCAACCAGCAGCGTCGTGGCGTCGCCGACGCCGCCGGTCGAGTGCTTGTCGATCGTCGGACCGGGCAATCCGGACAGATCGAGTGTCACGCCGCTGTCCACCATCACCGCGGTGAGGGCGCGGGCCTCCGCGTCGCTGAACCCGCGCAGCACGCCGGCCATGAGCAGGGCCGCCATCTGGCCCTCCGTGACCCGGCCACCCAGGTACCCGGAGACGAGCCAGCCCAGCTCGCCGCGCGTCAGCTCCCCGCCGTCGCGCTTGCGGGCGACGAGGTCAACCGCCCTCATCCCGAACGGCGCGTCACCGATGTGCGGCGGCGCAGCTGACGCACTGGACGGACAGCGGCCGGGCCTCCAAGCGCGCCTCGGGGATCTGGGTCCCGCAGGTCGCGCAGACGCCGTAGACACCGGCGTCCATCCGCTCAAGCGCCTGCACGACCCCCGCAAGCCGCTCACGGGCATTGTCGATGAGCTCGAGCGTTTCTGCCCGCTCCGCCGTCGCGGCCGCGGAGTCCGCGAAATTGCCGTCGACGCCCGCGATCCGCTCGACCTTCTCGCTGTGGGGATCAGCCCCGTAGGAACGGAGCTGCTCGATGGTCGAGGCGCGCTCGACCTCGAGCTCTTTCCGGAGGCGGCTGATCAGCTCAGGAGTGCTCATGCGTGTCCTCCTCGTTTTGAATGCGATGAGCCTGCAAGCCGACTGTGGCTTTCGGATCAGACGGTGTGGTCGCGCGGGGGTGAGCCTGGTCGTACACGGCCCGCAGGCGCGCGCGGCTCACCCGGGTGTAGATCTGGGTGGTGTTGACGTTGGCATGCCCGAGCAGCTCCTGGACCACGCGGACGTCCGCGCCGCCGTCCAGCAGGTGGGTCGCGAACGAGTGCCGCAGCGTGTGCGGGGAGACGTGATCGCCGAACCCCGCCTGCTGCGCGTGACGCTTGATGATCTTCCAGCCCCCCTGCCTGGTCAGGCGCCCACCGCGCCGGTTGCAGAACAGCGCCGGGGACCGCGGCTCCAGCTCCAGCCGGCCCATCCCCGTCCAGGCCTCCACCGCTGCGGACGCCGCGCGGCCGATCGGGACGACGCGCTCCTTCGAGCCCTTGCCGACACAGCGGACCGTGCGGTCGATCAGGTCGGCGTCATCGACATCCAGGTCGACGAGTTCGCTGATGCGCAGCCCCGCGGCGTAGAGCAGCTCGAGCATCGCCCGGTCCCGCAGGCCGATCGGATCGCCACCAGGCGGGGATGCGAGCAGGCGGCAGACCTGCTCGGCCGACAGCGCCTTGGGCAGCGCCCGCTCCGAGCGGGGTCCGCTGACCTCCAGGCTCGGGTCGCTGTCCGCCAGCCCCTCACGCAGCAGGAACTTATGCAGGCCCCTGACGGTGACGAGAGTTCGCGAGATCGTCGAGGTCGCGTACGGCTTGCCTCCCGCAGTCTGCAGCTGGCCGATCCACGGCACGAAGGCCGTCACGTCCTCGGGCTCCGCGTTGCACGGCTCGCCGATCCCGATCAGGTCGAGGTACGTCTCGTACAGCGCGAGGTCCCGCTGGTAGGCGGCAAGGCTCAAAGGGGACAGCCCCCTCTCGACGCTGAGATAGTCGAGATAACGGCGTGACTCAGCGGTGGCGACGCTGGCTTGCCGGGACGTGGTCACCACACCTCCCTGTCATCTGGCGCTGGGGTCGCGCCTTGGGCCCTCGGTTGCGCCTCCGGCGCTGGGGTCGCGCCTCGTCGGGTTCCGCTCTTCCTTCAAGGGTGGGTGGGTG
>JBOGEA010000543.1:0-2850 GCA_050743205.1 Egibacteraceae bacterium | reverse complement strand
AAGGCTGAGGCCGTAAGCCTCCAGATGAGCGAGCGTGGGAAGTCTGAGGGCCCCGTAGCTCCCGCGAAGCCGCCGAAGGAGGCCGCGTCAGCGGTGGCGGAGGTGGTGGAGGGTGAGGGGGCTGGCCAAGGGGAGCACGGACAGCGCGACACGCCCCGGACGCAGTGCCGGTTCAGGCGTGCCAAACGGGCTGGGTGCGTGTGCGTGAGGTAGCGCGAAGGGACAAGCACGCACGGTTGGCGGCGCTGGGGCACCACGTCGACCTGTACCGCCTGAAAGCGGCTTACCGGGCGATTCGCCCACAGGCCGTCCCGGGAGCGGGGCGGGGTGACGTGGCAAGCCTACGGCCTCCGACCTGGAGGCCAACCTGCAGGACCTGCATGCCCGGGTGCACAGCGGACGCTACCGAGCGAAGCCGTCGCGTAGGGCGCTCATCCCGAAGGCGGACGGGCGGCTGCGGCCGCTGGGCATCGCCGCGTTGGAGGACAAGATCCGGGCTCCCTGTGGCCGAGGCTGGGTGAGATCCCAAAGGATGACGTTGCCCGTCTCGTCTACCGAGGCCAGTACCCGCCCATCGCCGCTGACCACGAACTGGCTCACCGGTCCCGGGTGGCCGGGGAGCACCGCATCGACATCCCGGTATGCGAGGTACTGATCCAAGAGGCTGCCCTGCGTTTCTGGGGTGTCGCTGGTCTGGAACGCGGCCACGTGGAGGAGGATCGAGGTTGACAGGTCGGTTCTGTTGCGTGCCTGCTCGGTGAGGAGGCGGGAGGTGGTGATCTGGTTCTGCTGGAACTCTCGGAAACGGAGGGTGGCGGCGATCAGCAGGAGGATCGTGACGGCGGCGGTCAGGGCTTGGAGGCGGTAGAGGGCGCGGCGGCTGCGGATGTGGCTGGCCTGGATGAAGCGGCGCTCGTGCTTGGGGATGTCGGCGGGGCGGTCCTTGCGCCACTGCTGCGCCTCGGCCAGCGGAAGGCCGCCCAGCAGCGCGCGGCGGTCTTGGCCGCTGGCCTCCCAGCGGGCCAGCGCGAGCCGCAGCTGCTCCTGCCAGCCGCGGAACGCGCGGTCGGCCTCGACCCAACCACGCAGCCGAGCCCACCCGCCGATCAGCGCCTCATGAGCCAGCTCAACAGTCTCCTCACCATCGGGAGCGCGGTCGGTCACCACCAGACGGGTCGCGGCCAGGCTCTGCGCCACCGCCCACCGCGCGTCGTCGAAATCGGCCCGGCGCGCGATCCGCTTGGTCGGGGCGGCGGCCTCGCCCGGACGGACGAGCTGGGTGAGCACCCGCCGGGCGGCCTCCCGCTCCGGCTCGCGCAGGTGACCCAGGTAAACCTGCTCGGCGTAACCGGCCAGGGCGCCAGGCACCCCGCCCAGCTCGACATAGGCGGCGTGGGTGAGCAGCCCCCGCTCCTGCCGCTCCCACAGCAGCGTCAGCGCGAACTCCAACAGCGCAAGGTTGCCCGGCTCAGCGCCGACGTCGTCGAGGATCCGCTCGACCAGCCCAGCCTCATACGTCGCGACACCCGCGGCCGGCCCTTCGATCACCCGCTGGAGCTGCGCTCCGGTCATCCGCCCGATGGGCAGCACCGCCTCACGCAGCCGCTCCGCCAGCCCGGAATGCTCAAGCGCCTGACCGAAGAAGTCCACGCGCAGCGTCAACAGCGCCCGGACAGCGGCGGGCCGGCCATCCCCAAGGGCGCCCAGCAGCACGTCGATGAACGCGCCAGCAGCGTCGGGCCCTCGCGTGAACAGCTCCTCGAACTGGTCGACGTGGACCTGTCCCGGTTTCGTGGATGGTTGTGATTTAGGCCAGGTCGGTCAGCGGGTGGTATCTCCTTTCATACTCCACGGGCGAGTAGTAGCCAAGGGCCGAGTGCCGTCGCTTCGGGTTGTAAAACCCCTCGATGTAGTCGAACACCGCCAAGCGCGCCTCGCCGTGGCCAGCCCACTTGGACCGGTCGATCAGCTCCGTCTCCAGCGTGGCGAAGAACGCCTCGCACAGCGCGTTGTCGTAGCAGTCGCCGACCGAGCCCATCGAGGCGGCCAGCCCAGCGTCGCGCAGCCGCGGCCCGAACGCGATCGAGGTGTACTGGCTGCCCTGGTCGGAGTGGTGGATCACACCCCGCGGCGGCCGCCGCCGGCGCACGGCCGCCTGCAACGCGGCCACGACCAGCTCGGCGCGCAGGTGGGGCTGCATAGACCAGCCGATCACCCGACGGCTGCACGCGTCCAAGACCACCGCCAGGCTCAGAAACCCCGCGGCGGTGGGCAGGTTAGGTGATATCGGCGACCCACAGCTGGTTGGGCGCGGTGGTGGTGAAGTCGCGGTCCACCAGATCGGGGGCGGGCTTCGCGGCGGAGTCGCGAACGGTCGTCACCGGCCTGGTGGACCGCCTGTGGACACCTGCCAGCCCAGCGTGGCGCATCAGCCGGGCGACCCGCTTGCGGCCCACGCGGATGCCGTGGCCCAGGCGCAGCTCGGCGTGCACGCGTGGGGCTCCGTAGGTGCCGCGCGCGTCGGTGTGGATCTGTTTGATCCGTTCGGTCAGGGCTTGATCACGGTGGGCTCTGGCGCTGGGCTGGCGCCGTCGCCAGGCGTCCAAGCCGCTGGTGGAGACCTCCAGCAGCCGGCACATGACCGTGACCGGCCAGCGGGCTTGGTGTGCCAGCACGAACGCGAACACCGTCAGTGGGTCGCGTCGGTCTCCTTGGCGAACCAAGCCGCGGCTTTTTTCAAGTTATGCCGATGTCGGCATAACTTGAATTATGCCGATGTTCGGGTTATGCCGATGTTGTTGTGACGCTCCTGGTCAGGGCGGTGACTGGCCGGGATAGTTCGGCATAATC
>JBOGEA010000542.1:0-2851 GCA_050743205.1 Egibacteraceae bacterium | reverse complement strand
GACGATCGTAGTTCGGAATACCCCAAGTGGTCAGGGTGACCCGGTGTATCCGGTCGAGTTCGTGGTGGACGTTGCGCCGGGTGTCGCCTGTGGCGTTCTCGATCACCCGCAACAGCAACAGCCCGGTCCGGGTGCGGCGCAGCCCTGGCTTGGTCTTGAGGCTGCCGAGGAGTTCCTCGCGCCCGCCGGGCGCTCCAGCTGTCAGAACCGTCGATGAGTTGTGCGAGGTAAGCGACGAGATCGGCGCGCACCTGGGCGTCGCGGTCGGCCGTTCGGGGTTGTGGCAGATGACAAACCGCTGGGTCCCGCGCGGGCGGTCACGGCCAACTCGCCCAACGCTCGACGACCACACCCGGCCAACAGGGCCTGCGCTCGTGATCTTCGGACGTCCGGTCTGAGTATCGTCGTTCTCCTGCTGCGCCTGCCGTATCCCCTGGAGTCGACCAGATTCCCGTGAGGGGTGAGCAGTGCTCGCCGGAGGACCTGCGGCGGTGGATGTATCACCGGGGACCGTGGACGCTCCTTTCCATGAGGGCTGGCGTGTACAGGGAATGGGGGATAACCAGGGAGGTCACCGTGATCGTCGGGTACTCGATCCAGGTAGCGGACCGGCCGTGGGAGGTGGTCGAGGGTCCGGTGCGGGTCGTGGTGGCGGAGGACAATTACCTGGTCCGGGAGGCGTTGGTGGGGCTATTGTCCGCTGATCCTCGGGTGCGGGTGGTGGGTGTGGCCGCCGATTACGACTCCGCTCTGGGCCTGGTGGGTGAACTTCGCCCGGGCGTGGTTGTCACCGATGTCCGGATGCCGCCGTCGCAGACGGATGAAGGTGTTCGGCTGGCCGCCGCGCTGCGCGCGTCTCATCCGGGGACGGGGGTGGTGGTGCTGTCTCAGTACGCCGACCCTTCTTACGCTATCGCCTTGGTGGAGGCTGGTTCCCGCGGGCGCGGATATCTGCTGAAGGAACGAGTCGCTGAGCTGGACCAGCTAGTCGGCGCTATTGAAGTGGTGGCTGCGGGCGGCTCGGTGCTGGACCCTGTCATGGTCGACGCGCTGGTCGCTGCGCGGAATATCGCACCGGGTCCGGTGAGCGGGTTGACCCCGCGGGAGCGAGAGGTTTTGTGCGAGATTGCGTCGGGTAGCAGCAATCGTGCCGTGGCCGCCAAGCTGGTGCTCTCGCCCCGTGCGGTCGAGAAGTACATCAACGCGATCTTTGCCAAGTTGGGTGTGTCCGGCGACCCCGGCGTTGACCACCGGGTCAAGGCTGTCCTGCTGTTCTTGTCGGAGTGCAGCGGCGCCAGTCGATCGGCACAGTGGGTGGGCATCCCCACGACTGAGGGTGTGTCCACCCTGGCCGGACCTGCCCGCCGTTGGCACGATGCCGGTGGTGCCCGATCAGTGGATTCCCGTCATGGTGGTCGATGACCAGCTCGCCTTCCGTAAGGCCGCGATCGCGCTGGTTGCCGCTACCGAGGGGTTCGAGGTGGTTGGTGAGGCCGACTCCGGCGAGGCCGCGGTCCACCAGGCGGCCGGAGTGGGGCCGCTGCTGGTGCTGATGGACATCATGATGCCGGGCATGGGTGGTCTCCGGGCGGCCCGACTCATCCAGCAAGCACGGCCTGAGACTGTGTTGCTGTTGATGTCCACCTACGACTGGGCCGACCTGCCGACGGAAGTCACCAGCTGTGGCGCCGCGGGGTATGTCCACAAGGAACTGTTGGACGCCGATGTCCTTCGCAACGTCTGGCGCAAGCACCGGCCCGGCCACCAGTGATGGCGACGACATCATCATCACCTCGCCAGGTCGCGGCCCGGTTGCGCCAGTTCGTCATCGCCGACTTGTGCGCTATCGCCGCCGGGGTGCTGCTGTGCCTGTGCGTCTACCTCTGGCTGCTGAGCTCGCCGTGGATACTGGCGCTGGCCGCCGTGGTGGCGGCCGACGGTATCGTGATCGCCTCGGCCACCCGATTGCTCTCCCGCGGCCAGCACGCACGCGCGGTGACCACGATCTGCGCTGGTACCTGGGCCACCGTTCTGGGTGTGACCCTGATCGCCCCGATGACTCTTCCCCTCATGGTGCTGGCTGCGCAGATGCCGGTCATTCTGGCGTTCCCCTACATCACCCGCCGGCGCCTGCGGGTGTTCCTGCTGCTCACTGTCAGCTGCTTGCTGGCCTTGGGGGCACTGGCCCGGCTCCAGGACATGTCGGGACTGTCCACGCAGACACCGGACCTGTTACAGGACGTGGTCATCATCACATCCCTGCCGGTACTGGCCGGGCTGATCCTGCTGATCGTGTGGCACAACTCGACCGCATTGCGCAGCGCGGCCGACGCGGCTACCTCGGCCAACAGCGCCCTGATGGCATCCCAGCGGCTGCTCGCACGCCGAGCCGAACAGCTGGCCGCCTCGCGGGCCCGGCTCGTCGCCGCGACCGACGCCGAACGGCGCCGCATCGAACGCGACCTGCACGACGGCGCCCAGCAGCACCTGGTGGCCATCGCGATCAACCTCCGGCTGGCCCAGCGGATCGCCGAGCACGACCCTGCCCAATGCGCACCCGTGCTGGCCGAGCTCGCCGCGCAGCTACAGACGGCGATCACCGAGATCCGCCGGCTCGCCCACGGCATCTACCCCCCGCTGCTGGCCTCGGGCGGTCTCGCACAGGCGATCCCCGCGGCCGCCGCCACCGCCGCAGTGACCACCAGCGCCACCCTCGACCACCTCGGCCGCTACCCGCCGGAGGTCGAGGCAGCGGTGTACTTCAGCTGCCTGGAAGCGCTGCAGAACACCGCCAAACACGCCGGTGACGCGGCAACAGCCACCATCAACGCCAGCCACGATGGCACCACCC
>JBOGEA010000541.1:0-2852 GCA_050743205.1 Egibacteraceae bacterium | reverse complement strand
CACCCACCCACCCCGGAGGAAGAGCGGAACCCGACGAGGCGCGACCCCCTCACGACAGTTCCCAAACACGCTCTCAGCGGTCACGAACGCCTTCATCCATCGACCTCCGGCAGATGGACACGCAGCGCCTCATACGCACGCAGATAGCGGGCGTACGCCTCGGCGTAGGGCCGTGGGTCGCCGGCCTCGACG
This sequence comes from Egibacteraceae bacterium, assembly GCA_050743205.1. Classification (GTDB taxonomy): domain Bacteria; phylum Actinomycetota; class Nitriliruptoria; order Euzebyales; family Egibacteraceae; genus JBOGED01. The sequence continues at coordinate 2,660 of JBOGEA010000541.1, read as the reverse complement.
ACCCTGTCCGGGCCAGCGCGCAGCCACTCACCGGTCACGAGTGACCAGCCGGCGGCGGCGACCGCATTGACGCCCGCGCAGAGATCCAGCGGACGGCCGAGCACGGCCGCGCACAATGGGGCGACGGCCGCGGCGGCCCCGCCGGTCAGCACGACGCGTGTCGCGGGGCGGCCGAGCACGCGCTCGAGATCCTCCAGATTCGCGCGGATCGCGAAGGCGTGGGCCTCGGCGAACGCTTGTGCCAGGTCCGCGACCGCCGTGTCGGGCCGCAGGCCAAGCACGGTCATCGGCGCCTTGGTCGTCCAACCCCGCTCGCTCCACTCGGGGGCGGCCACGACAGCGGTGAGCCCGCCAGCGCCGGGCCGCCCTGACGGCTGCGCGCCGGTGACGCCGCGCAGCCAGCCGCCCATCGTGCCGGGGTAGCCGCAGTTGGTCTCAGCGGCCCACAGGTCAGCCCGCGCGTGGGTGGACACCCACGGATGCTCCAGAGGATCCCGCACGGGCGCGGCCACAGCCGCCTGAACTGGGGTGCTCGACCCGGCTACGACCGTGATGACCCCGTCGTCCAGACCGCCGGCTCCGGCGGCGGCGAGCTGCGTGTCGCCGCAGCCGGCCATGACCGGTACCCCGGTGGGCAGGCCGAGGCTCACGTCGCTCAGCTTGCCCACCACCGTCCCCGCCTCCACGATCGGTGCGAGCCGGCCGGTGCCGATCCCGACCTCGTCGAGCAGCGCACCAGCCCAATCGCGCCCGGCGACGTCCGCCATCTGCCCGGCGCAGGCGTAGGAGACCTCGGTCACCTCCGCGCCGCACAGCCTCCACAGCAGCCAGTCGTGCACGAACAGCAGCCGGCTCGACGCCGCCCAGCGGTCCGGCTCCTCATCGATGACCGTGAGCAGCTTCGGCAGGGTCAACTCAGGCGCCGGCCAGTGCCCGGTCAGGGCGTACAGGCCGGGGATCTTTCGAAGCCGGCTCAGGGCTCCGGCCCCACGCCGGTCGCTGTTGAGCACGCCTGGGCCCAGCTCACGCCTGCCGTCCGTGAGCACGAACCCCTGCCGCAGCGAGCCGGCGACGATGCCCGCATAGGGCCCCGGCCCGGCATCCTCGACGGCCCGCTGGACCAGGTCGCGGATCGTCGCCCACCACTGCGCCGGGTCGAACTCGGCGCGGTAGCGGGACGGGCGGCGGGTGGCCAGCGGCGCGGACTCGGTCCGGCACGCCTCGCCGTCGCAGACCCACACCTTGACCGACGACCCGCCGACGTCGATCCCGAGCACCCGCTCGCTCATATCCAGTCCACCGCCATCCGGCTCTGTCCAGTCCACCGCCATCCGGCTCACGGCGCCGCCGCCTCCGAGCGGCGGACCTCCTCCAGGTACTCCAGCGGGCAGACCGGCACCGGCCCGCCGAGCAGCAGGGCGGCGTAAGTGGCGCGGGCGGCCTCCTCCAGGTTCGCGACCCGCTTGTAGGCCAGCTCGACGGTGTCGGCCACCACCGAGCAGCCGTGATGGCCGAGGATCACGCAGTTGCAGCCGTCGCGGATCGCCTCGGCGCCGGCGTCGGCCAGCTCGGCGGTGCCGCTGCGGATGTACGGCGTCGAGCGCACCTGGCGGACGTAGTAGGCCTGGTCCAGGGTGACGAGGCTGATCGCGTAGCCCATCGCGTCGAGCAGGACCGACGTCTGCGGGTGCAGGTGAATGAGCGCGTTGACGTCGGATCGGACCTGGTAGGAGCGCAGGTGCAGCCGCACCTCGCTGGACGGGCGGGGGTTGCCGTCGCGCACCTCGCCGTCGCGGATCCCGACCAGCGAGAAGTCCTCGGGGACCAGGTCGTCCAACCAGGTGCCGCTGGCCGTGACCCAGATCGCGTCGGCGCCTGGCTCCCTGGCGGACAGGTTGCCTCCCGAGCCGATCACGAGCCCGCCGGCCACCGCTTTGTAGCCGTAGGCGATGAGTTGGGCGACGACATCGGTCATGGGACGAGTACCTCCTTCAGGCGGGGATGCGGGCTCGGCTCCAGCGCCGCCACGGCCTGATCCAGAGGCCGTATCCCGGTCACGATCAGGTCGGCGCGGATGCCGGCGAGCAGCCGGATCGCGTCCGGGAAGCAGCCCGGCGCGAGATGGCCTCCGGCGACGGTCAGCTCTTTGAACTCGGCGATCTGGTTGAGGTCCAGCCGGGCAGCGGTCCGGTAGACGCCGTAGAGGCCGACTCGACCGCCCGGGACGGCCAGGTCGAGCGCGCGGGCGGCGGCCCGCGGGTCGCCTGAGCACTCCACGACGACGTCGGCGAGGTCGCGCGCGCCGCTCGTGACGTCGAGCGCCTCATCGGCGCCCAACGCAAGGGCGAGCGCCGCCTTCTCGGGCGTGCGCGTGACCGCTAGGAGCGTCCCGGCCCCCTCGGCGCGGGCGCAGTGGAGCGCCAGCGCCCCCACGGTGCCGATGCCGATGACCGCGACCGTGTCGCCTTCGCGGACACCGGCCCGGCGCACGGCGTGCAGCGCGCAGGCCATCGGCTCGGCCAGCACCGCCGCAGCCAGCCCCAGCGCGTCCGGCACGGGGTGGACCAGGGCCGCCGCCGGCAGCGCGAGCCGCTGGGCGAACGCGCCGGGGATCCCGGACCCGACGTGGGCGCCATGGGGGCACAGATTGGCCCTGCCGG
>JBOGEA010000540.1:0-2885 GCA_050743205.1 Egibacteraceae bacterium | reverse complement strand
CCGAAACGGTCCTGGGTGTCCTCCTAGTCACTGGAGAGCAGTGTGCCGGGAAACTGGCAAGCACTGTTCGGGAAGGGGGCGACGGAAAAGGACCCTCACGGGCACCTCGCCGGCGTCCTACTTCACTCTGCGAGGGCCAGGGGGTGCGATCCCCCCTGGCCACTCGACTGGATTCCTCCCAGGGATGGATCGACAGGAAGCCGTGATGTTCGTCGTACCCATTCACGAAGGGCATATCAGCGGGTGGGGGCGATGACGGGCTGAGGACCGCTCCGGGGGATTCGGACCGGTTGGGGCTAATGCGGTCGTGCTGTCCGTTTGCGGGGGGTTGTGAGCGGCTGAAGCGGTTGGCGGGAGGCACGCCCGGCTCCGCGTTCTGCGTGTTCTCTGTGAGCCTCAGCTTCGGCTGTCCGGACCCAGCGAACTTGGCGCCGAGCCATGCTGCCGGAAGTCCGGGTGGCGGAGGCGCGATCCTGCTAGCATTACCGTACTCACCCATCTCTGTGGATGTACGGGAGCTTCAGGGTTTTATTCGCTCTTCTGATGGCTCAGGGTTTAACTCATCAGTAATCGATTCTCACGTATCTCAGGCAAGGGCGGTCACCCTGCGAGGTCACGGACGGGCTGCGCCCCTGATGTGGTCGTCGTGGGCGGCGGCCTGATCGGGCTCGCCGTCGCGTGGCGCACGGCGCGGATGGGGCTTGCGGTCACCGTGTGCGATCCTCAACTGGGCGGTGGGGCGTCGTGGGCGGCCGCCGGGATGCTGGCGCCGGTCAGCGAGGTGGCCTACGGTGAGGAGGCGCTGCTCCAGCTGAACCTGGACGGCAGCGGGCGATGGCGCTCGTTCGCCGCGGAGCTGGCCGAAGCCTCCGGTCGCGACCCTGGCTATCGGGAGTGCGGGACCGTCCTGGTCGCTCGTGACGCCGACGACCTGGCCGCGCTCGACGAGCTGCTCGCCTTCCGGCGCGAGCTGGGCCTGCAGGTCGAGCGCCTGCCCAGCCGTGCGCTGTGCGCGCTGGAGCCTGGCCTGGCGCCCAGCGTGCGCGGCGGCATCGATGCTCCGGGCGACCATCAGGTCGACAACCGCGCCTGTGTGGCGGCGTTGCGGGCGGCCTGCGACCGCGCGGACGTGGCGGTGCGCGCCGAGCGGGTCGGTGGCCTGTGCGTGGCGGGCGAGCGGGTGACCGGCGTCCGCCTCGGCAGTGGCAAGGAGATCGCCGCCGGGGCTGTCGTGCTGTCGGCGGGGTGCTGGTCGGGCCAGCTGGAGGGCGTCGATCCGCGGGCGCTGCCGCCGGTCCGCCCGGTGAAGGGCCAGCTGCTCCACCTTCGCGGGCCTGCCGGCACGCCGCTGGCCACCCGCACCGTGGGCGGCCTCGACTGCTACGTCGTCACACGCCCGGACGGGCGGGTCGTCGTCGGCGCGACCGTCGAGGAGCGGGGCTTCGACCTCACGCCGACCGCAGGCGCCGTGCACGACCTGCTCCGCGCCGCACGTGAGCTGCTGCCCGACATCGCGGAGCTGGACTTCGTCGAGGTCGCGGTGGGTCTGCGGCCGGGGACGCCGGACAACGCGCCGCTGATCGGGCCGGCGCCGGGGCTGGACGGGCTGGTGCACGCGACGGGGCATTACCGCAACGGCGTGCTCCTCGCCCCGATCACCGCCGACCTGGTCGCTCAGCTGCTCGACACCGGCAAGCTTCCCGAGCAGGCCGCGCCGTTCGCCCCGGACCGCTTCTTTTGACAGTGGACATCGTCGTGAACGGGCTCCAGCGGTCGCTGCCCAGGGGTGCAACCGTCGCCGATCTGGTCGCTGAGATGGGCCATGACCTCGCCAGGCCCGGCGTCGCCGTCGCCGTGAACGGAATGGTGGTCACGCGGGGAGCATGGGAACAGCAGACGCTGCATGACGGCGACCGCGTCGAGGTGCTCGGCGCTGCCCAAGGAGGCTGATAGGCGTGACCCAAGCGGATCCGTTCATCATCGCGGGCGAGGACATCGGCCCGCGGCTGATCATGGGCACTGGCGGGACGCCCAGCCTCGACCGCCTGGAGCGGGCCCTCCAAGCCTCAGGCGCGACCATCGCCACCGTGGCGATGCGCCGCGTCGATCCTGGCGCTGGGGGATCTGTGCTGGACGTGCTCGAGCGCTGCAAAGTGCGGCCCCTGCCGAACACCGCCGGGTGCTACACGGCGCGGGACGCCGTCCACACCGCGCGGCTGGCGCGGGACGCGTTGGACACCAACTGGATCAAGCTTGAGGTCATCGCCGACGACCGCACGCTGCTGCCCGAGCCCATCGGGCTGCTCGACGCCGCTGAGCAGCTCTGCGACGAGGGCTTTGTCGTGCTCGCCTACACCAACGACGACCCCGTGCTCGCCCGACGGCTCAGCGCGATCGGGTGCGCGGCCGTGATGCCGCTCGGCTCGCCCATCGGCAGCGGCGCCGGTATCCGCAACCCCTATAACCTGCGCATCATCGTCGAGGAGGCGACCGTCCCGATCATCCTGGACGCCGGCATCGGCACGGCGAGCGACGCGGTGATCGCGATGGAGCTGGGCTGCGACGGCGTCCTGCTCGCCAGCGCGGTCACCCGTGCCCGCCAGCCCGAGCGCATGGCCGAGGCGATGCGCCTGGCCGTGGAGGCCGGCCGGCTCGCCGCCCGGGCGGGCCGCATCCCGCGCCGCCTCTACGCCGAGGCCTCAACGCCGTTCGAGGGTCTGGCCGACCCGATCTAGCGCGTGTCTGAGAATCGCGACGACCTTGAGTCGCGGGCGAAGCGAAGCGGAGCGCGGTTCAGGCGGCCAGGGGTCCGGGGGAGTCCCCCGGATACAAGTCCGCCTGAACCGCTCAGCTTTTATAAACCCACGACGGTGGGTGAGCAGGGG
>JBOGEA010000539.1:0-2904 GCA_050743205.1 Egibacteraceae bacterium | reverse complement strand
TGCTGGGCGATCTGTCGGGCGACCGCGATTTTCGGCAGGCCCGACGGGTAATAGCCCGCGTTGCGGAGCGTCCGTTCGAGCTGCTCACAGGTCCCACCGCGGATTGCGTCGGGCTGCCGGAACCGTGCCTGGCGCTCGACGGTCTTGGGCACTCGAGGATACGCCGTGCGCAGGGCGCCGCAGTCTCCGAAGAACCAGGCCTCCAGTTCCTCGATCGCAAGGCGGTTCAGCACTATGAAGGGCTGCCCTGCGTCGGCAGCCGTCTTCGTTACGAGACCGGCCCGGGCAGCGGCGTCTTCGAGCCGCGCCTTCAGCTCCTTGCAGTCTTGGCGGTCCTCATCGATGAGGACCGCGATCCTCGTGTCCGTGCCCTGGAGCGACCGCGCGTAGCCGCGCAGCCGATCCGGCAGTTTCCGCGGCAGGTCCGGCTTCCCGCGGAACGGATGGATGCGGACGTAGACGTCGTTTCCGAGGATCTTCGGGATCAGAACGCCGAGCGCCTCCGCCGCCGATTGTTCCTCCACGAGCACCTCAAGGCAGCGCATCAGCGCCGGCCTCGGGCGCTCGCGGTCGCCAGCGGGTCGCCGACCTCGAAGAAGCCCTCCATCCAGAGATCACCCAACTGCGCTCCCACCTCGATCTGTGCGCGCACCTGCTCCATGTCGGCGGCGCGCTGGGCTCGGGTGAAGCCGTCCTCATCGCGGAACAGCACCCGCAGCTCGTCAGGACGCAGCCCGTCGACGAAGTGCGGCGAGTGGGTGGTGACAAGAAGCTGGCTGCGCGCGGCGGCCTGTCTGCACTCCTCGGCCAGGTGGTTGAGCAGCCTGGGGTGAAGCTGGTTCTCGGGCTCCTCGATCCCGATCAATGGCGCAGGATCCGGGTCGTAGAGAACAGTCAGGTAGGAGAGCATCTTGAGCGTCCCGTCCGAGGCGAACTTTGCGAGGATGGGCCGCTCGAATGGCGCGTCCTTGATCTGCAGGAGCAGTCGGCCGTCGACGAGCATCTGGGCGTCGACCCGCTCGAGCCGAGGAATGCGCTGCGCCAATACGTCGAGGATGAGTTCGAGCTGCTCGGGATGCTGCTCCTTGAGATATTGGATCACGTTCGGGAGGTTGTCGCCGCTTTGTGACAGCCGCTCTTGCGGTCCTGCCTCCGGGGTGCCTCGTGCGCTGTCGGCGGACAGGTATGACAAGTACCAGCCGGCGACGAAGCGCCGGAGGGCGCTCACCCGCGGGTGGCGGGCGAACTGCCCGAGCGTGTTGACGGCGAGCAGGTCCTGAGACTCCAAGGTCTCTGTGATGCGCTGGTCGTTGATCTCCGGCAGCTCTCCTGATATCACCGTCCCCGATCCCGCATGGAAGTCGAGGAACTTGAACGGGCGCCCTTGCCGTCCGCGGGTCCATCGCAGCCACTCCTCGGCGACGATCGGCGCGCCTCGCAGCTCCTCGATCGCGAGGTGATAGGTGATCAGCGGGAGACCGGGACGTTCTCGATACTTCAGCTCGATCACGATGGGGCCGGACGCCCCGCGGCTTCGCAGCTCGCGGAACCGGTTGCGCTTGTCGCACGCTCGGCGCAGCCCGACCGTGAAGCACTCGGCGAGGAACGCGAACACGTCGAACACTGTGGATTTCCCACTGCCGTTGGGACCGAGCAGCACGGTGAGCGGGGTGAGCTTCTTCAGCTGGAAGTCTCGCAGCACACGGTAGTTCTGGACCCGGAGCGCCTCGATGCGAGCTGAAGGAGGGCCAGGGGACAGGGAGGTCATACCAGGCTCTCCTTCTCAAAGCTTGGACCGCTGGCGCTTGGTCGACGCGGCAGCCGGACCGATCATGGGAATGCTAACCGTCGGATCCGGTAGGCCGGTCCTACGCTTGGCCGATCACGCGGCGGGCGGTCCGGGTGGCGACCGTGCTGGAAGGCGGTGGAGGCTGGTGGGCAGCGGTGGCCGTCGGTGGCCAGGAAGGCGGTGGCGTCGAGCAGCAGCGGGCCGGTGCCGGTCGCCTGCAGCCCGCCGCGGACCGAGGGCGCCTGCCCGTTGCTGATTGAGGCTGGCGTCAGGGGCACATCATCTCGACCAGCAGGGTGGGCTGGGCGGCCAGGGCGGTGTGCAGTGCGGTGGCGTCGTGGTGGTCGGGTGGGTCGCCGTAGTGGGTGGTGACGCGCGCTGAGGGTGGCGAGGTGGTCGATGATCGCATCGCGGGTGGTGAGGGAATTGGCCGCGCACGCCCAGCCGCGCGCCCAGCCGCGACGAGGCTGGCGAAGCAGCCGACCATTTTTTGGCGTAGAGGTGGCAGGTGACGAGCAGCCGCTGGCCGTCCAGCCGGGGCAGGGCGTCAGCCGCCGCGCCAGTGGCCGGCGTGAACCGCTGGATCCACGCCGCTCCTCGCCCAACCGCTCCGCAGCCTCGCTCACAGTCCACGAGGCTGCCAGACGCGAGCGACCCGGGCCAGCCTCCAGCTCCGCCTCGCTCACAGTCCACGAGGCTGCCAGACGCGAGCAGCCCAGGCCCCAGGCCAGCCCCCGAGTGCCGCCGGTGCCAGCCGCCCGCAGCACAGCGTCGCAGCTCGCGGACCAGATCCCGGTCGGCGGCTGGGGTCAGATCGTCATCTGGCTCCTGCCGGTCAGGCACCCTGTAGGTCGTCACACCGCACCACGACTGCCCGCCGTGGGTGGCACGGAGAGAGCTGCCGATATCGCGTGCCGAGGTCGTACCGCACGGGATGCTGTCCCGGTCGCGGATGGAGCCTCGGAGCTCCATGCGCGGCCGATGCGCTGCTGTCGCAGATAATGGCGGTATGAAAAGGACTGGGCCGCCCGTGACCGTGGCGCAGGTCACCGACCTCATCCGCCCCGCCGTCGAGGCGGACGAACGGGTGCGCTTCGTGTACCTGTTCGGCTCGA
>JBOGEA010000538.1:0-2912 GCA_050743205.1 Egibacteraceae bacterium | reverse complement strand
CGGGTGGCCTTCCGCACCGCGCCCGCCCGCGCGGTGTTCGCCGGGATGGCCGCGCACTCCATCCTCGACCTGAGCGCCCCCATCACAGCCGGCTACGGGCTGCTGCTCGCCGCGCTGGCGCACCACGTCGGCTGGCCGGTCGTCGCCGGCGGGTCGCAGAACCTCGCGGACGCGCTGGTCGCCCGGTTACGCCGGCACGGCGGTGAGGTGGCGACCGGCACCGCGGTGCGGGATCTCGCCGAGCTGCCGCCCGCGGCGTCGATCCTGCTCAACCTCACCCCACGCCAGGTCGTCGGCATCGCCGGTGACCGGCTGCCTGGTCGGTACCGCCGCCGCCTGGAGCGGTTCCGGTACGGGCCGGGCGTGTTCAAGCTCGACTGGGCGCTGGACGGGCCGGTGCCCTGGCGTGATCCCGCAGTGGGTGCAGCCGCGACGGTGCACCTCGGTGGCACGCTCGAGGAGATCATGGTTAGTGAGCGCGACGTGGCGCACGGCCGGCATCCCGACCGGCCGTTCGTGCTGCTCGTGCAGGCCTGCGTCGCCGACCCGACCAGGGCGCCGGCCGGCGCGCACACCCTGTGGGCGTACTGCCACGTGCCCCACGGCTCCGGCGTCGACATGACCGCGGCGATCGAGGCCCAGATCGAGCGGTTCGCGCCGGGCTTCCGGGACCGCGTGCTGGCGCGCCACGCGATGGGGCCGGCGGCGCTGGAGGCGCGCAACGCCAACGAGGTCGGCGGTGACATCGGCGGTGGTGTCGGCGACCTGCGCCAGTTCCTCGCCCGCCCGGTGCTCTCGCCCCGCCCGTGGCAGACGCCGCTTCCCGGCGTGTACCTCTGCTCGGCCAGCACCCCACCGGGCGCTGGCGTGCACGGCATGGGCGGCTGGCAAGCCGCCCGCCTCGCGATCCAGATCTCGCGTTCTGGATGCAGAACGCGCTGAATCGAGTCCGTTTTACCGCGTTCTGCATCCAGAACGCGGTAAGGGAGCGGGACCGTTCAGGCAACGCGGCGATCTGCTCCGCGATCAGGGCCTTGATCTGGTCTACCGGCACGCTGCCGGGGGGAAGCTCACCGGTGCACACCGGTCAGATTGAGAGTCTCGGTCGCGGTGGCCCAGCTCAGGGACGTGCAGGTGCTGCTCGGCGGCTTCCTCGCACTGCTCGCGGTGGCCGCGCTGGCGCTGATCGTGCCCCTCGCGCTGCTTATCGCGAACCTGCTGGCCGCCCCGCCTGGCCAGCGCGCCGCACGGCTACCCATCGGCCAGGTACTGCGGGCGGAATGACCGGCGATTGGCGGACGACCTGGGCATGCTCGGGCCTTCGCGGATACCGTTATGCGGTCCACAATGTGGAGATGGGGAGGGCCCGTAGTCGATCCCCGAAGGGAAGCGGCTGGACTCCGGCGTAGAGGATGATGCCGGCGATCAGCTGATCGCCGAGCCGCCGCGCCAGGTGCCGGATGCCGCGGAAGTCCTCGCCGCGGACGGTTTCGGCGGCTTTGACCTCGATGGCGACCACGTCACCCGAGGCGTGCTCGAGCACCGCATCCACCTCATAGCCGTCGCGGTCGCGGTAGTGGTGCAGGCGCACCGGTTCAGCCGTCCAGCTGAGCTGGCGGGCCAGCTCGCTGAGCACGAAGTTCTCCACGATCGGGCCGACCGGTGCGGTCGGGCGGGTGGCGCGCTTCATCGTCAGGCCGGCCAGGTGTCCGGCCAGGCCGGAGTCCGTGACGATCATCTTCTGGGTGGCGATCGCCCGCGTGGTGAGGTTGGTGGACCAGGCCGGCACTCGGTGGACGACGTAGAGCAGCTCCAGCAGGTCCAGGTAGCGCTTCAGGGTGTTCGTCGGGATCTGTAGTCGGCCCGCGAGCGTTCCGGGAACGATGAGCGAGGCCATTTGTGCGGCGATGGCGTTGAGTAGGCGGCGCATGTCGGCCGGTCGGCCGATGTCGCTGAGCTGGCGGACGTCACGGCTGAGGAGGTCGGAGACGGCGGACTCGAAGAACCGCGCCCGCCTGCCGAGGTCGGCACGCCGCACCGCCTCGGGATAGCCGCCCGCCAGTGCGCGTTGGAGGTAGTCGGACCGGTGCAGGGTGGATGGCCGTGCTGCGAGATCGGGGCCGAACTCGAAGACGGCATCGATGAACCGCTCGGGGCCTCGGTTGATTTCGCCTTGCGACAGGGGCCACAGCTCGATCGTCTCCGACCGTCCTGGGAGCAGGTCCGGGATCTGTTGGAGGGCGAACAGGCGTGCGGATCCGGTGAGCAAGAACCGGCCCGGCCGGGGGTCCAGGTCGACTGTGTGCTTGATGGCGAGGATGAGATCGGGAACGCGCTGCACCTCGTCGATGATCAGCAGGCCGTCGTGGCGGACGAAGGCGGCAGGATCGGCGTGGGCCGCAGCCCGGGTGGCGGCGTCGTCGAGGTAGCGGATCTCGGTGCCCGCCTGGCCCTGGGCGACCAGGCGTGCCAGGGTGCTCTTGCCGGTCTGGCGGGCACCGTTGAGAATGACCACCCGCGTGTCGCTCAGTGCCGCAATGACCCGGCCATGAGCGCGGCGAGGGTACAGGTCGTGGTCGCGGTTCATCAGGTGATCTTACCGGCTCACCGCCTGTTGTGGACGTTCTGCCAGTGATGTCGTGGCTGTTTCGCCGAGAAGTGCGTGGATGTCTCGCGGGCAACGACGTCACATTCAGCTCGGTTGCGATGCGGGCGCCACGCCGTGGTCCTCCGCCGTCTGAAGCTGCTCATGTCTGGACGGGTCGGCGACGAGCCGCTGCCCGTCGAACTTGACGAGGACCGAGCAGAGTGAGCGCGACGTGGCGCACGGCCGGCATCCCGACCGGCCGTTCGTGCTGCTCGTGCAGGCCTGCGTCGCCGACCCGACCAGGGCGCCGGCCGGCGCGCACACC
>JBOGEA010000537.1:0-2924 GCA_050743205.1 Egibacteraceae bacterium | reverse complement strand
ATAGACCCGGATCTTCGGTCATGCCGTGCGCGTCACGCGGCACGCCTGTTGGCCACTCGGACATCGCTCTGACCAGCCACTTTTGCCTCCCAACCCGCCCCGGACCTACTACTTCTACAGGAGGGCCCAAAAACGTCCAGCACACATTCGGGCAGCTGGTCAGCCACGCCGGCCTGGAGCGCCGCTCGGGTCGGTGCCGGCCGCGGCTGCACGACCTGCGCCACACCTTCGCGGTGCGCACCCTGGTTGGCTGGCTCCGCGATGGCGGCGACATCGACGTCCGCCTGCCGGCGCTGTCCACATGGCTCGGCCACGTTGACCCGTCGGGCACCTACTGGTACCTGACCGCGACCCTGAGCTGCTCGCCTTGGCTGCCCAGCGTGTCGAGGGCGTCTTCGGAGGGATGCAATGACAACGCTTGCTCCTACGCTGCAGGCGTTCTTCACCCAACGGCTGATCGGCCAGCTGGGCGCCAGCCCCCACACCGTGGCCGCCTACCGCGACACCTGCCGGCTGCTGCTGAGCTTCGCCGGGCAGCAGACCGGCAAAGCGCCCTCGCGACTGGACCTGTCCGACCTGGACGCGGCGCTGATCGGCGCCTTCCTCGAAGATTTGGAGAGCACGCGGGGCAACAGCCCCCGCACCCGCAACATTCGTCTGGCCGCGGTGCGCAGCCTATTCCGGTTCGCCGCGCTGCGCCATCCCGAGCATGCCGCGCTCATCCAACGCGTGCTGGCCATCCCCGCCAAACGGTTCGAGCGGGCCGTGGTCTGCTTCCTGTCCCCAGCCGAGGTCGACGCGCTGCTGGCCGCGCCCGACCGCGCCACCTGGCGTGGCCGACCGCGCCACCTGGCGTGGCCGACGCGACCACGCGCTGCTGCTGGTCGCGGTCACTACCGGCCCGCGGGTCTCCGAGCTGACCAGGATCACCTGCCAGGACCTCCACCTGGGTACCGGCGCGTACGCGCGCTGTGACGGCAAGGGGCGCAAACAGCGCATCACCCCTTTGAGCGTCCAAACCGTACAGGTCCTCCGCGTCTGGGCCCGTGAGCGCGACGGTCAGCCCGCTGACCCGCTGTTTCCCACCCGTGCTGGCAGTCCCCTCAGCCGTGACGCGGTCGAGCGTCTGGTCGCCGAACATGCCGCGACCGCCGGCCAGCGCTGCCCGTCGCTGGCGGCCAAGCATGTCTCACCGCATGTGCTGCGCCACACCTGCGCCATGCAGCTGCTCCAGGCTGGTGTGGACATCGCCACGATCGCGTTGTGGCTGGGCCATGAGTCCATCGAGACGACCCAGATCTACCTGCACGCCGACCTGGCCCTCAAAGAACGCGCACTGGCCCGCACCGCACCTCCGGACTGCCCGCCAGGGCGCTACCAAGCCCCCGACGACCTGCTCGCCTTCCTCGACAGTCTCTGATTATGCCGCGCGCATCGTGCCGCTCACGCTCGCCACCAGCCCTTTCACCACCCACGCGGCATAATCCGGCAGTCGGCATAATGCTCTGTGTGTCATGGGAATGCGCATGAGCGGCGGTGGCGGCTGGCTCGCGAGCCGGATGGGCGGTGGCGGCTACATCCGCCCGACCGTCAATGACCACCCGGCCGGCAGCAGCGGCGGATGTCGCCGGTGGCCTCGCCGAGGCGCGGCCACCGGCACCGGGTCCGCGCGAGCCGCGGTCGGGCCTGCGGGTCTGCCAGCGTCCCACCGGGCGCCCGCAGCCCTTGCTCCTGATCGTGCGACAGCCCGTGCGCACAGACGCATCGGCAGGAAACGGCTGCTGCCAAGCATGTCGGCGATCAGCCACCCACCGGAACGTGACAAGAGCCCAACCGGCTCTTGGTATGCACTCGTGGGTGGTGCCGCCACCAGTCCTCCTGACGCTTCAGGGCGAACGTCCTGGTAGAGGGCTAAAGGTGCAGGGATCCCACCCGTTCGTGCGGTACCCGTTGCAGCGGTGCGAACGTGTTGCAGGGGCTGCCGCCAGGCGTTGGCACGAGGTGCGCAACTGTTGTGTCTCGCTTGCCTGCCTGGGGTGCAGGTTCCCGTCGCCGACGACGGAAAGCCGCATGGTGGGACCGAACGTGTGCACTTCCGGGCGAATGGGCAGTTCCAGCCACATCGTCACGATGTGCTCATCACCAGGCCTGGGATGCCTCAGTTTTGCATCCTCGGCGAGGGGATGGTGGTGCTCAGTCGCGACGAGCAGGCGCGCATTCATTTCGGGGAGTGCGCTGAGAAGCGGTTATGACTTTCGGCCCTACCACGAGCGGTTTCTCGCGCAGGTACGCTGACTTCGACCAGTTCGCTCAACAGATCACCGCATATCTTGCTGCGATGACGAAGCTATGTGAGAAAAGGTTCAGTCGCGGGGTTGGGTGCGCTCGACGTCGAGCACCTCGACCTCGATGGGGGTGTCAGGGCTTGGCGTTGTGTGGCGGGGCGCCATGCCGGGGATGCCGAAACGCCAGCGCACGCGGGTGCGGATCATCCGGTTGACCAGCGCCCGGGAGGGAGGGATGACGAGCAGCAGGCCGAAGATGTCGGTGACGAAGCCCGGCGTGAGCATCAGCGCCCCGCCGAGCATCACGAGCGCGCCGTCGACGACCTCCGCGGCGGGGATGCGCGCCTGATCCAGGGCGGCGCGGAAGCGCTGCCACGCCTTCAGCCCCTCGCGCCGGACCAGCCACGTGCCTATGACCGAGTCGGCGATCAGCAGCAGCACGGTCGGCAGCAGCCCGAGCGCCTGGCCGACCTGGATGATCACCGCCAGCTCGATGATCGGGACCACGATGAAGACGATGAGCAGCACGAGCGGCATGACCCCAGTCTGCCGCGTGTGCCGGGCTCTGCAGTCAGGCCAGCGGTCCTCTGGGTGTGGTGGGGTGGATCGTGCTGGATCCGCGCGGCATGCCGCGCGGAT
>JBOGEA010000536.1:0-2933 GCA_050743205.1 Egibacteraceae bacterium | reverse complement strand
ACCATGCCGAAGGCGCACAAGACGGTGATCGCGGCGATCACGGACTGCTGTCAAGGGTCACCCAATGTTCCCCAGTTCGGGTCATCGAAAATTCCCCACCCATGGGGTTAGGTGGTGGCCTCGACTGGCTTCACGAGGCCGGCTTTGAGCTTGTCCTTGAGGCGGTAGGAGTTGCCCCGGATGTTGAGGGTGATGGCGTGGTGGAGCACGCGGTCGAGGATGGCGGTGGCGATCACACGATCGCCGAAGACGTCGCCCCAGCTCCCGAAGCTTTGATTGGAGGTCAAGATCATCGGCCCCCGCTCATAGCGCCGGCTGATGAGCTGAAAGAAGAGGTTGGCGCCGGCGCGGTCGATGGGCAAGTAGCCGATTTCGTCAATGAGCAGCAGGCGGGGGACGGTATAGATCTTGAGCCGGTCCTCCAGCCGGCCCTGGCTGGCGGCGCGGGTGAGCGCGGTGATCATGTCCGCCGCAGTCGTGAAGAGCACGCGATAGCCGTGCTCGATGGCTTTGAGGCCCAGGCCGATCGCCAGATGGGATTTCCCGACGCCCGGGGCCCCTAACAGGACCAGATTCTCCCCATGTTCGATAAAGTGACAGCTCGCGAGGGTGAGGAGCTGCTTCTTGTCCAGCGAGGGCTGATAGCTAAAGTCGAAGCTCTCGAGGCTCTTGACGAAGGGAAAGCGGGCCAGGTGGGTCCGCATCGTGACGTGCTTGGCCGTCTTGGAGGCCACCTCCTCGCCGAGCAAGGTGTCGAGGAAGTCGAGGTACGACGCCTCCCGGGTGGTGGCGTCCTGGGCCAGAGCTTCGAGGCGCTCTCGGCTTTTGAACAGGCGCAGGCGCTGCAGGTGCTCGTGCAGCCGCTCGAGCTGGGCGGCGCTCATGCCCGTGCCTCCATCCCGCAGAGCGGCTCGGCGAGGGCGCGCACGTCCTCGGCCGGAAATCGCACGCGCTCAGACGGCTCAGGATCAACGCGGCGGAGGGGGGGCGCTATCTCGGTATCCCCCCCGCCGCCCTCGACGAGGGTGTCATAGACGGCGAGGTCGCGGATCTCGACGTCCGGCGGGGCCGTCGGCCAGGGGCCGCCGCTCCGCGGGACCGCTGACTGCACCCGCCGCGCGGTGCGGGCGATCGCCCCCGGCCCGTGCTCCGGGAGGATCTGGACCTGGTACTTGCCTGGCAGCTCGTCGTGCTCCGCCACCAGGGTGCCCCGATGAGCGATGCGCAGCCGCCCGCCCCGGCGCGCGACCTCGACCGTTTGCCCGATCAGCCTGAAGGGCACGGAGTAGCGATTGGTCTCGAAGCTCACCAGATAGTCAATCGGCACGATCCGCGGCTGGCTCGCCTCCAACCGAAAGCCCGGCTGCCCGGCCGTGGCGATCAGATGTGGGCGCTCGCGCTCGAAGCGCGCGCCAGGCCGTTCATGCGTGGTGCCGTGAATGCGCACGTCGGCGACCTCGACGTACCACTGCGCGAGTTGCGCGCGGAGGTCCTGCTCATCGACGAACGCCCGACCGGGGAGAAAATTTCCCTTGAAGTATTTCACGCCCGATTCGACCTTGCCCTTCGTCTGGGCGCGGTAGGCCCGGCAGAGATGGGGCTCGAAGCCCCAGTAGTCGGCGAACTGCTTGAAGGTCGCGTTCCACACGACCCGCCCCTCCCGACTGGGCTGGCAGACCGTCCGCGGCCGATCGTAGAGATGCTCGCGCGTATGCCCGCCGAAATACTCGAAGGCCCGCTCGTGGGCGTCCAGGAACTGGCTCAGCGTCTCCCCCAGACACGGCTCGTAGAAGCTCCGCCGCGAGTAGCCGAGCGTGAGCACGAAGACGTGCAGGATCACCGGCCGGTGCCGAAAGTGAATCTGCGCCTGCCCCCAGTCAATCTGGCTTTGTCGGCCGGGGGGCGTCTCGAACCGCACCGTCGCCCGCTCCGCCGCGGCCTCGGCCGCGCGCAGCGGCCGCACGAAGCGCTTCACCGTCTCGTAGCTGCCCTGATACTGCCGCTGCTGCCGGAGCTCCTGGAAGAGAATCCGGGCCGAGTACCGGACGTGCGGCGCCCGCGCCTGCAGATGCTCCGCATGGGCGGCGAGCAGCCCGTCGGCGCGCTCGGCCCGCAGGTACGGCCGCCACGTGGAGACCCGCAGAATGGCGCGGACTGTCTTTCGGTCCAGCGTCAGCCGCTGCGCAATCTCGGATTTCGAGCAGCGCTCGACGTGAAAGAGTCGATGGACCTCCCGCCAGCTGTCTTCACGGACCATGGGCACCTCCCCGAGGGATGTCATCTCGGGGCCAGTGTCGGCGCGCGCCAGGCTGGGAACGGCATACATTGTGTCGCTCATGAGAACGTCCCTCCTCTTGTCAGGAGGGTGGGGAATATTCAATGACCACAGATGGGGAGTATTGAATGACCGCTGACAGACGGGACCTTCTCCGCACTTCGCAGCGCAGCGCGAGGGCCTCGCGCGCTACGTGAGTGCCGAGGCAGCGAGCACTAGCGCCGCCGCGTTCTCCCTTGGGGACGCCGCCGAGCTCGGTGGTCTGCTCGAGGACGCAGGCTTTCGGGACGTCGTCGTCCACCCCGTCCGAATGACGCTCCGTTTCCCGCCGCCCGAGGAGTTCCTGCTGAGACACCTGTCCGCTCTGCCGGCAGCCGAGCTTGTCGCCGCGGCGGGCGAAGAAATTCATGCGGCGTTGATCGCTCACATGAAGGATGCGACCCACGCGTATCTCGACGGGTATGGCTTGGCCGTACCACAGGAGGTCAACGTGGCGACCGGGCGTGTGTGAACCGAGGCTGTGAACCGCTACCGAGCCAGAGACGCCGCGGTGACAGCCGTCGGCATGACATCACGATAATCTGACGCCGGCTTCGCGTTGCTCAGCCGCCGCAGGTTATCGTGCGCGTTGGGCAGCAAAGGCAAGTCGATCAATTGC
>JBOGEA010000535.1:0-2944 GCA_050743205.1 Egibacteraceae bacterium | reverse complement strand
GAGCCGAAGCGTCCACAGCATGCGTGACAGCAGCCGCCCAGCCGCGCATAATCAGGCGGGCGGGGCCGTACGGGCGGCCCAGCGGGCAGATAAAGGGAGATGGGTATGGGGGTCTACCACGTGCGTGCGGTCCGCGGGTCGCTGGCGCTGGGGCTGCTGGGGCTGCTGGCGGGGTGCGGTGGAAGTGCGGCTCAGGAGGGGTACAGCGACGATCTGACCGCCTACTGCGAAGCGGAGCTGGCCTACGAGACCGCGGGCGAGCCGGACTTCGACCCCGCGACGGCGTCGGAGGAGGAGATCGCAGCGGCGACGATGGCGTTCGCCACCATGACGCTGCGACCGCTCTTGGACGAGGTCTCCGCCGCAGCGCCAGAAGACATCGCGGCAGATGTCGAGGTGCTCAGCGGCGCTCTCGCCGAGCAGGAGGAGACGGGCAACGGCGACGCCTTCTCCACGCCAGAGGCGGCACAGGCCGTGGGCACGATACACACCTTCGACCTGGACAACTGCGGCTGGAGCAGCAACCCGGTGACCGCGATCGACCACGGCTACGAGGGCGTTCCCGCAACGGTCGACGCCGGGGCCGCGAGCTTCGAGTTGACCAACGCCACCGCAGCGGGTGAACTCCATGAGATCGCGCTGTTCCGCAAGGCCGAGGGCGTGACCGAGCCGATCGACGAGCTGCTCGCGCTCCTCGACGAGCCGGGCTTGCCGCAGCTCGAATCCGTCGGTCTCGAATACGTCGATATCGCCTTCGCCGCCCCTGGCGCGACCGACTACGTGGTGGCCGACCTCCAGCCCGGCGCGTACGCGATGGTGTGCTTCCTGCCGATCGGGTCGGCCGACCCGGCGAGCACCGGCCCACCGCACTTCACCCAGGGCATGTTCGCCGAGTTCACCGTTCCGTAATGGCCATCACCTCTTCGACGAACAGCTGCGCCGCAACGGTGAGGCGCAGCGGCGCGATCAAGCGCTCGGCGTGGTCGAGCACCTGATCGGCCGTCTTGAGCCCGAGCATGGCAGCGAGCAGCCGAACGTCGTCACGATCCTCGTTGATCCGGTGCGCGAGCACCTTGAGCGCGAGCAGCATTTCCGGGGAGGCCGCCTCCACCCGCAGGCCCGGGGCAGGTCGAAGATCCTGGTGTCGTACGGGTCGGGCCCGCTGAGAAACCCCTTGACGGCGTCGTTCAGCCAGCCGGCGTCCAGCCCGCGCTCCTCGGCGACGGCTGCCGCGGCGGCGTAGATGCGCTGCTTCGGCTCGAACACGGCATCGACGTCGCGCGTGACCCGCCGAGCGTTGTAAGCGAGCGCGATCGCGGCCCCACCTACGACATAAAGGTCTCCGCGCAGTCCGTCGCGCTCCAGGTGCTGGCCGACAGCGCGCAGCGCGTCGAGGATCTCGTCGCGGTCCATCTACATCCGCCACAGCAGGGATTCGGCGATGAAGATGCCCCGCCGGCGGAAGGCCGCAGGCGACTCGACGATGGCCAGGGACCGAAAACCAGGCTCCTCGGCCACAAACCAGAGATGATCGAGGAAACGCGCCGGCTCGATCGCCCAGCGGGGGCGGTCCAGGTCGTAGACGGCGGCGAAGTGCTCAGCCAGGGCGCCGAGGAACGCGTGCAGGCGTGGGTCGTCGAGGTCGGGGGGGCGCTCGTCGAGCATCGCCTGGCGCTCGGACGGCTCGAAGGCGCCGTACAGGTCGTCGAGCCACTCGCGCAGCGCGAAGAAGAAGTCCTCGCCGTCCAGGGTGCGGCGGGCCAGCGTCGCGAGGGTGTCCCGCACATACGTCGTGGAGCGCAGGTGCGGGTTGGCCTGGAGCCACTCGCGGACCGTCTGCGGGTCGTCAGGGTCGGACTCGGCCTGGATGCGCAGGATCCGCTCAAGTGGGGTCTCGGTCACCGCGCCGCCTCGCGCGCCAGCACCGCGCCGAGCACGCGCCGGCCGCGGCTCGTCAGGGTCGGACTCGACCTGGATGCGCAGGATCCGCTCAAGTGGGGTCTCGGTCACCGCGCCGCCTCGCGCGCCAGCACCGCGCCGAGCACGCGCCGGCCGTCGGTCGAGCCGAGCAGCGGGTCGACGGCGTGCTCGGGGTGGGGCATCAGGCCGGCGACGTTGCCGGCGGGGTTGGTGACCCCGGCGATGCCCGCCACGCTGCCGTTGGGGTTGGCGGCCTCGGTCACCGCGCCGTCCGCGTCGCAGTAGCGGGCCAGGACCTGGCCGGCGACGGCCAGCCCGGCGGGGTCGGGGTGCACGTACCGGCCCTCGCCGTGCTTGACGGGGACACGCAGGACCTCACCAGGTGAGATGCCCGCCGTCCACGCGCTGTGCGCCTCGACGCGCACGCGCTGCTGGCGGTGCACGAACCGCAGGTTGGCGTTGCGGGTCAGGGCGCCCGGCAGCAGGCCCGCCTCGCACAGCACCTGAAACCCGTTGCAGATGCCGAGCACCGGGCCACCGCGGTCGGCGAACTCCCCCACCGCCCCCATAACCGGAGCGAACCGGGCGATCGCCCCCGCGCGCAGGTAGTCGCCGTAGCTGAACCCACCGGGCAGCAGCACCGCCTCGACGCCGCGCAGGTCGGCCTCGCCATGCCACAGCAGCACCGGCGCCGCGCCGCACAGCGCGACCGCGCGCATCGCGTCGCGCTCGTCGCACGACCCCGGGAACTGCACCACACCAACTCGCATACGGCCAGTATCGCCGCTCACCACAACCCGGCCTCGCGCAGATGTGTGCGCATTGCCGCGGCGAACTCCCCGAGATCCGGCCGCTTAAGGCGTGCCCTGCCGGCACGCGACGCTCGCCTACGCCCCACAGCTCACAGGGCTTCGCCCCAGCCCGACGAGGCGTGGACGGGTGGGACGGGTCACGCGCGGAGTTGACCGCGGTTGTGTGCTGGATCGCGGCGGAATACCGCCGGGATCCAGCGGGGGGGGGGGGG
>JBOGEA010000534.1:0-2947 GCA_050743205.1 Egibacteraceae bacterium | reverse complement strand
TGGAGTCGACCTGAAAGTAGTCGCACAGCGGCTGCTGGTAGACCGGCGATGGGGTGTGGCCGCGGTCCTCCCAGTCGCGGAGTGTCCGCGCGTCCAGGCCTTGGCCGCCGTGTTCGCAGCGCATCTGCAGGCGGGCGACGAGCATGTGCCGGTCGAGCTCTTGGGCCTCGCGGCGCAGCCGCAGCTCGGTGATGACCCGCACAGACTCATTCATCATACGACCCCCATTTCTCCGTCGGTTTGGCGGGGGTGAGCGTACGACGCGCAAGGGGGCGCAAGGGCGCGCAAGCGGCGAAGAACCGCGGATCCCCACGACCTTCCCCACCGGAGAGGCGCCGAGTGAAGGGCCGGCTGTGCCGGGCTGACTTTATGCTGGATCGCGGCGGTATTCCGCCGCGATCCAGCACAAAACTGCCGCCAACCGGCGCGCGACCGTCCCACCCGCCCATGCTCGTCGGGCTGGGGCGCAGCCCCGTTAGAGCTTGGCGTGCAGCCGGACGGTGGTGCCGTTCCCGTCGCTGCGGACCTCCAGCAGGTCCGTCAGCTGGCGGGCCAGCCACAGGCCCCGGCCGCCGTTGGATCCCAGCGGGGGCGGTTGGTAGCCAGTGAGCGCGTCGTCGAGGCCGGGGCCTCGGTCCTGGACCTCACAGATCACGCTGTTGCCCTGACGCCAGACGCGGACCGTGCCGCCGGAGGCGTGGACGTGCGCGTTGGTGAGGATCTCGTTCACGGCGGTGACGAACTCGGCGCGCTTTGCCGGTGGCAGGCCGGCCGCTCGCGCGTGCGTCTCGATGAATTCGCGCCCGCAGGCCGGGGAGGCGGGGTCGAGCACCGCGACCGAGCCCCGGGGCGAGGGCATCGTGTGGGTGAGATTCCCCTCTGCCAGGAATGTCGCGGGATCGACGTAGTCGGCGCTGGGGCTGATCCCGGACGGGCCGATCAGCTCTGGATGAGTCCGGCGGATGTCACCGGTCACGTTGGATCCGAGCCCCCGCGCGTTGAACGCGCATACCAGCCACGCATCGGAGAATCGCTGCACGACATTGGCGGCGGCCTCGCCTCGCAGCAGCTCGCGCAACTCACCCGGGTGACGCCGGTTGATGAGCGGCTCCTCGATGACGCGGATACGGCCTCGATGCGTTTTCGCCAGCTGCGTCATGCAGGCGTGGGTGCGTGTGATCGCCGAGGTGGGGTGCCGCCACCAGTCGTCGTAGTTCACAAACCACACATCAACGGCCGGGGTGCCGAGCGCGGATTTCATCGCCTGGGTGTTCGCGGGGGCGCAGATCGACAGGACGTACTCGTCACGCTCCAGTCCCTGCGCCACAAACGGCACCGCCACCGCGAGGAAATCGTCCTGCGACGCGTACAGCAGCGCCCGGTGCGCGAAGGGGTGCAGCTGTGGACCGGCGATCTGTCCCCCTGTTCCGGTCATGTGCCGCTCCCAGGGTCCTGAGAATACGGACCTTGAATGATCTTGCCCACCATGTCTCGAGCTGTCAACTGATCCGCGCCCGGCAGGGGGAGGTATGGCGTGTGCGATTTCAGGTTCGGCATGCTGGGCCTGATGATCCCCTGGATGGTGACGGTCCACGCCCAAGCGAGCACGCACTGCTGGGCGAGTGCCGTGTAAACGCCGATGGCTCCGACAGCGATCATCGTCCCCGTTCCGCAGGCGGCAGCGGTCGTCCAGGCGTGGCGCCACTGGCATACGACGGACGGCGCGGAGGGCATGCCCCCGCACATCACGCTGCTGCATCCGTTCGCGGACGCGAGCGCCAGCGTGGCTGAGGCGGCCAAGAAGGTGCTGGCACGGTTTGCGCCCATGGACTTCGTGTTGGCCTCGACGGCCCGCTTCGCGGGGGCTCGGCAGGTGCTGTACCTCAGGCCGGTGCCGGACGCCGCATTCCGCGGGATGACCAGCGCGCTGGTCGAGGCCTTTCCTGATCACCCGCCCTACGGGGGCGCGTTCGCGGACGTCGTCCCGCACATCACGATCGCCGACGGCATCGACGAGGACGTCCTGGCCGAGATCGAGGGCCAAGTCCGACCTGCCCTGCCGATCCGGGCGCGGGCGTCGCACGCATGGCTGATGGAATACCGGGACAGCGTGTGGCGCCTGCACACTCGCCTCCCGTTCGGCATCGCTTGAACGCGGTCCCGCCATCCGCTACCCTCCGCACATGCGAATGCACATAGAAGTCGAGGAGGGGCTGATCGCGAAGGTCGATGCGTTCGCGGGCCCTCGTGGCCGCAGCCACTTCGTCCGCACCGCGATCGAGAAGGCGGTCGAGCGGGAGATCCGCTGGGCCCTGATCGAGGAGGCGGCCGGAACGATCGCTGACGAGGGCCATGAGTGGGACGAAGACCCAGCCGGGTGGGTTCGCCGGCAGCGGCACGGTGACGCCCGGCGCGTTGGGTAGGCCGTGCGGATTCTCCTCGATTCGACGGTTTTGATCGACTACCTCAGGGGAAGGCCGGTCGTCCCACGCGTCTGGGCTCTCCGGCAGCACGGCGAGGTCCCCTGCACCACGGGCGTCAACGTGGAGGAGATCGTCCGTGGGCTTCGTCCCCGGGAGGTCAGCGCCGCGCGCGCCCTCTTCGACGGCCTCGAGATCCTCCCGGTCACCGCCCGGGACGGGTGGTGCGCCGGGTCCTGGCGGCGGGAGTACGCCGGGCAGGGCACCACGCTCTGGCAGTCCGACTGCCTGATCGCGGCGGTGGCGGCCCGTGTCGGCGCGCGCCTGGCGACAGGCAACCCGAAGGACTTCCCGATGAAGGAGGTCGACGTCGAGCACTGGCCCGTCGGCCAGTGACCCGCGACGCGCAGCCGCTCCAGCCCGTCGCGATCAGCGCTCACTGGCCCGACGAGTCATGGATGGGTGGGACGATAGCGCGCGACGTTGACCTGGGTGGGTGGGTCGCTGGATCCGCGCAGCATGCTGCG
>JBOGEA010000533.1:0-2972 GCA_050743205.1 Egibacteraceae bacterium | reverse complement strand
CCAGCGACCCACCCACCCACCCAGCGGACATGACCGCAACGCGTGCAACCCGGCCCGCCAAACTTGACCCACGCGCAACAGGTCTCGCCCCTCCAAGGCCTCTACGGGCGGTTCAGGGACTCCGCTTGCGAACCGGTGGCCCCTTCGGGGCAACACAACATGGCGATTCGCCACCTTTCGGTGATCGCCGTCACCCAAGCCGCGAGCTTGCTGGTGGCCTCGCCCTATGGTCTCCCTTGGAGACGAGGTCTCTGCGACAGCCACCATCTTGACCGGCTCGCACTCTTCGTCCTGGTCGCAGTGCCGGACGTACGCGCCCTATGGTCCAAACCGGACAAGGCGTCTGCGCCCACGGCCACCACTGGCGCCCAGCAGTGTGGCGCATAACACGCCACCGTCATCGACAAAAAATTGTCGATGACGGTTTTTCAAGCGCCTGATGTGGCGCTTGGAGGGGCGAGACCTGTTGCGCGTGAGTCAAGTTTGGCGGGCCGGGTTGCACGTCGCATGTCGCGCTGACCGTTCGTGGAGACGCTGAGGTCAGGAGCCGATGTACGAGTCGCCGGGGTCCTTCCAGAAGGTGACCACGGACGGGCGGGGTGGCTGCATGCGGTCAGGCCAATCGCTGATCGGCGCCTCCAAGGTTCCGCCCTCGCCGGGGTGCTGCACTGCCCCGAAGAGCGTGCGGCCGTCCGGAGAGAACGTGGGACCGGTGGCCTCGGCGCCGCAGGGCACACTCGCGAACATCCGCACATGGCCGCGATCTTCGCCCTCGACGGGCACGGCGTGGAACGCGTTGTTGATGTTGAGCGATCGCGACTGGCCGTCGGTGGCGATCCACAGGTTCCCGTCGCGGTCGAAGGCGATGTTGTCCGGGCCCGCGATCGGGCTGACCTGGTCCTTCGGGAAACCGGCGAAATACGTGGAGGGGTCGCCCGGATCGCCGCAGAGCAGGAAGATCCGCCAGGTGAACCGCTCTGCCGCTGCATCGTTCCCGTCTTCGATGAGTTCGATGACGTGCCCAGTGCGGTTGACCGGTCGCGGGTTCGCCGGAACCGGGCCAAGCCTCCCAGCCGTTCCACGCTGCGTGTTGCGAGTCAACGCGATGTAGACCGTGCCGGTCACCGGGTTCATCTCGATGTCCTCGGGCCGGTCCATCGGCGTGGCGCCGACGACGTCCGCCGCGCCGCGGGCGTTCACGACCACCTCGGCCTGGCTCGCAAAGCCGTTCTCGGCGGTCAAGCCCCGCTGCCCGTGGACGAGCGGGATCCACTCGCCGACCTTGTCGCCGCACTCGTCGACGAAGAACCGGGCCACGTGGAGCACGCCGTCGTCGAGCAGGTCACGGTCGCGGTCGTCGCGCTCCATCCTCCTGGCGGTCACGAACTTGTAGACGTACTCGAAGTCCTCGTCGTCGCCCATGTAGAAGGCGACCCGCCCATCGGCGACGATCCTTGGATTGGCGTCCTCATGCTTGAACCGGCCCATCGCGGTCCGCTTGCGCGGGGTGTACGACGGGTCAAAGGGGTCCACCTCGACGACCCACCCGAACCGGAACGGCTCGTGAGGCTCGTGCGCGAGGTCAAAGCGACGATGATGCAGCTCCCACCCCAGCGTGGACTGGCCCGTCGGAACTCCCATCCGGCTGTGCAGCGCTCGCAGCCTTGGGTCGGTCACCGCACTGAGGTTCGCGAAGTGACCGGTGACGTTCTCCTCGCAGGTCAGCACCGTGCCCCACGGGGTCACCCCTCCGCCGCAGTTCTCGAATGTGCCCCGCACCCTGGTGCCCGTCGGGTCCTCACCTGTGCGCAGCAGCGGTGAGCCCGCGGCAGGGCCGGTCAGCAGCATCGGCGTGTCACCGGTGATCCGCCGGTTCAGCCGATGGCCGGGCACGTACTCGTAGCGGTCCCGCCCGCACCGCCGCAGGGCCACCACCGACCCGCCGAGCGCCGCGATCTCGATGTCGACCTGCCGCTCGGTCGGGGCCTGCGGGTCCAAGTCCGGAAACATGAGCGCTGGGGTTGGGGACTCATGGTTGGCCCACAGCACCAACTCGCCGTCCTCGCCCCGCAGAACGGCGAGGAAATCGCAGTTGTACCCGAACTGCCCCGCCTGCGCCTCGGGCGTCTGCCGCTGAAAATCGAACGCCGGAGCGCGGTCCGTCAGCGGATCGCCCCACCGGAGGAGCACATCCCATCCATAGCCCTCCGGGACAATGACGTCGTCGATGACGTTGGGCTGAACCGGGGTGAAGGTCAGCGGCCGTCCGGCACCGTACGTTCGGTCCTGTTGGTTCGCTTCCATCACCGCCGACTTCCGTGGCGACCGCGTTGTGCAGGCAGTGGCGAGCACGAGCGCGGCGGCCATCCCACCTTTCACGGCGGCGCTCCGGCTCAACGCGCGGGCGATGGCCGCCAGGAAGGACTCGTCGGCGCTCCAGTTCGGCTGGGGGTGCCCCACCCTCGCGGCGCCACCGCGGGCCACATGGAGGCCAAGCGGGGGGGCAGAGACTGGCAGGGCATTCATTGGCGACATGCAATGTCCTTTCGTGGCAATGCGGTCAACCAGACCGCGAAGCGGCCCACCCATGCTGGTGACTGCTCACCCTCACTGAGCCAGCAAGCGCTTCGCCTGATACGGACTTCCATCGCCGCCTGGCGGCTTTCGTCGGAGTGTCAGCTCCAGCCCAGGCTCACGAGGCCGATCTCGTCACGGGCCTGTTGCAGAATCAACGGGAGTGGCTCTCAGGAATGGCTGAGCGCCGCGGGCCGTGGGCGCCCTTGGCCAGCCACGAGACCTCCTTGACACGGTCCGATAATCGGTGCGGTGTCGTCGGCCGGGGGCTCGACTGCAGCTTTCCGTCGGATCCGACGGAAACCTGCGGGTCAACTCGGCGAGGCGGCGGCTCGACCACGGTTTTCCGTCGGATCCGACGGAAAGCCTCCCATGGGCCTTGCGGCCCACCCGTGGGC
>JBOGEA010000532.1:0-2974 GCA_050743205.1 Egibacteraceae bacterium | reverse complement strand
ATCGACTGGTTGAGCAGGGCAGGCTCAACGGCGAGGCGGTCTCTGACCGGGAGCGGGTGGCGATCGAGGGGTTCTGCCCCGCCTGCAAGGAGGTGTTGGCCGCGGCGGCGGTGATCGGCGTGAAGTTTCGGCGGGACCTCCCGCGACGGGTGGCCGAGCACTGCCGGCATCGCGGCCGACCCAGCGGCGGGCAGCGGGCAGCCGAGCGCATACGCCACGCCCTCGACGACGGACCGCTGCCCGGCACGCGTCTGCTGCCGGACCGTCCCACCGCCAGCCCCGAGCGCGCGGCGCGCCATGCGTTGCTCCGCAGGGAGGGCGAGTACTGGACGGTCGCCTACCAGGGCGCCGCCTGCCGGCTGAAGCACACGATCGGCCTCGGCTACCTCGCCCGCCTGCTCCAAGCGCCCGGCCGGGAGTTCCATGCGATCGACTTAGCCGCGGGAGCGTCCCGTCGAGCGGCCCAGTCCGGCGACGCTGGCCATCTCCTCGACCCCCAGGCCAAGGCCGCCTACCGGCGCCGGCTTGAAGACCTGGCCGAGGAGTTGGAAGAGGCAGAGCGGTGGAACGACCCAGAGCGCGCGGCGCGAGCCAGATCCGAGATCGACGCGCTCACCCAGCAGCTGGTCAATGGAGTCGGCCTGGGCGGGCGTGACCGGCGAGCCGCCTCCGACGCCGAGCGGGCAAGAAGCAGCGTCTCCAAGGCCCTCAAGACCGCCATCAGAAAAATCGCGGCCTGCGACGCCGGCCTGGGCGACCACCTGTCGCGCAGCGTCAAGACCGGCACCTTCTGTGTCTACGACCCGGACCCTGCCGTGCTCATCTTGTGGAGATCCTGACCCGGTCCGCGCGAGTTCCCCGCCGTGACCCTGATTTTCCCGCCTTGCTCATAGGGACAGAAAAGCTGTTCACCATTTCCATAAAGGATAATCAGTGCCTTACACAGAACTACCGCCATGCTGCCCGCTCTTCGCCCTCGTGGTGGGCAACGGAACGCTCGTGCGTGGGTGCGGAGCGCTGTCATCCGCGCGCATTGCGACCGGGCAGTTTCAGGTGACCTTCGCCCGGGACGTGTCCGAGTGTGCGTACGCCGCGACCATTGGACTGCCCACCACCCCCGAGCCCGAGCCCGGGGTTCTCCCGCCGATGGGGCAGATCATGGCCTCGCCGGGCTCCAATCCCAACGATGTTCTGGTCGCGACCAGCAACGCTGCGGGCGTGCTTGAGAACCGTCCATTCCATCTCGTGATCCACTGCTGCCCTGAGCAGGAGAGCTGAGCAGAGCGCAGGCTTGCGGCGCCGGGGCGCGGCAGTCAGCGCCCCGGGCCGCGACGGCGTACGGCCGCAGACAGTCAGTGGGTGGCGTTGGCGCCGCTGGCTTTCTCGCAGGCGCGGGTCAGGCGGCGCAGGGCGCCGGTGTTGGCGGCCAGGCCGGTCAGGAGGGTCTGAAGGGAGACCGCCAGGCGGACGCGGACGAGTCCGGGCTCGGTGTCGACGTCGACGGACACCTCCTCGGCCTCAGCGCGCAGGTCGATCTCAGGGGTAGGCGGCCAGGCAGGGTCGTCGGGCTCGTGCTCGGCCAGGTAGTCCCACGTCTCCGGCGCGACCTGACCGAGCACCGTCACAATCCGGTCGAGGTCGTCCAGCCACCGTCCCAGCGCCCCGCCCAACTGGTGCAGCCGCCCATCGACCCCAGCCCCGTGCTCACGGCAATAGAAGTGGTCGGGCGGCAGGGATTCGCCGCAGACGGCGCAGACGTCATCTCTGTACATCTGAGTCCCTGTGTGAGAAATCGCGGTGTGTTGAGTCGCGGGCGGTGTGAAGCCCTATTTGGCCAGGATTCGGCACGCATCCGTGCCGAATCCTGGCCATATGCCGTTTCCTGGCACCCTTCACGACAGTCCTCGAACATGCGCTAAAGGCGGGCGAGGGCGGTGCGGAGGAAGTCGAGTTGGAGGAGCAGGAGGTTTTCGGCGACGGTCTCCTGCGGGGTCATGTGGGTGACGCCGGACAGGGGCAGGACGGTGTGGGGGCGGCCGGCCTCCAGCAGCGCCTGTGACAGGCGCAGTGTGTGGGCGGCGACGACGTTGTCGTCGGCCAGCCCGTGGATCAGCAGCAGCGGCCGGGATAGCTGGGGCGCGTCGTCGAGCAGCGAGCTGCGCTGGTAGGCGCCGGGCTGCTCCTGTGGCAGCCCCAGGTACCGCTCGGTGTAATGCGTGTCGTAGAGCGCCCACTGGGTGACGGGGGCTCCGGCGACCGCGGCGTGGAAGACGTCGGGGCGCCGCAGGACCGCGAGGGCGGCGAGGAAGCCGCCGAACGACCAGCCCCGAATCGCCACCCGCGCGGGGTCCAGCGCGTCCGGCCGCGCCTCAACCGCGGCCGCCAGCGCGTCGACCTGGTCCTCCAAGGGTGCGGTGGCCAGGTCGCCGGCCACCGCCCGCTCCCAGTCATGGCCGCGTCCCGGCGTGCCCCGCCCATCGGCGACCAGGACCGCGAACCCCTGGTCGGCGAACCACTGCGGCACGAGGAACGCGTTCATGCTCTGCAGCACCCGCTGCGCGTGCGGGCCGCCGTACGGGTCGAGCAGGACCGGCAGCGGCCCGTGCCCGGGCTGCCAGCCGCTGGGCAGCAGCAGGGCCGCCCGCAGTCCCCGCGGCCCCAGCCGCAGCAGCTCGACTCGAGGCGTCAGCAGCGGCGTCTCCGCGCACGAGCGAATGGTTGATGTCCCGCCTGAGCCGCTCACCGTGGTCACCGCCCCCGGCCTGTCGAGGCTGCGGGCCATGAACACGAGCGCGCTGTCGTTGCCGGCCGCGTCGGTCACGGTCCCCTCTGCGGGGTCGGACGGTGGCTCGGGCGTCACGAGCGCGTTGTCGTTGCCGGCCGCGTCGGTCACGGTCCCCTCTGCGGGGTCGGACGGCGGCTCGGGCGCCACGAGCGCGTTGTCGTTGCCGGCCGCGTCGGTCACGGTCCCCTC
>JBOGEA010000531.1:0-2997 GCA_050743205.1 Egibacteraceae bacterium | reverse complement strand
GCCCGGGAACGTCGCGCGGGCCTTGCGGATCAGCATGGGGGAAATCCTGAGCTTGTAGGCCCTGGCCTCGTCGAGGCTGGCGTGGGCGGACGCGCACGCCCGCTCCGGATCGCCCAGCGCCACACAAGCGCTCATCACGTCTTCATGCAAGCCCACACGGCGGGCGGGCATGCTCACCCCATCCAGCGCGCCGTCGAACAGCTCGAGCGCCTCGGCGGGACGCCCGAGGGACAACGCGCGGATCCCTGTGAAGATCTGGGGGCGGACGCCGTCCCAGCCGCTGAGCTGCGCGCCGGTGGACCACCAGCCCCAGCCCGCCTCCTCGTAGTGGACCAGAGCCGCGGCGGCGCGCGCCAGCTCAAGGAAGCGCCCGGAGACGAGGTCGTGGCCGAGCGCGGCGTGCTGCTCGGCGAGGACAGCGAACACCCAGGCGCGCCCCGCGGGCCGCAGGAACCGCTGGAGCTCCGCGGCGGCCTCGAGGTCGACGACGGCCGCGGCGTGGTCGGGGTCGGACTCGTTCGCTGCCATCGACGCGATGGCGGTGAGCGCGTAGGCCTCCAGCGACCGGTCGCCGGCCTGGTGGGCCAGCTCCAACGCCTTGTCGAACCAGCGCTTCGCCTCGACGAGCCGGCCGGCGTTGAGGTCGCCGTAGCCGGCCAGGCATGAGGCGTCGCAGGCGACCGCCTCCAGCCCCGCCCGAGTCTGGAGGCTCATCGTCGCGTGGTCGAGCCAGTCGAGGAGGGTGAAGGCGTGGACCCTGGCCGCGCGGACCGCGTCCGCGTCCGGCGTGGCGGCGTAGGTGCTGGCCAGGTGCGTGGCGGCCTCTGTGGCAAAGCCCACATCGACCGCGCCGATGCGCCCGGCCCTGTCGAGCAGCTGAGCGCCGGCGACCAGCTTGGAGACGGGCAGCAGCGCGGCGCCGACCGCCGCGCCCGTGGCGATGCAGAAGCCTCGGCGTCTCACTTCCGCGTTCCTTTCGTCCTCAGTCATCCAGACCCTATACCGAGCGGCTTCCAGGCCACAGCCCAATCCGAGCTCGGCGACCGAGCCGACCTCGAAATAGCGGCACAGCTTCTGCCTGCACGCGCGGGAGGGCCCGTGGGTGAGCGCCTCCCAACTTTTCGGCGTCCGCACGTCAAAGCCCGCGCCGTCCTCGTGGCACAACCCAAGCGCGACGCCCAGCCCAGTCCAGCTCAGCCCTTTGGCCTCACGGCGCACCTCCAGCTCCGTCACCCTGCGCACACCCTCATCCATACGCCCATCCCCCTTTCCGCAGCTGTCTGCGCATTCATCCATTCGCGACAACGTACTACCTGAGTTGGGCGTGCAGAGGGACGCCCAGGGGTGCCCACCCGCGCGCCATTGGCGATTCCCGGTGAGTCTCCACGTGGCGTGGCGCCCGCGGGCGGGTCGGGTGTGGGAGCGTCTGCCCATGAGAGAACAGGGTTGGATGCATCCGGACTCGGAGCGAATCGAGCGTGTTCAGGGGGCGGTGGCCTTGTTCACTCCGTGCCACGGGCGACGGGTGTTCTTCCAGCCCGATGAGACGGTGCCAGGGGCCAGGCTGAGCGCGGTCTGTGCTGAGGACGGCCGGCTGTGGTTCCTCGAGCTGGTTCCCGACGAGGCGGCAGACAGCGGGTTGCGGCCGGTGTGGGTGGATTCGCGGGCCGCGTTAGCGGCGACGGACCGCGGATCATGACCATGGGCGGTCGGGCGGGCTTGCGCGGATCTCCCCGGGCGTCCGCGCTCCCTCATCCCGGTTCCGGCCGCCGTCCGAGGACGCCGGAGGCCTCGCGGCCCGCGCGGGGCCTGGCGCCCGTCGTCCTCAGCGAACCCAGCCCGGCCAGACGTGGCGGTTGGGGGGCAGCACTGCTCTGACCCTGAGCGGAGCGGCCCCGCCGCCGTCCCATCAGACGCCGCAGCCTCCTGCCTCCCCACACAGGGGGCTGCGCGCGTCGCCATCTGCAGGCAGGTGCCCCGAGGCGTGGCCAATCCCTGACAAGGAGGGACCGACGTGGTGAACGCAACCGATGAGTCGGACAAGGGCAGCATCGGCGAAGTCGAGTCGGTGTGCGCCGAGATCGTCGCCGAGCTGCGCGGGATGCGGGACATGCTCGCGCTGTACCGCCAGACCGTCGCCGACGCCGCCCGCTACATCGCCCACCGGCTGGCCGACGGGCTGATCCTGCCGGCCACCGACCCTCACGGCCATGAGCTGGCGGCGGCGCTGGGCCGGATAGGCGGAGTGAGCGGCGAGGTGGACGCGCTGCTGGCTGTCCCGGCCACGGCGTTGCGCGCGGCAGTCACCCGACAGCCGGGCCGGCAATCCTCGGTGGCGCCGGCGCCGCGGCTGCCCGCGTCCCCGCCGATGGACTGGAGATGCAGAGCGGCCAGCCGGTAGAGGACCCCGGGGGCCTCTGCTCGGGGGCAGCCATGCCAAGAGCGGAGGCTCCCGGTCCTCACGTTCGGCAGCGCCCGGCGGTGAGGATGTCTCCTGTCTGGGCGAAGCCGTCGCCCATCGCCGCCCCTGGGATGCCGAAGGCGTTGCCGCCCAACTCGCCGCGACCGTTCGCGACCTGGACATAGGTGGCGACAGCGGTGGCCATCGTGCGGTCCTCCAGCGAGTCGCCGACGACGGCGGCTTAGTCAGCCGTCAGGCCCCGGTGCCGCGGGTCGTCGGCGATGGCGATCGCTTGCCGACCCCCGCGGGCGATGAGATGGTACGAGCGCACCGCGCGACCGGGCCATCCCCCACCGACGCCGTTGTCCACCAGCGGGGCTTCGCCCCAGCCCGACGAGGCATGGACGGGAGGGGCGGCAGCGCGCGGAGTTGGCCGCAGTTTGGTGCTGGATCCGCGCAGCATGCTGCGCGATCCAGCACCAAACCTTGCCCGACATGACCCGCGACGCGCGCAACGCCACCCCACCAGACTTGACTCACGCGCAACAGGTCTCGCCCCTCCAAGGCGCCTACGCCGCCCAGCCGCGGCCGGCGCG
>JBOGEA010000530.1:0-3014 GCA_050743205.1 Egibacteraceae bacterium | reverse complement strand
CACCCACCCACCCAGAGGACGTGACCGCGACGCGTGCAACCCGACCCCACCAGACTTGACTCAAGGCATCCAGACTTGACTCAAGGCATCTAGTGCGGCTCCCGGGTGTCCGGCAGGCGGGGGAAGGGGACAGGCGGCGGCGGGTCTGGTGGCGGCGGTTGGAGCCGCAGGCCCCACCAGCCCACGTCACGCCAGCCGTTCAGCTTGAACCCGACGTCTCTGCAGACGCCGATGGGCTCGAAGCCGAGCGCCTCGTGCAGCGCGACGCTCGCGGGGTTGGGCAGCGCGATGTCGGCATAAGCGTTGATGTACCCCTGACGCCGCAGGATCGCGAACAGCGCCTCATACAGCCGGCGGCCTACACCGCAGCGGTAGAACTCTCCGTGCACATAGACCGAGACGCCAACCGACCACTGGTACGCGGCTCGGGCCTGATGCTGGGCGGCGTAGGCGTAGCCGGCCACGGTGCCCTCGATCACTGCGACGAGCCAGGGATACCGCATCGTCGTCGCCTCGATCCGTCGCGCCATCTCCGCCACCGTCGGCGCTGTCAGCTCGAACGAGGTATGCGACGTCGTCACCCATGGCGCATAGATCGCCGTGACCACCTCCGCGTCAGCGGTCGTCGCGGCCCGAATCAGCACGGCAGCGGGCCCTAACCGTTCCCATGGCCGGTCTCGTCGGGCCGCTCGCCCTGCTCAGCCAGTCCTCCCCCCCAGAGGACAGCGGCCAGCTCTGCCCGCGAGCTGACACCGAGCTTCGCGCAAAGTCGGGAGATGCGCGCCTGCATGGTCCACGACGAGAGGGTCAGCCCGGCGGCGATCTCGCGATTCGTCTTGCCCTGGGCAACCAACCCGGCAATCTGGCGCTCCTGACGGATCAGGTTCAGCGGTTCGCTCCGCTCCATTGTGGTGATGATGTCGAGGTTGGGGCGGAACGGCGGGACGGGCTGCGCCTCGCTCTGCGCCTCCGTCGTGCCGGTCTCGTTCATCGCAACAGCTCCTTGCCTCTGTCCCACACCGTACCTGCCGCGAACAGGCTGGCAGACCCGAGCAGCGAGGCGAGCGCCCACTTCAGCCGTCTCGCTTTGTGGTCGAGGAGACGTCGATTGTTCTCGACGATGACGATCGTCGTGTCGAGCAGCGCCAGGCGGGTGCCGCCCGCGTCCTTGCCAGATCGAACAGCTCGAACCGCCGTGGGAGGAACGTGAGCAGCGCGAAGACTGCGGCGAGGCCCGCTGCGACGACTCCGCCGACCGCCCCGAAGGCGCCCACATCGGGCGCCAGCGCGACCAGCGCTCCCGCGAAGCCGAGGGCGATCCCAGCTTCGGTGTCCAAGGCTTGAAACTGCCCGACCTGGGTCATCCGCTCGGACTCGGCAAGGGCGGCAAGCTCGTCGAGGGACTGGATCGCGCTCGGGGCCATGCATCGATTCTGGCAGAACTCACCGGTATGCCTGGTGGGCGGAGATGGCGGCGGGATCGAAGGCGTGGATCAGACCCGCACGCGATCAGCAGACGATCACTGTGCCCCGTCATTCTTCACCGCCGGGCGAGTGCGTGTTGACGCGCCGATGGGGCGGTCAACACGCACTGTTCCCTTCCCGAGGGAACTCTCCGCCCACGGCTTCGCGACGGTGCCCGCAGACATCACTGGCGTTATGCCCGGTAGGCGTCCACGAGCGGCCGGGCCTGCTCCTCGTGCGCCGCGGGGGGGACCGGCGGGGCGGGCGCGGCGACGGGGAGCATGAGCTGGGCGAGCGTGAGGCCGGTCAGCGCGGTCATGAAGATCGTCCCGCTCCACAGCTCAGGTGGCCAGACCATCGGACCTTCGACCAGGGCGATGGTCAGGTAGTAGGCGGACCAGAGCACGGCCGGGACCGCCAGCCCGACGAGGCGGAACGCCCCTGGCCGCTGGGGGGACGGCCGCAGCCGGTGGATCAGCAGGTCCCCGCCCAGACCACCGACGGCAGCGGGAATGATCGCCCAGGCGTACCTGAAGTCGAACAGCCCGCTCGTCAGCACCGCAACGGCGGTGAGCAGCAGGGTGACCGCGCCGAACGGCGGCTGCCAGCGGCGCAGGAGGTACAGCACCGGCGCGATCAGGATCACGTTCGTGACCAGCGCGTTCGCGACGCCCAGCTGCTGGAGGAGCCCGTCGTCCGGGTACGGCCCCCACTCGGCCGGCCAGCGTGCCTGGGTCAGCACCGGGGACTGGTCAGCGAACGCCGACAGGTACATGACGAAGAACGACGTGATCGCGATCAGCAGTGTCAGCGACAGCAGCGGGGGCAGGAACGACCGCAGCCGCGGGACGTCACGGCCGCCCGGAGCGGCCACCGCCGCGCGCAGCGGGCTGGTGACGATCAGCGCCATGCCGACGTAGAGCAGGATGTGCGTCGGGCTGAGCAGCGCCTCGAGATCCCGCTCGATGCCGAGCAGCGAGTGCCACAGCAGGTCGCCGACGCCGCCGAGCGCGAAGACACCGACCCCGACAACCCCCAGCCCGTACCCGGCGGGGATCGCCTCCCGACCGCGCAGCCCGCGGTCCTGGGCCCGTATGACCAGGTACGCGATCCAGCCGGCGACCGCGGCGAACCCGGAGTAGAACAGCGCGTGCCACGGCGTGAAGAACGTCTCCAGCACGGCGAGGTTGATATGTGCCCAGCCATCGACGAACACGCCGACGATCAGCCACAGCGACACGGCGAGCGTCATGAGCTCGGCCCGGTAGGACAGGCGATTGGGGGTCATGGGCCAAGGGTGGCAAGATCGGTGCCGGATCTGAACCTGGGCACCCCCAGACTTGGGGTGTGGCTGGCCGTACCGTTGTCAGCCTTTGGTGGGGGGGTCGCGTCTTGCTTGGGCCGGGGTCGCGTCTTTAAGTCAGGAGCAACACAGGGTCGCTCTTGCTCCGGGGTCGCGTCTTGCTTGGGGTCGCGTCTTGCGCGGGGCCGCTCTTGCTTGCGCCGGGGTCGCGTTGCGTCGGGTTCCGCTCGCGCAGAGCCTTTTAGGT
>JBOGEA010000529.1:0-3040 GCA_050743205.1 Egibacteraceae bacterium | reverse complement strand
GCGCTCCGGATGACCGCGCTCACGCCGCGCCAACGGCTGACCCAGACCCTGCCCACCGCTCGGCGAGAAGCGCTCCGGATGACCGCGCTCACGCCGCGCCAACGGCTGACCCAGACCCTGCCCACCGCTCGGCGAGAAGCGCTCCGGATGATCGCGCTCACGCCGCGCCAACGGCTGGCCCAGACCCTGCCCGTGCTCGGTGCGAGGCGGTCCGGGTGATCGCGTTCGTGCTGCGCCGGCTGGGCCAGACCCTGCCGGTGCTCGTCGGCGTCAGCGTCGTCACGTGGGCGCTGGTCAGCCTCGCGCCCGGCGACCCAGCCCAGATCTACGCCCGCCAGTTCTCCGAGAGCGGCTTCCCCTCCCAGGCCGAGATCGCACGCGCCCGGCAGCGGCTGGGGTTGGACGGCGGCGTGGTCGAGCAGTACCTGCGCTGGGCCGGCAGCGCGGTGACCGGCGACCTCGGCGTCTCGTTCCGATCAGGCTCCCCGGTCACGGCTGAGCTGGCCGCGCGGCTGCCCGCGACCCTGCAGCTCGCGTTCGCCGCGATGGCGGTGATCGTGCTGGTCGGCGTGACCTTCGGCGTGGCGGCCGCGCTGACCCGCGACCGCTGGCCGGACCTGCTGCTGCGCGGCGTCGCGCTGCTGGGCGGGGCCGTCCCGTCGTTCGTGCTGGCCCTGCTGCTCATCGGCGTGTTCGCCGTGAGCTTGGGCTGGCTGCCCAGCGTCGGCCGGGGCGGCTGGCGGCATGTCGTGCTGCCCGCGGCCGCGCTCGGGCTGGCCGGCTGCGGGGTGTTCGTCCGGCTTGTCCGCGCCGCGCTGCTCGACAGCTTGGCACAGGAGTATGTCCTGGCGGCGCGGGCGCGGGGGCTGGGAGAGTGGGCGGTCGTGGTCCGCCACGCGCTGCGCAACGCGTTGGCCCCGGTGATCAGCCAGCTAGGCCTGACGTTCGGGCTGCTGCTGTCGGGCGCCGCGATCATCGAGGTGATCTTCGCCTGGCCCGGCGCCGGCAAGCTGGCGGTCGACGCGATCAACGCGCGCGACTACCCGGTCGTGCAAGGCTTCGTGCTGGCCAGCACGCTCGCCTACATCGCGGTCAACCTCGCGGTCGACGTCGCCCACCGGCTCCTCGACCCGCGCGTCGGAGACCGGCGATGAGCCTCATGGCGAAAATATCGCCACGCGATGGCGAATTTATCGCTATCGTATGGCGATATGTTTGCACGGCACATGCGTGCTCGGGTCGAGCGGGCGCTCGGTGACACACCGGCGGTGTTGGTCGCGGGCGCCCGGCAGGTGGGCAAGAGCACGCTGGTCAAGCTCATCCGGGGGGACGGCTACGTCACCCTTGACCGGGCGACCACACGGGCCGGCGCGACCGCCGACCCGGACGGGTTCGTCGCCGGCCTGCCCACCCCCGTGGCGTTGGACGAGGTGCAGCGGGTGCCCGACCTCCTGCTGGCCGTGAAGGCCGCGATCGACGAGCGCCGCCAAGCGGGGCGTTTTCTGCTGACCGGCTCGGCGAATGTGCTCATGGTTCCGACCGTGGCTGATGCGCTGCCAGGTCGGATGGAGATCGTGGAGCTGTGGCCGCTGTCCCAGGGCGAGATCGACGGCCGCGTCGACGGCTTCGTCGACGCGGTGTTCGACCAGGGGCTGGGCGGCTGGCGTCCCGGCCCGCTGGCCCGCGACGAGCTGCTGGGCAGGGTGCTGCGGGGCGGGTTCCCGGAGGTGGTGGGGCGGGCGGAGGACCGGCGTGACGACTGGTTCGAGTCGTACCTGACCGCGGTCGTGGAGCGCGAGGTGCGCGACCTGTCCAGCATCGGCAACGTCGCTGAGCTGGCCACCATGATCCAGCTCATCGCGGCGCGCAGCGGCTCGCTGTTCAACCTGGCCGACGTCGCTCGCGGCGCCCAACTGTCCCACAGCACCGCCCGGCGCTACCTCGGCCTGCTCCAAGCGGTCTTCCTGGTCGTTGCGGTCCCGGCGTGGGCCACCAGCATGACGACCCGGATCGTCAAGGCGCCGAAGCTGTTCCTGATCGACAGCGGCCTGACGGCGCACCTGTTGGGGATCGGGCCCCGGCGCTTGGCCGGCCAGCCGCATCTGACTGGTCCGCTGCTCGAGGCGTTCGCGGCCATGGAGCTGCGCAAGCAGATCGGCTGGAGTCGAACCCGGCCGCACCTGGCGCACTTCCGCAGCCAGCGTGGCGAGGAGGTCGACGTCGTCCTCGAGGCTCGCGGCGGCGCGGTCGTCGGCGTCGAGGTCAAGGCGTCGGCGACCGTGCGAGCGGGTGACTTCAACGGGCTGCGCGCCCTCGCGGGGATCGCCGGTGACCGCTTCCTGCGCGGGATCCTGCTGTACACCGGCGATGAGGTCGTCGCGTTCGGGCGCAACCTCGTCGCGGCGCCGATCCACACGCTGTGGGAGATGGACGCGTGAACACTGAGAGCGTCGCGTTCGGGCGCAACCTCGTCGCGGCGCCGATCCACACGCTGTGGGAGATGGACGCGTGAACACTGAGGTCGTCGCGTTCGGGCGCAACCTCGTCGCGGCGCCGATCCACACGCTGTGGGAGATGGACGCGTGAGCGCTGAGGTCGTCGTCTACCTCGCCGAGACCGGCTCGGGGGCGGTGTGGCGGCGGTTCCGCCGCAACCGGGCCGCAGTGACGGGCGCCGGCCTGGTCGCCGTTGTGCTGCTCATGGCCCTGGTCGGCCCGCTGCTGCCGGTCCCCAACCCGGTCGAGGGGCAGATCACCGATCGGCTCGGGCCCGCCAGCGGCGCGCACTGGCTGGGCACCGACGCGCTGGGACGCGACCAGCTCGCGCGCGTCCTGCATGGCGCGCGCACCTCCGTGGGGCTGGCGATCGGGCTGGTCGCGGCCACCGCTGTCGTCGGCACCGCGGTCGGCGTCGTCGCCGGGCTGGCCGGAGGGCTGGTCGACGCGCTGCTGATGCGGACGGTCGATGTGGTGCTGGCATTCCCCAGCCTGGTCCTGGCGCTGGCGATCACCGGGTTCCTCGGCCCGGGCCTGGGCAACGT
>JBOGEA010000528.1:0-3061 GCA_050743205.1 Egibacteraceae bacterium | reverse complement strand
TCGTAGACGTCGGTCACCCAGAGATCCTCAACGCGCTCGATCTCCAGCCTGGCGATCTCTCCTGAATCTGACGAGTGGGTTGGGTGCCACTCAAGGTGATCGCCAAGCCGTATCGCCCCCGCTTGGACGAATTCGCCCCTCCCCGGTGAGATCGATCGCCAGACGAGGTGGTCGGGGGTCACGTCCAGCCGCGGTCCAGCGTGCAGGTGCAGCCGGAGCACCTGTTTCCGGCCGTTGGCCTTGACCGCAACGATCCGGGTGAGGCCCTGGCTGTCGAAGACCTTCATCCCAACGGCGTTCGTCTCGACGAGATGCCCGATTGGGATCAGACCCTCAGGCGTGCTGACGAGGGCATCCCAGGGCTGGCAGGCGCTCGCCTGGGG
Source organism: Egibacteraceae bacterium (assembly GCA_050743205.1). Classification (GTDB taxonomy): domain Bacteria; phylum Actinomycetota; class Nitriliruptoria; order Euzebyales; family Egibacteraceae; genus JBOGED01. The sequence goes on along the minus strand of JBOGEA010000528.1, from coordinate 2,678 downwards.
CGTGCGTCCAAGCACGCCCAGATTGAACCAGACCGGCGAGTTGAAGGCGGCCTTCTGATGGACGAGGAGGTGTTTGAGGTCAGCGTTGAACGCGTGAGCCGACTCGGTGTCGGCGAAGTAGCCGTCCTTGTGGCCCCACTCGGTGATGGTGTCCGCGACGCGGTCGATCATCTGCCGGACGCTGCGCTCGCGGTCAGGCGCGCCGAGGTGGCCCCGGAAGTACTTCTGCGCCACGATCGTCGTGGCGTTGAGCGACCAGCTCTTGGGGAACTCTACGCCTCGCTGCTCGAAGGCCACCCGACCGCTCTTCCAGTCGGTGATGACCGCATCGCGGAACTCCCACTCGACCTGCTCATACGGGTGACTGCCCGGGGTCGTGAAATAGTGCTCGACCTTCAGGCCCAGGCTTCCGCCCCGATCCGTCGGGACGGCCCGAAGCGCGGTGTTCGTGATGACCATCAGACTCCCCTCGCCGGTGCGGCCTGCCCTGCCGCCCCTGTAGTTACAACGATGCAACCATGCCCTGCCGAGAGCGATCCGTCAAGGAGGCCGACCAGGCGAGTTGCGCAACATGCAGGCGCACACCAGGCCACGACCGCTATATCTTGTGTCCCATGAGCGATGTCCAGGGTCGATGTCCAGCACAGCCCCGCGGATGGTCGTAAAAATCGAAACTCGGACGAAGGGGCGACATGCGCTGCCCGTACTGCGCCACCGACGACGACAGGGTCATGGACTCGCGTCCCGCGGACGGCGGCAGCGCCATCCGCCGCCGCCGTGAGTGCCACGCGTGTGGCCAACGCTTCTCGACTTACGAGCGGCCAGAGCGGGCGGCGCTGACGGTGCACAAGCACTCAGGTGTCGAGGAGCCGTTCGATCAGCGCAAACTGCTCGCCGGCATCGAGAAGGCGACCGCCAACCTCTCCCTGCCCCCTGACGCGGCGCTGAGAGCCGCGGCGCAGGTCGAGGCACGGATCCGCAGCCTCGGGCGCCGCGAGATCCCGAGCGAACTGATCGGCGCCGAGGTGCTCGCCACCCTCCGTGACCTCCACCAAGTCGCCTACGTCCGCTTCGCCAGCGTCTACAAGGGGTTCACCTCACCCCAGGATTTCGTCCGCGAACTCGCCGGCCTCGAGTGCGACATCCCCGACCCCACCGAGCAGTAGCGGGACGTAAGAGCGTGTTTGAGAAGGTCGACAGCCAAGCGCAACGCAGCGCAGCCTTCGGGCAGCCGCTCCTGCTCGGGAGGTTCGTTCATGGCTGTGCCTGGGGAGCGCGACGGTGTTCGACATGGCCGGTCTCACCGAGTCGGGAGGTGCAGGACCATGCCGGGCTGGAGGGCGGTGGCATCGACATCGTTCATCTCGATGACCTCGGCCACGTAGGACAGGATGTCCTGGCCGGCTGGGGCATGAGCGCGGGCGAGGTCCCAGATCGTGTCGTTCCCCCCAACGACGATCGCCTGTGTGCGCCTTGCGCTGACGGCATCTGAGCGCAGAGGCGCGGCGAGCGAGAGCATCACGGCGAGCACGACTCCCGCCAGGACGACGAGCACGGCTGCGACCGCCCAGCGTCGACGGCGGTACCGGATGCACGACCGCGGTCGGCAGTGGCCACGGGCAGGCCCACGCAGGGGGCGGTTCCGGGGCCCGGTGACAACCGAGAGGACAGGATCGGGAACGTATGTTCGCATCATGGACCCAGTTTTACGAACGCGCGTTCCCTTGTCAAGAAATTTGCGAACATACGTTTGCTGGTGAGCTCCTGTCCTGCTATGGTCCCCTCAAGTGGTCTTCCAAGCGTCCCGCGTGCACCAAGGCACAGGCGCGTGGGGTGCGAGCGTGGGGTGCGAGGCTGATGCAGAAGCCTTCCCGGGCGATCACGAGGTTCTCAAGAGGGGACGAGGTCAGGAGGGGGAAGATGGCATCACAACTGACGAAGCGCCAGCATCGAATCCTGGAGGTGATCCGGGAGGCAGTCGAGACCCGTGGGTACCCGCCGAGCGTGCGCGAGATCGGCGAGGCCGTCGGGCTCAAGTCTCCTTCCAGCGTTCACAGTCAACTCTCGACGCTCGAGCGCCGCGGGTACCTGCGGCGTGACCCGTCGCGACCGCGCGCAATCGAGGTGCATTTCGATCCGGACACCGAGCTGTCCATCCCCGCGTCTGCCACCAAGCTCGTCCCGCTCGTCGGCGAGATCGCGGCTGGCGCTCCGGTGCTGGCGGAGGAGCGCGTCGAGCACGTCTACCCACTGCCGAAGGACATGGTCGGCGAGGGCACCCTGTTCATGCTGCGCGTGCGTGGCGAGTCGATGATCCAGGCCGGGGTGCTGCCAGGCGACTTCGTAGTCGTGCGGCAGCAGCCGCAGGTCGAGCAGGGTGAGATGTGCGCGGCGCTCATCGACGGCGAGGCGACGGTGAAGCTCTTTCGACGCACGCGGAGCGGCAAAGTGTTCCTCGATCCGGCCAACGAGGGCTACGATCCGATCCCCATGCCTCCGGATGCCGTTGGCGCCATCCTCGGCAAGGTTGTGGCGGTCCTGCGCAGCATGTGAAGCCCGACGGGGTGACTTTGTGTGACGTGCCCTGCCGTCAGGCCGGGCTCCTCTGGGTGGGTCGGTGGGTGGGTCGGTGGGTGGGTCGGTGGGTGGGTCGGTGGGTGGGTCGGTGGGTGGGTCGC
>JBOGEA010000527.1:0-3085 GCA_050743205.1 Egibacteraceae bacterium | reverse complement strand
GACACAGAAAGGTCAGCTATGAATACTGCAACCAACAACACCCGTCGACGCGTGCGCAGAGCGTTCGTCACGTTGGCGACGTCGGCGATGCTGCTGTCGGCCAGCGCGGCATTCGCGGCCCCAGGAACGCCCGGCCAAAACGGAGCCCACGGCGGCAGCAACCCAGCGTGCACCACTTTCTGCGGCAGCGGCAGCGGCGGCAACGGCGGCAACGGCGGCAACGCCAACGGCTTTTTGGGCAGCCCCGGCGGCAACGGCGGCAACGGCGGCAACGCCGGCACAAGCGGCAGCGCAGTCGGCGGCTGCCAAACTTTCTGCTTCGGCGGCAGCGGCGGCAACGGCGGCAACGGCGGCAACGGCGCCGGTATTTTCGGCACGGGTGGCGCTGGCGGCACAGCTGGCCTAGCCGACTCAAACCCGTCCTGCACCTCTGACTGCCAGGCCGGCAACGGCGGCAGCGGCGGCAGCGCCGGCAACAACAACTAACGGGGCTTCGCCCCAGCCCGACGAGGCGTGGACGGGTGGGACGGTCGCGCGCGGAGTTGACCGAGGTTGTGTGCTGGATACGCGACGTATACGTCGCGTATCCAGCACAGATCCAGCCCGACGTGACCCGCGACGCGTGCAACCCGACCCCACCAGACTTGACTCACGCGCATCAACCTCGCCGATCCAAGGCATCTACGCCGGCTCTGAGAACAACGCTTCAGAGCCGGTTGCCCCTTCGGGGCAGGTTTGGCACGCTCTGCGGATGCTCGACGGGGGAACTGACGGGTTCAGCGAGCGTTACGGGGATCTGCTCAGCGGCAGCTATGACTGTGTAGACCGTATCGTCCTGAACGGCTACAACACGGTGTGCCACTCACCGGGAGGGTTCCGGTACTGGTGGCCCCGGCGGAAGGTGACGACGGCTCAGACGAGCAGTTGGACAACACGCATCTCATGCGGATGGCAGGCCGGTTCTCCCGCCGGGCGCGCGCGTGGGCCAAGGCACACGACATCCCGGTGATCGACTGTCCTCGGGGACAGCGCAAGCACCGCATCGCCGAGGACTATCTGGCCACCCACACCGTAGGAACTGGAGTGTTTCTGATCTTGGTGGCCCGGGCCGGCGCGACGGTGTGGGACGTCCAGCGGTCGCCCAGCGGCGTGATCCGCAACCTGGCCAAGCCGACCGCCGACGTCAACCACTACTCGTTGCACATCACCGACCCCGACTGGGGCCACCTGGTGATCAAAATGTCGGGCCATCCCCCGTTCGGCGCGCAGATCATGCTCGGGCGGGCATGAGTACGTGGCCTGTCAGGCGCGCAAGGCGGGGATCGGCTTCGTCAAGGAAGGCAACTGCTTCACTCACATCACCGACCCCGCGGGGGGCTGGTGTTGCGATCGCAGACACACAAGTCCTGCACCGGAGACGATAGGGCGATTGACCGCGGCCTGCGAGCGGTGGATCTAGTCCGCCTGCCTGAGCTTCGCGCTGAGCCTCCAGGAGCAGCAGCAGACGAGCTTCCGCTGCCAGTACTCGGTCTACCAGGCCGAATACAGCCGCAACCTGCTGTTTCGCTCTGGCGCGCAGATGGAGCGGGTCTTCCAGACCATAGTGGACCGCACCCGCGCCCGGTTGGACGTACCCAAGGCGCGGACCCTGTTCGGCGCGAAGCGCCGTCCCTACCGAGACCGCACGAGCACCTCTCGAGTGGAGGCCGTGGTCGAGACACCTGAGTATGACTTGACGATCTTCAAGGTCTGCTTCGGGAACCTGACTCTCCAAGGCATACACCAAAGGCGCCTACGTCCTGCGTTTCGAGGCGATCGTGCACAACACCAAAGACCTGGTGCGGTGAGGGTGATCGACCGGTTCTGCGAGATCGTCACCCGCCTCCACGCGATGGCGGACCGGTTCGGCGACATCCTCGACTGCGTTGATGCCGCGTTCGTCGCCGATGACACCCTGGACTAGCTGCCGCTGGGCTGTCAGGTCGGCAAGACCCGCGTCGGCGGGGTCGACCTGAACAAGCCCCGCATCCGCGCTGTGCTGGCGGCCGTGCTGGCGCTGGCCGCCTCACCCGCCGGGTTCACCGCCGCTCAGGTGGCCGCCAAGGTCCAGACGATGACCGGGGGCGGCTACAGCTCCCGTCAGGCGGCCTATGACCTCCAAGAAACTGCGCGGCGAAACTGCGCGGCAAAGACCTGGTGGTCAAACCCGATGGCACCCGGCGCTACCACGTCCGTCCGAGGGTGCGCGCGCCATCACCGCCCTGGTCGTGCTGCGCGACCAGGTGATCGCGCCGATCCTGGCCGGTGTCCGCACTCCCAGGCGGGGGCGCGAGCCGAGCAACTGGAGCGCTGTCGACCAGCATTACGAGACCTTGCGCCTGGACATGAACGCGCTGTTGGCCGATTGCGGCATTGCCGCATGATGCGCCACCACATCGACAATTTTTTGTCGGTGACGGTTTTTCAAGCGCCTGATGTGACAGTGGCAAGGCCGGTGATTTGCCAGCGAAATACTTGCTTCTTGCGCAACGGCGACGTCAGGTCAGAGCGCCTCTTATCGGGCAGCCGCTGCGCGAGGCAGCGCATGCTCGCCTGCGCACGGGGGCTCCAGCCATCTGCGCGCCCCGGCGAAGGCGCGTGGGGTCGAGCAGCGCTCAGTCATGCTGGGCTTGGCTCCGGTATCTCCCAGAACGTGTTTGAGGACTCGGGCGAGGCCTGGGAATGGGGCGAGCAGCCGTTGTGCAGGGCGATCGCGGTCCGCTTGGGTGGCAACGCGGTCAGCAGTGCGGGAACCGTCGCATTGAGGTGTTGCGCAATTGGCCTGATACGGCCGATCGGGTGGTGGCAGCGCTCCGGTCGCCGGACTGACCGCCAGCTTTCCGCCGCATCGGACGGAAACCTGCGGTTCAACTCGGCGAGGCGAGGGTTCGACTGCGGTTTTCGAGCGCCGGGATGAAGCGGCATGGAGAAGGAGATGAGAGAGCTCTACACCGAAGGAGTAGCGATCCACGGTGACCCCGAGTCATGCGTCGTCGTCCGCGAGGGCGGGGGCGAAGCGTTGACAGGGGCACGTGCGGGCTGGGCT
>JBOGEA010000526.1:0-3149 GCA_050743205.1 Egibacteraceae bacterium | reverse complement strand
CCGCCTACGCCCAGACCGACGTCGTCGTCCAGGCCTCACACCGCGAAGGCCTCGGCCTGGTCGCCGCCGAGGCCCTGGCCATGGGCCTGCCCGTCATCGCCACCGACTCCGGCGGCGCCCGCGACCTGCTCGACAGTCTGCTGCCCCCCGGCGACGTCCGCGCGCTGGCCGGCCGCCTGGCGGCCATCGCCGCCGACCTCGACGCCGCCCGCCTGGCCGCCGCCCCCGACGCCGAGCGCGTCCGCGCCCTGCTGGCGCCCGCCGCCTCCGCCGCCCGCACCCTCGACGGCTGGTCCCATGTGGTGTGAGGGACCGCGAGCGGCGCATGACGCAGACTTATCTCAGCGGCACCATCCTTGCTGGATCACGCTTCGACGCGTGCTGTCAAGGCGTATGGTCATCTCATGTCGACGACGAAACGCAAGGTCACGGTGTACCTCGACCCCGAGGTCGCACGCGCTGCCAGGGTTCGTGCGGCTCGGGCCGGACGGCGCGATTCAGAGGTGGTCGAGGAGGCGCTGCGCGCCTACCTCGGGATCGCCGCGCTCGACGAGGCCCAGGCACTCAGTACGCTGAGCGAGGCCGAAGCGCTTGACCTCGCTTATGCCGAGCTGAAAGCGGCCCGCCGTGAGCGCGGTTGATTCGCGCGGTCGTCGACCCGGGGGTCTTTATCTCAGCGTTCATCTCCCCGGGCGGATCGGCACCGGACCAGATCGTTCGAGCCTGGGCTGCGGGAGCGTTCGAGCTGCTCATCTCACCCAAGCTGATCGGCGAACTCGCCGAGGTGCTGACACGGCCGAAGTTCGACCGTCAGGCGGGAGCCGGGCGAGCCGAGGCCTATGGCACGGCGCTGGCCGCGGGCGCCATCGTTGCCGACCATCCGCCTGATCCGCAAGCCGTCACCCGTGACGTCGATGACGACTGCCTCTTCGCTCTGGCTCTCGTCGGCGGCGCCGACCTGATCGTGTCTGGAGACCGCGACCTGATGGAGCCGCGCGATCCGAAGCCGCCTGTGCTCACGCCGCGCGAGTTCGCGGACCGACTGGCGGACGCAGCCGACGCGTGACGGGTGTCCACGCCCAGCCATCCACGGCGGGGACGCCGACACCGGGCTCAGGCGCGAGAGGCCAGGGTGCGGCGCTGGTCGCGCTTGATCAGGTAGTCGGTGACACGGGTGAGCGGGAGCGTGATCACGATGAAACAGAGCGCGAGCCCGACGTACGGCGAGGCGTTGAACCGCTGGCCGGCGACGATCTGAGCTTGGCGAAACCCCTCCACGACGCCGAGGACGCCGATCAGGGCGGTGTCCTTCTGCAGGCTGATGAAGTCGTTGAACAGCGGCGGGATCACCCGCCGGACCGCCTGCGGAAGCACCACGAACCGCATCGTCTTCACCCCCGACAGCCCCAGCGCGCGGGCCGCGTCCACCTGACCGGCATGCACCGACTCGATCCCGGCGCGATACACCTCCGCGACATATGCCCCGTACACCAGCGTCAGCGCGAGCACCGCGAGCTGGTACAGGGACATCCCCCGCAACAGCGGCAGCCCGGTCTGGGGCAGCCCGAAGCCGACCAGGAAGATCACGACCAGCGCCGGCAGCGCGCGGAAAAAGTCGATGTAGGCGATCGCGAGCCACCGCAGCGGAGCGCCCGCCCGCCCGGGCAGCAGGCGCAGCAGCGCGAGGATCAGCGCCCACACCAGCACCAATCCCTCCGCCACCATGAACAGGCTGACGTTCGTGCGGAACGCGCGGATCACTCCCGGCAGGCTCTGGAGGATCAGGTCCCAGTCGAAGAACTGCTCAACAAGCTCAGTCAAATTCGCCTCCAGGGCATCTGACCAGCGCGGACAACGCCTGGTCCCGCTCGATCGCCGGTCCCCGCAAGGCCTTGCGTGACGGCCTGGTGACGGTCCACGCCGAAAGGCGGGCGTCGAAGCCGGTCCGAGCAGGCGAGTCCGTCGTCACCGCCTTTCGAGTGTACGGCCCGGCCCACACCGGGCTGGCCATGGCAGAGGTCTGAGCCCTCCGCAGGTTGGACCGTGCCACAGAGGGCCGCGCGTAAGACGGTTCAGCGAGGGCCGTATGCCTGCGCTGCCGCGTCAGCTGCAGGTTTCCGTCGGCTCCGACGGAAAACTGTGGCGGTGCCGCCGTCTCGCCGCGTTGACCCGCGGCTTTCCGTCAGATCCGACGGTAAGCCGTGGGGTCACTCTGCGGCCGGCGGCTGCTCTCCCGTGACCAGGTCAACGGTCGTGGGATGTTTGTCGCCGTCTGCGCATGGGGTATAGGGAGCGTTGACTGGCACCCGAAGAGAGAAGAGATAGGAGCTGCAATGGCCTCCGCAGATGCCGAAAAAGATCAGGCGAAGGGCCGCGTGAAAGAGGCTGCCGGTATCGTGACCGGGGACAAGGACCTCGAGCGCGAAGGCAAGGTTGACCGCGCCGCCGGCGAGGCCAAAGAGACTGTTGACAAAGTCGAAGGCGAGGTTGACCGCGCCGCCGGCAAGGCCAAAGAGACTGTTGACAAAGTCAAAGATGCGGTCACCGGCAAAAACAAGAAGCAGTAGCGCTTAGACGCCCCCGCCGGACGGGTCGGCAACCCCGTGAAGGTGATCTCTCGGTGGGCAGGGCCGCACCTGGCCCTGCCCACCGGCGTCCAATGTAGAGAGACGGCGTGGGTGGACTTCCGTCTCACCCGTGTAGAGCCGCGGCAGGCTGATGTCGGGTAGCGCCGCACGGTGCGCCCGTGTGGCGCGGGTGCTCTCCGGTGCGATGTGCGTGTTCAGGCGTATGCTCCCGTGAACGCACACCCGCTCTGCCGGAAGCTTGTTGTGTGGGGCATTGACGATGTATCGGTCGCGGATGCTCGACAGACGCCTCCCGACCGGTCGACCGAGTCCGGACAAACCATAACGTTATTTCCTCCCAAGCCCTTTAAGAGCGTGTTTGAGAACTGTCAGAAGGGGGTCGCGTCTCGTCAGGTTCCGCTCGCGCGAAGCCTTTTAGGTCGCTCCACCCGACGAGACGCGACCCCTGCGTCCACTATCGTCGTATGTTTTTTATGGGTCTCCTGTACAACTAATCGGTCCTTGGAGGGGTCGGGAGCGGGAAACCGCTGGTAGAAGGCCAAAATCGGGGCCGGTGAGGGC
>JBOGEA010000525.1:0-3154 GCA_050743205.1 Egibacteraceae bacterium | reverse complement strand
TGGACCGCCACCCAAACCTACGGGCCGCTTTCCGGCGCACCACTGAGGGCCGCTCGGTGGCCGTCATCCCCCGCCATGCGCCCCTGCCGTGGCGGGTGGTTGACCTGTCCGGTCTTGATCCGGCCGTTCGGGAAGCCGAAGCGGCCCGTCTGTTCGCTGACGAGCGCAGCCGCCGGTTCGACCTCGCCAAGCCGCCCCTGATGCGGATGCTCCTCGTGCGCCTGGACGCCAGACGCCACCGCCTCGGGGTCACCGATCACCACATCCTCTCCGACGGCTGGTCCACCCCCATCCTCCTCCAGGAGTTGTTCGCGCTGTACACCAGCGGTGGGGATTCCGCCGCGCTTGCCCCTGTCACGCCGTATCGTGACTATCTGGCGTGGCTGGCGGCTGCGGACCGTCCGGCCGCTGAGGCCGCTTGGCGTGAGGCGTTGGCTGGGTTGGATGAGCCCACGTTGGTGGCTGGCGCTGACTGGCAGCGGCTGCCGCTGGTCCCCGACGAGGTGGCGGTGGAGCTGTCCGAGGAGCTGACCGCCGCGCTGACCGGTCAGGCTCGGCGGCTGGGGGTGACGCCCAACACGGTGGTCCAGGGGGCGTGGGGCGTCCTGTTGGCCCGTCTGACGGGTCGTGACGATGTGGTCTTCGGGGTCACGGTGTCGGGTCGGCCCGCTGAGCTTCCTGGTGTGGAGACGATGGTCGGGCTGTTCATGAACACAGTCCCGGTGCGTCTCCGGCTGTGGCCTGGGGAGCCGGTGGCGCAGGTCTGGGCCCGGTTGCAGGCTGAGCAGGCTGGGCTGTTGGCCCATCATCATCTCGGCTTGGTTGACATCCAACGGCTGGCCGGTCTGGGTCAGCTGTTCGACACCCTCGTGGTGTATGAGAACTACCCCTCCGACCCCAGTCACGATGAGCCTGCGCCTGGTCTGCGGGTCATCGGCGAAGAGTCTCACGAGGCCACCCATTACCCGCTGACCTTGGCGGTCGTCCCAGGACCATCTCTGGAGTTCTATCTCGCCTATCGGCAGGATTTGTTTGATCAGACCGCAGCCGAGGCGATAGCCGCCCGGCTGCTGCGGATCCTGGAGGTGGTGGCCGCTGATCCTGACCGGCCGGTTGGGCGTGTTGACATCTTGACCGAGCGGGAGCGCCACCAGGTGTTGGAGGAGTGGAATGACCCCGCTGTGGAAGTGCCGCCGACCACTCTGCCCGCTCTGTTCGAGGCCCAGGTCGCGCGGACGCCGGACGCGCCTGCGGTGGTGTTCGAGAATGCCGCGTTGACCTACGCGGAGCTGAACGCGTGGGCGAACCGGCTGGCGTGGTTGCTGATCGACCGGGGAGTGGGCCCCGAGCAGCTGGTGGCGTTGGCGCTGCCTCGGTCGCTGGAGCTGATCGTGGTGCTGCTGGCCGTGCACAAGGCGGGTGGCGCCTACCTGCCTATCGACCCGGACTATCCGGCGGAGCGTATCGCCTACATGGTCAACGACGCGAAGCCGTCGCTTGTGCTGACCAATACGCACTGCAGCGCGCAGGGGACTGAAGCGGCGCCCCGACTCGTCCTCGACGACCCTGACACGGATGCATCGTTGAGCGGCTGCCCGGATACAGATCCAGGCGACCCCGACCGCAATGGGCTGCTCACTCCGTTGAGTTCGGCCTACGTGATCTACACCTCAGGCTCCACTGGACAGCCCAAAGGTGTTGTTGTTTCCCATCAGAATGTCGTTCGGCTTTTCGGTGCTACGAAACACTGGTTTCGTTTCGGCGCCGATGACGTGTGGACGTTGTTCCATTCGTATGCGTTTGACTTCTCAGTGTGGGAGATGTGGGGAGCGCTCCTGCACGGCGGCCGGCTTGTGGTGGTACCGTACATGGTCAGCCGGTCGCCCAGGGAGTTCCGCCAGCTTCTGACGCATGAGTGCGTGACCGTCCTGAATCAGACTCCTTCGGCGTTCTACCAATTGATGCAAGCCGATCAGGAAGACTCCGACACCGGTTCAAGCCTGGCATTGCGCACTGTCATATTCGGCGGTGAGGCGCTGGAACTCGGCCGTCTGAAGAGCTGGTATCAACGTCACGGTGATGGGACCCCGCAGCTGGTCAACATGTACGGCATCACCGAGACCACCGTGCACGTCACCTATGCTGCGCTCACCCGTGGGATCGCGGCGCAGGCAACGGGCAGTCTTATCGGCGGCGGCATACCCGATCTTCGGCTGTACGTGTTGGACAGAGGGCTGTGCCCGATTCCTGTGGGAGTGATGGGGGAGTTGTATGTCGCCGGTGACGGATTGGCGCGGGGGTATCTGGGCCGGGCGGGCTTGACCTCGCAGCGTTTCGTGGCCGACCCATACGGCCCACCAGGTGAGCGAATGTACCGCACGGGGGATTTGGCCCAGTGGGAGGGAGACGGAGCGCTGAGGTTCATAGGGCGGGCCGACGATCAGGTGAAGATTCGCGGGTTCCGGATCGAGTTGGGGGAGGTCGAGGCGGCGTTGCGCGCCTGCGCCGGGGTTGCTCAAGCCGCGGTGGCAGTGCGGGAGGACCGGCCGGGGCAGCGCCGCTTGGTGGGCTATGCGGTTCCCGCCGCGGGGCAGGCGCTCGACCCCGTGGAGTTGCGCCGCCAGCTGGCACAGGCACTGCCGGAGCATATGGTGCCCGCTGCTGTGGTGGTGGAAGAGGCGTTGCCGTTGACGCCGAGCGGGAAGCTGGACCGCCGCGCGCTGCCCGCCCCCGATTTCGCCAGCCGGGCGTCGAGCCGTGAGCCTGCCAACGTCCGTGAGGAGATCCTCTGCGGGCTGTTCGCTGAGGTGTTGGGGTTGGATCGGGTCGGGGTGGACGACAGTTTCTTCGAGTTCGGTGGGGACAGCATCATCACGATCCAACTGGTCAGCCGGGCGCGCAGAGTGGGGATAGTGATCAGCCCGCGGGACGTGTTCGAGCACAGGACACCGGCGGGGTTGGCGGCGGTCGCCAGAGACATGGCCGGCGCGATGATCGAGCCGGCCGACGCTGGAGTCGGTGTGGCGTCTTTGACGCCGGCCATGCGTTGGTTGTGCGAGCGTGGCTCGGTCGATGGGCTCGGCGTGGCGCTGGTGGTGCAGACGCCGGCTGGTCTGAGCCGGGAGCGTCTGGTTGGTCTGGTGCAGGCGCTGTT
>JBOGEA010000524.1:0-3159 GCA_050743205.1 Egibacteraceae bacterium | reverse complement strand
GCGGGAACACCCGCCGCGATCCCGCACGATTTCAGGAAACCGTCGCATCTGACGGATTGCTGCAGTCAGCACGGACTCAGACGCTATTGGAGTGCAGGAAACCGTCGGATCCGACGGTTTCCTGCACGGTGACCCGATGCAAGCGCGGACTCAGAAGTTCAGGGTGATGGTGGCCCTGCTCGCGAGGTCCAGGAAGTAGGCGAAGCCGGCCGGCATGTCCACCTCAGGGGCGAGGTGATCGGGCGGGATGCCGTGGTCCCGCATCGCGCGGGAGCAGGCGTGGACGCTGACGGTCCCGTCCTTCTTCAGCTCCCGCAGCCGGGCGGCGACGTCTTGGCGAACAGCCTCGGCGTCGTCGCCCTGGGGCTCCTCACCCCGCCCCACCCACACGATCGCCTCACCGGTGAAGTACAGGTGCACCTCCATCTCCATCGCGACCGCGGCGGCCAGCAGGTCGAGGGCGGTGGCCACCGCCTGGCGGCCGCCGGAGGAGATCATCACCGCAACCGAGTCAGCCATTGGCGGTGCGCTCCAGCAGGATGCGCGTCTGCCTGCCCTCGGTGCGGTCGTCGAGCAGCGTCCGGCCCGTTTTCCGGGCCCAGGCGCGCACGATGAAGGCGTGCTCGGCGACGGTGGTCTGGATCTCCAGCACCTGGCCGACCCGCAGGCCGTTCAGCTCACGGCGCACGATCTGCAGGGCCGAGTCACCACATTCCTGTTCAGCGTAAGCGAGGTCGAGCACACGATCGACCAGCACGTCATGCCTTACGCGGACTTCTCGATCGGCGCCCCGACGATGTTGCCGTATTCGCTCCATGAGCCGTCGTAATTGATGACGACGGGGTAGCCCAAAAGGTATTTCAGCACGAACCAGCTGTGCGACGAGCGCTCGCCGATCCGGCAGTAGGTGATGATCGACTTGTCGGGCGTGATCCCCTTCGAGCTGTACAGCGCAGTCAATTCTTCAGCGGATTTGAATGTGTCGTCGTCGTTGATCGCCAGAGCCCACGGAATGTTCGCCGCGCCGGGGATGTGCCCGCCGCGCTGCGCGGCCTCGGTCGGGTACTCCGGTGGAGCGGTGATCTCACCGGCGTACTCCGCGGGCGAGCGCACGTCGACGAGCCCGATGTCGTCGCGGCCGAGGACCGCCAAAACCTGGGGCAGGTGGGCGCGAAGGCCGAGGTCGGCGCCCGCGGCGGTGTAGGAGGTCTGCGAGAATTTCCCCACATCCTCAGTGACCTCACGCCCCTCCTCGATCCACTTGCGCCGGCCGCCGTCCATCAGCCTGACGTCTTGATGGCGGTAGACCTTGAACGTCCAGAACGCGAACGCGGCGAACCAGTTGCGGAAGTCGCCGTACAGGACCAGCGTCGTCTGGGGCGTGGCGCCGACGGCGCTCAGCAGCGTCTCGAACTGACTCTTCGACAGGATGTCACGGCGGACGGGATCGTTGATGTCCCGCTTCCAATCGACCAGAACCGCATTGCGAAGATGACCTAACTCGTACGCGCTCGCGGGGTCATAGTCCACCTCAAGAATACGCACATTCTCGTCGTCCTGATGGTCCACGACCCACTGGGTCGTGACCAATACGCCAGGATACGCGAAACCCATTTCGTGCCCTCCGTCCCATGTGTCACGAATTGCGTATGACCGAATTCTGAATCTACCCGCGGGGCAAGGGCCAGACAAGCCCCTGTGACGCGGGTAATCAGTGGGAACGCACCCGGTCAGGTCTGCTGGCGTCTGGTCGGGGGGACGGCACCGAGCGGGCGCTCCGACAGCTCCTCGCCCTTGCGAAGGTGGACGAATGACGTGAACCCCCACTGCTCCAACCGCGCTAGCTGCTTGCCGAGCTGGCCGCGCCTGCTCAGCGCGCACACGGTCCTGCCGCCGGCTCGCAGCTGTCTGGCAGCCGCCAGCACATCGGGCAGCGGGTCGTCGACGTCGTAGAGCAGCGCGACCGCTCCGGATTTCGGGGCCTGCTCCAGCAGGTCGACGATGCGCTCGAATCCCAGGGAGAAGCCGCACGCGGGCACGTCGCGGCCCAGGCAGCGGCCGATCAGCCGGTCGTACCGGCCGCCGCCGGCGATCGACGACGAGGACCCCGGGTGGCTGACCTCGAAGATCTGGCCGGTGTAGTAGCCCATGCCGCGGACCAGCGTCGGGTCGAAGACCCACGCGACGTCGCGGTGATCGCGCAATCGCTCCAGGCAGGCCGCGGTTGTGGCCAGATCGTCCAGGACATCGTCGGGCATTTCCGGCAGGGACTGGCTCAGACGGTCGGCGACCTGGCCGGGCGGTGAATCCTTCAGGCCGGTGATCAGGTCGAGCGCGCGGTCGACCTGCTCCGCCGTCAGCTCGCGGGTGAGCAGCTCAGCGCGGACCCCGTCCCAGCCGATCTTGTCGAGCTTGTCGAGCGTGACGAAGAAGCCGGGCCGCGACCCCTCGGGCAGGCCGATCGCGCTGGCCAGCACGGTCAGAACCCGCCGGTCGCCCAGCCGCACCACGGTCTGCGCCAGCCCGAGGGCAGACAGCGCCTCGGTGGTCGCCTCGATCAGCTCGCTCTCGGCGAGCACCGACCCCTCGCCGATGATGTCGATGTCACACTGCGTGAACTGGCGGTAGCGGCCCCGCTGCGGTCGCTCGGCGCGCCACACCGAACCCACTTGGAACGCGCGGAACGGCAGCCGCAGCCCGGCCTGGTTGTCGCCGTAGAACCGAGTGAGCGGAACGGTCAAGTCGAAGCGCAGGCCCAAATCAACCAGATCCGAGACGGCGGCGCCGGCCGCAATGACGTCGGGCAACCCGCGGCGCAGCACGCGGAAGATGAGCTTCTCGTTCTCCCCGCCCTCGCCCGACTCCAGCCTGGTGATGTCCTCCAGGCAGGGCGTCTCGATGCGCTCGTACCCGTAGCGCCGGTAGACCTCAGCGATCGCGGCCAGGACGCGCTCGCGGTTCGCGACGACGTCCGGCAGCAGGTCACGGGTGCCGCGGGGCGGGCTGTTGTCGAGTTTCACATGCTGCTCCTCAAGTCTGCGGCGTGTGGACATCGCAGATCGTCCCGCCACGCGTGAGCGCAAGCGTACTCGCCTGAGAAAGCGTTCACGAAAGGGCGGCCTTGAGGCGCGCGCGAAGCGAAGCGGAGCGCGGTTGCGG
>JBOGEA010000523.1:0-3193 GCA_050743205.1 Egibacteraceae bacterium | reverse complement strand
AGGCGGTCCGCGAGCTGTGGGCCGGCGGGGCCGTGGCCGATCGCGCCGAACTCCCATCAGCGTTCGGTGGCGTCCTGGTCGAGGCGGCGCAGGGCGAGGTGGGCCAGGCTGGCCCCCTCGACCAGGGTGGGGCTGCGGGAGCCGATCGCGGGGACGCACAGCCCGGCGTCGACGGCGGGCTCGGCGGCGATGCGGCATGTCCCCGGCTCGGTGCCGGTCAGTCGGAGCCATCTCCGTCGAAGGACTCGCCGGCGCCGACTGTCGCGCCTGACCATGCGGCGGTCCTGGGCGCAGCGAGGACGCGGTCAGAGCAGCCGGGTCGATGGGCTGGTCGGCGTCCCAGCACAGGGCGACGTCGGTGTCGATGTGACCGGTGCGTTCTCCGTCCTGGCCGTCGCCAAGCATGGGGATGAACCCGCACAGCTGGCTGTCGCCGGCCCGCAGAATGCCTTGCTCGTGGGTGAAGGCGACGCTGCGGGCTTGGCCTCGCCAGCGCAGCGGCACCACGAGGCGACCGCCGGGCGCGAGCTCTCGACGTAAGCCGCGGGTCTCGTGGGCCGACAGCAGCCAGGAGAGCCGGAGGTCGTCCCGCCTTGCGGATGACACCTGCGGGCGATGGCGAACGCAGCAGCCAGCACACCTAACGACGAGGGAGCCGCTCACGTGTGTCGCCGCACCCCCCGGCTCCTTCGCACGATGACCGTGCGTACTGACCAGACCGAGGGGTGACCTGAGGCCTGTGACTCACGAGGAGCCGCGCGTGCGGGAGGCCTCAGCGGGCGACGCTGTCTGGCCCAGCCTCGGCGAGGGGATGGCGTCGGCGAAGACCGACGTGCTCTACGCCACGACGGGCCG
Source organism: Egibacteraceae bacterium (assembly GCA_050743205.1). Taxonomy (GTDB): domain Bacteria; phylum Actinomycetota; class Nitriliruptoria; order Euzebyales; family Egibacteraceae; genus JBOGED01. The sequence continues at coordinate 2,338 of JBOGEA010000523.1, read as the reverse complement.
GCCAGTTGCCTTCGAGCCGAAGGGCAATGGCATGTTGACCAGAGGGGCGCGCGCTGTGCAGAGAAGAGGCTGACCGCTGGCTGGCTGCTCAGAGCCCTCTGTGCGCGCCAGAACGCGCGGCCATGCTCGTTCTGCGGATCGCGCGTTCGACGGACCCGGCCCCCATGGCAGAGGTGCTGGCTGCCGCCGTTCCCCTCGGCGTGAACCTGCCTCCGCTGAGCGCTGTGGAGCAGGGCACGGTCTGGCCGACGGGACAGCGAGGGGCCGCTCAGGTAGGGCGCGACGGGCGAGGTCATCGGCAACGACCTGATCCCCACATGGCTTGAGGCCGTCCAGGCAGTACAGGACGCTATCGAGCGGGCACGCGACGAACTCGCTGCCTCATTGGTGAAGGCAGGAGGTTATGGCGCGCTTCTCGCCGAGAGCCGGCCTCGCTGGGCACCCTCGGCGGTTGAGCTCTACACGACCGAGCGGCAGACGCGTCCCTGGAGCCTGCGTCTCTCAACGCCGGAAAACCTCCCGTCTGGTCTGCTGATCCAGGAAGGCGCTGGAGCAGTGGTCCAGCGCCTTCCTGGACCCTCAAAGAGCTCCGGCGTCACAGGGCAAGAGGAGCAAGCCGAGCGGGTCTGAGTGGGTGATCGATCGCCGATCCCGACGACCGCCGCTGACCCGCCAGCGTCCCCCGAACAGGGACTTCGGGGCGTAGAGGCCCTCCAAGTCTCTGTTCGGGGTTGCCTGCTGGCCGGCTCAGTTCTGGATGTCGATCCTCTCGGAGCGGTTGGCCCCAATGACCTCAATGCCGCAGGTCCCGATGGTGCCGACAAGGTCGAGCTGAACGACATAGGGTGCAACAGCGGGCAGTCCGATCTCGGGCAGGCAGCCGATCACTTCGATACCCCAATAGTCAGGCTGCTGGATGTATACGAGCGGGACAAGTGTGACCTGCATGTTGAAATAGGGCTTTTCTCCTCGCACCACCAAGATGTGTCGTGGAGGGTTTATTTCTAGGGTGAACACATGTGCAGATTCGAAGTCGATGACGCGGCATGATTGCGGGGTGGGCAGCGCAAGAAAGGCGCTCGCCTGCGCCTCGTTCATGATGGGTTCCTTCTCTCCGGCCTGGTGGTCATGGGCGTGACCGCCCCACCGTCATGAGCGCAGCAGAAGTGCGGCTGATACCTCGTCGATAGCAAGTGGCTACGCGAATGATCGGGTCGCGGTAAGCTCGTTGGAGGTGGGACCCGGGCGGCGGGTCGCACCGCCAAGGCAAGACGTGGGGCCCAAGCTCCCTGCCGGCAGTGCATGGCTCATCGACGCCAAGAGTCGAGGGCCATGGGGCAGCGGAGCGGATCACCCGGCAGCCGCGGACAGGTCGGTGTCCGCGGGGATGTGGGCCCGGTGCACCCAAGAGCGCCGGGCCCTTCGCCGATTTTATGAGCGCCCGAGGGCGTAGTCTCCCGTTTATGCGTCTCGTGATTGCCCGCTGCACGGTCGACTACATCGGCCGGCTGTCCGCCCACCTGCCGCCAGCGGTGCGCTTGGTCATGCGCAAGGCCGACGGGTGCGTGGCCATCCACGCTGACGGCGGCGCGTACAAGCCACTGAACTGGATGAATGCGCCCAATGCCGTCGTCGAGGACGGGCCGGTCTGGACCGTGGAGAACCCGAAGGGCGAGTCGCTGCGCATCACGTTCGACGAGGTGTTCCTGGACGTCACCCACGACTGCGGTGAGGACCCGGGCCTGTCCAAAGACGGGGTCGAGGCGCACCTGCAGGCGCTGCTCGCCGCGCGCCCGGACACCGTCGGCGACGGCTTCACGCTGGTGCGGCGCGAATACCAGACCGGGATCGGGCCCGTCGACCTGCTGTGCCGTGACGCCGACGGCAACGCCGTAGCCGTCGAGATCAAGCGCCAAGGCGAGATCGACGGCGTTGAGCAGCTCGCCCGCTACGTCGAGCGGCTCAACCGCGACCCGCTCCTGCGCCCCGTCCGCGGGGTGCTGGCCGCGCAGCGGGTCCGTCCGCAGGCCCGCGTCCTGGCCGAGGACCGCGGCCTGCGCTGGGTCGAGGTCGACTACGACGAGCTGCGCGGCCTGGACTCGAACGAACTCCGCCTCTTCTGACAACTCAGTACGTGCTCGTGAATCGCGATCCTTGACCCGCAGGCGAAGCGAAGCGGAGCGCGGTTCGGGTGGCCAGGGGGTCCGGGGGAGTCCCCCGGGTACAAGTCCACCCGAACCGCTCAGCTTTAATAAAACCATACGACGATTAGTGAACACAGGGGTCGCGCTTCGTCGGGTGCAGCGACCTAAAAGGCTCTTCGCGAGCGGAACCCGAC
>JBOGEA010000522.1:0-3195 GCA_050743205.1 Egibacteraceae bacterium | reverse complement strand
CAGCACCTCCCGCAGCCGCGCCACGACCTCAGGGGTGCACTGCCGCGGCGCCAACCGCAGCATGACCGGCGTGCCCGTGGACTCCGACAGGTCTGGGGCGCGGACCGCCGAGGCGACCAGCTTGGGCGTGTCCCCGCCGTCCAGCCGCCCGCTGATCGCCAGCACCTGGTCCTCGACGAGCAGATCCGCCGCCTCGGCGTACGCGGTTGGGAAGAACATCACCTCGATGCTGCCGGCCAGATCCTCGCACACGCGCCCCGCTTCGTGAGCTTCTTCTGCACCCCGGTGAGGATCCCGGCGACCATGACCTGCGCCGCTGCGCCGGCTTCGCGCAGGCGCGGGATTCGGGGCGGCGCTCGCTTGCGTGAAGCGCCTCAGCGACTGAGTGATCCCGGCGTTCTGGGGCGCCATGCCTCGATGAGGTCGGCGGGGCCGAGGCGGGCGTCGAGCATGTCCGTCTCGAAGCCGGTGCCCGACACGCCGAGCAGTGGGGTGGCGTCGGCGGCGCCGGGGACGCGCTCCCGCGCCAGGAGGAGGTGGCTCAGGTCCTTCGCGCCGAACGGCTGCCCGTCGCGCCATTTGATCGAGCCGAGGAAGCGCACCTGGGCGGGCGCCCGCGGGCTGTCCGCACCGACGATGTCGACCTCAACGTCCTGGGAGCGGGTCCAGTAGCTGCCCACGGCGGTGGCGTCCCCCAGGCCCTCCAGGGGCAGGAGCCTGCGCAGCGCCTCCCGGATGACCGGCTCGACGGCTTTGCCCCGGTAGGCGCTCCAGGCGTCGTCGATCCTGCCCAGCAGAAGGTCCCCGCGCCCGCGCTGGACCAGCTCAAGACCCCGCTCCAAAAACCGCAGCCAGAAGCGGAGGTACGGATCCGCGACCGCGTATCGAGCGAGCCGGCTCGGTCGTGACGACAGCGGCGCCATCCGCTGGACGACCCGCTTCTCCATGAGGATGTCCAGCGCTCTGGTGAGCGAGGTTCCGCTGATCCCTGATCGCTGCGCGATCGTGGTGAAGGTGCGCTCGCCGGCTCCGATGACCGACAGGATCAGCCGGGCCTGCGCCTGGGGAGGAAACTCCGCCGCCAGGATCCGCTCGCCCACGACTAAGAGCGGGCCTGTGGGGTCCTCGAGCTGTTGGAACAGGTATTCGCGCACCGAGGAAGCACCGCGCCACGAGTTGATCAGCAGAGGGAACCCGCCGAGGACGAGATGGGCGTCCAACGCGTCCGGCGGGCTCAGCCCCAACGCGTCGGCGACGTCGGCTGGACTGAGGGGCTCGATGATCATCTCCCGGGTGGGGCGCCCGAACAGGGGGCGCCCGTACTCGAGCAGCGCCGACATGACCGCGAAGTCCGAGCCGATCATGATCAGCAGGACAGGCCGGTCCCGCAGGTGGCGGTCCCAGGCTGTCTGGAGCGCTCCCTCGACGGACAGGTCCTGCTCGAACAGGTAGGGCACCTCATCGAGCACGACCACCGCGGGCGCCTGCCCGGTGGCGGTCGCCCCGATCACCGCGAGGGCGCCGTCCCAACTGGAGAAGCTGGCCCCCGCTCGCACCAGCGGCGCCGCCGCCAACGCCGAGCCGGCGACCGCCTGCGCGAAGATGGCGAGTTCCTTGTCAGGCAGCCGGCCCTTCGTCGCTTGGAAGTAGACGCTCGGAACCTCATGCTGAGCGAGGAACTCCTCCACCAGCCGCGACTTGCCCACCTGCCGGCGTCCACGCACGACGACGAATCGGCCCTGGCCAGCAGTCTGGACCTCCTCCAACTCCTGCCCGAGCCGAGCCATCTCCTGAGCACGCCCAAAGAACGTCATCGGTACCACCAGAAATGGTACTACCAAGTTTGGGTGTTAACTGGGCGGGTGTCGAGTCCCGCCCCGCCCGGCTCAGCGCTTGACTTCGCGGAGGCGGCCGGTGTCGACCTCGTAGACGAAGCCGCGGACATGGTCCGTGCGCGGCAGGAAGGGGCTGGCCTGGACGCGGGCGAGGGACTGGCGGACATCGTCTTCGAGGTCGCTGAACGCCTCCAGGCAGAACGAGGGCCGGAAGCCGCAGCGGTTCTGGACGTCGGCTTTCACGTCGTCTTCGCGGACCGTGAGCATCCCGCAGTCGGTGTGGTGGATGAGGATGACCTCCTGGGTGCCCAGCAGCTGCTGGGAGATCAGCAGCGAGCGGATCGCGTCGTCCGTCACGACGCCGCCGGCGTTGCGGATCACGTGAGCCTGGCCTTTTCGCAGGCCGAGGATGGCGTAGACGTCCATCCGGGCATCCATGCAGGCGACCACGGCCACCTTCATCCCGGCGTGGCCGGGCAGGGGGGCTTCGGTGAAGCAGGCGGCGTACGCCTCGTTGTTCTTCAACAGCTCGTCGGTCACGCTCATGGTGCGGCTCCTTGGAAGCGCTGCGCTGATTGCCAGCGAGATCGATCGGTCCACCGGGCCCAGATCCGGCCGGTGTCCTCTACGATTCTCCCATGGCGATCTCTTCGGTGATGCTTCCCCTCGGCACGACGGCGCCGGACTTCACACTCCCATCGACCGACGGCGCGACGGTCTCTCTGGCGGACTTCGACGGCGCGCCGGCGCTGCTCGTGATGTTCCTGTGCAACCACTGCCCGTACGTGCAGCACGTCGGGCAGGCGCTCGCGTCCCTGGCCCGCGAGTACGAGCAGCGGGGCGTGGCCGTCGTCGGCGTCTGCAGCAACGACGCCGACGCGTATCCGGACGACAGGCCAGCGGAGCTGACCCGCCAGAAGGAGCGGGCCGGCTTCACGTTCCCCTACCTGATCGACCAGAGTCAGGAGGTCGCCCAGCGCTATCACGCCGCGTGCACCCCCGACTTCTTCCTGTTCGACGCCGCGCGGGCCCTTGCCTACCGCGGGCAGATGGACGGCAGCCGCCCGCACAGTGGGCAGCCGGTGACCGGCCAGGACCTGCGCGCCGCGCTCGAGGCGGTCCTCGCCGGGCGACCCGTGCCCTCAGACCAGCACCCCAGCGTCGGCTGCGGGATCAAGTGGAAGCCCGGCAACGCGCCGGCCTGACGAGTCACGGACGGGAGGGGCGCAGCGCGCGGAGTCGGCCGCGCGCCGCTCCATTCTGACTAGAGGACTTCGGGTCCGCGAATCCGTTGCGCGTGAGTCAAGTTCTGCCTGATCGGGTTGCACGCATTGCGGTCACGTCGGGGGAGGTTGGGTGG
>JBOGEA010000521.1:0-3219 GCA_050743205.1 Egibacteraceae bacterium | reverse complement strand
GCGGGAGCGTGATGGCTAACTAGTTTCTGTTTCGAAACCGCGGAGACCGGACGGTCCCGCCGATATTTCGCGGCCTTCCGGGGCCCCACCGAGGCGTGGACCGTGTCACAGAGGCGCCTGAAGTGCGTGTCGCCCAGTCGGACGTCACGAGGGCCCCTGTCCAGAGACACGTCACCGCACGGCGGGGGGCGCGACGCATGGGAGCGGGACCGGCGGGGCTAGGCGGCGCGGCGTCGGCGCCGCGCCGGGTGCTTCAACAGGTCCGCGATGCGCAGCAGATTGTTGGCGAGCACCGCGAGGCCGACGAAGACGTCGAATCGCTCGGGGCCGGTGAGCAGGCAGCGCTTCATGCCGCGCCCGCGGAACAGGACGGAGATGCGGCCCTCGATCCCCGCGCGGAATCGTTGCCCCCGCTTGAACGCCCGCGTCTTCTCGTACGCCGCGCGCGCCGGCGTCTTGTGGCCGCCGCGTTGCGGGAGGCATTCCGTGCGCACGCCGGCCGCGGTGATCGCTGTTGCATTGGCCGGGGTGTGGAAGCCGCGGTCCCCCGCGTACAGCGTGGGCACGGTGTCGAACAGGCCCCGGTGCCGCTCCAAGGACGGGCCGACGTGCGCCTCATCGGCGGGATTGCCGGCGAGGATCTGATAGTCGGTGATGAGGCCCGCCCCGCTCTCGGCCAAGAAGACCTTGTGGCCAAACTCAGCCGGGGTGCGCGCCTTGCCGCGCACGATCAGATCGGTGTGGGGCTCGAAGATCGACAGGATCTTGTCGGCAGCGGGCACCGCCTCCCCCTGCAGGACGCGGCGCTGCGTCTGGGCGATGACCCGGTCGACGAGGCCGCCGACGCGCTCGATCTCCGCACGCAGGCCCTGCACGGTCGCGGCCGCGAGCGGGTCCGAGAGCGGCAGGGTGCGGGCCGCGGTCGCGGCGGCCCGGGCCTGGGTGAGGACCACGGTGGTGACGGTGAGCAGATCGCAGTACTTGCGCCGCTGCCGGCGGGGGCGTTGCGCGGGCGTCAGGCGACTGATCTCCTGCATCCGGCGGCGGGCCCGGCGGGTGTGATTGACGCACCCCTGCGTCGCGGCGGGCACCAGCGCGCCGAGCTGCCCGACCAGGCGCGTGAGCACGCGGACCCCGTCCCACAGCAGCGTGCTGTCGGTGGGATGGTGGATGTCGGTTTCCACCACGGTGGTGTCCACGCGCAGCCGTGTGCCGTCCTCCAGGCCCAACGTGATCGCGGCGCGCACCACGGCGGCGTTGAGGGCGCGGACGGTGGCGGGGGTGAGGCGGGTGAAGGCGCGGTGAAAGGCGGTATGACTGGGCACCGCCTGCCCGTCGAAGGTGGTGAAGCGGCGCAAGGTCAACCCGTCGGCGATGCGCGCGCGCAGCTCGCGCAGATCCCAGTGCTTGATGCGCTGCAGGGCGAAGGCGCGCAGGGTCTGCACGGCGCTGAGCCCCGTCCGGCCGGTGCCGGGCTGCTTGAGTCCGCGCACCAGATCCTGATGCACCAGCCCGACGCACTCAGCGTGGGTGTCCAGGAAGGTGGCGATCGCCTCCAAGAGCGGATCGAGGGGCAGGGGCTGGGCGGCGAGCTCGATATCGGCAAAGCTGACTTGGCGGGCGGGGCCCGGGCGCATGGGCGGTCTCCTTTGGGCGACGGAGTGAGTGCCGAGAGCATTATAGTGCTATCGGATCTTGACGACAAGCGATTTGCGGTACGATGGCCTGGCCATGCCCCCGCGCCAGCAGGTGCTCGACGCCCGCCTCGCCCGGATCAAGACCGCGCTCGCGGCGCTGGGTGCGCTTCGGCCGGGGACCCTCTCTGCCCAGTACAACGTCTGCGGCAAACCCGGCTGCCGGTGCAAGGCGGACCCACCCCAAAAGCACGGGCCCTACTACCAGGTGAGCTTCACGTGGCAGGGGAAAAGTCACAGTGAGTTCGTGCGGCGCGAGGACCTGGCGACGGTGCGCCAGCAAGTGGGCACCTATCAGCGCCTCCGGTCGCTGGTCGACGCGTGGATCGCGACGGCGCTGGAGCTCGCCCAGCTGCAGCGGCACGCGGCCCGGGCGCGCGAGGCGAAATCGCCCGCGCGTTCGCGTGTTTCCCCGAAAACCAGCGGCCGCCGCGTCTCGGCCGTGGCGCCCTCACGCGCCCGAACCCCCTGAAAACTCTGAGCAATCAGGGTTTCGAAACAGAAACTAGCTAAGCTAGCGAATCAACGGTTTCTGGCCGAGCAGCCCGGCGATCTCCTCGCGCAGGAGGTATTTCTGGATCTTCCCGCTCGCCGTCATGGGGAAGGCGGCGCGAACCTCCAGGCGTTCGGGCAGCTTCCAGACCGCCATGCGCTGCGCCTTGAGGAACGCGATCATCTCGTCGAAGGTGAGCGGATCCCCGGGCGGACAGATCACGAAGGCGCAGACGCGCTCCACCAGCACCGGATCAGGCATCGCGACACAGGCGACGCTGGCGACCTTGGGGTGGGTGAACAGGAGCTCCTCGATCTCGCGGGCGCTGATATTGGCGCCACCGCGGATGACCATGTCCTTCTTGCGTCCGACGACGCTGACGTAGCCCTCCGTATCCAGCGTGCAGAGGTCGCCCGTGCTGTACCAGCGGTCGGGGCTACAGACCTCGCGGGTCCGCGCGGGGTCCTTGTAGTACCCCGCGAACAGGGCGGGGGTTCTGACCTGCAGCTCGCCTTCTTCCCCCGGGTTTCTCGGCGCCCCCGTGTCGGGATCGACCAGGCGCGCCTCGACGTCGGAGAGGATCTTTCCGTCCGTGCCGTAGCGCTTGTCGAGAGGATCGGCGTGCGTGATGGCACTGTTGACGAGGGCCTCGGACGAGCCGTAGAGGGCGGAGACGAGGAAGCCGTGCTCGTCCTCGGCGCGCCTGATCAGCTCGCGCGGGATGGGGGCCCCCCCGCAGGCGAAGAGCCGGAACGTCTTGAGCGTGTCGCGATTGGCGTTGGGCGCGTGCATCAATCCGTGGAGAAACGGCGTGGCGGAGACCGTCCACGTGCATCCCTCTCGGGCGATCAGCTCGACCGCGGCCTCGGGGTTCCAGTGTTCCTGCCAGACGGTCGTCATGCCGTACATCACGGGCAGCCGTGCCCCGACGATCAGGGCGGTCGTGTGCCCGATGGGCGAGGCCATGAACACCACGTCGTCCGTGCTCAGGCCGTAGGTCTCCTTCACGTGCCGAGCGGCGAGGTCGAGGGT
>JBOGEA010000520.1:0-3237 GCA_050743205.1 Egibacteraceae bacterium | reverse complement strand
CTCCACCACTGACAACTGACGCTTCCTTGCCGTTTCCGGGCGGCGCTGGATCATTTGCTCGGTGTCAGTACACCGACGCCGAGCCGGCCGGCTCGGCGTCGCGGACCGCTAGCGGCGCAGTCCCAGTCGCTGGATCAGCGAGCGGTGGCGCTCGATATCGGTCTTCTTGAGGTAAGCCAGCAGGCGGCGGCGGCGGCCGACCATCTGGAGCAGACCCCTTCGCGAGTGGTGGTCCTTCTTGTGGACCTTCAGATGCTCGGTCAGGTGGTTGATCCGAGCGGTGAGGAGCGCCACCTGCACTTCAGGCGATCCCGTATCACCCGAGCTGGTCGCGTACTCCCTGATCAGTGCATGCCTCTGCGGAATATCCGTCGTCGCCACTGCATCTCTCCTCGGTTCTCGGTCCCGTCGGATGGCGCGCTCCTGCGCGTCGGGGACCTTGGGGGACAGCGCCTCGCGCCGCCTTCAGTCCTCCCCGCCGGCACTAGGGCGATCACCGGCGACACCCGTACCCGGGCACGACACAACGCCGTCCAAGGGGACGGCCGTGGACATCCTATCCGTCTGGGTCCCCTGTGGACAACAAGCTGCCTGCCCGTGTTCAAACTGGGCCGCGGGGTCGGAAAGGGGAGCGATCACCAACGCGCCCCGGGTCCCGACCGCCGTTGCGGGCCTCAAGTAGGCTCTCGCCGATGACCATCGATCGACGAGCGCTGTTCGGGGGCTGGCTGGAGCGGCTGACCCTCGCTCCGATCGACCCGAGCGATCCGAGCGAGGACCGCTATGTTCCGTTGCAGGAGGCGGGCAGGGGCGCGGTCAATGAAATCTTCTCTCGCCTTGACCTCTCAATCGGGGCCACGACGCAGCTCCTCTCAGGTCCGAGCGGCTCGGGGAAGACGACCGAGCTGTACAGGCTCAAGGGCCTGCTGGAGGACACCGGGTTCACCGTCGTGCTGATCGACATGCTTCAGTTCGTGAATGAGTCCACGGCCATCGACCCGATCAAGTTCCTGATCGCCCTCGGGTTGGGCGTCGGCAACGAACTGCTGCCTGTCGGAGAAAGAGCTCAGCGCGGCTTCGCCAGACGGTTCCGCGAGTTCCTGGCGCGGGCGAACGTCTCCATCGCCGCCGGCCCGCTGGAGGCGCATGTGTCGGCGGAGCGAGTCGAGGTGGCGGCTGCGGGCCTGAGCGTCGCCGTCGATCTGGAGCGTGAGCTGAAGAACAGTGAGCCGTTCGTCGCTGAGCTGCGGACGAAGCTCGCGTTCCAGCTCGGCAACCTCTATGACGAGGTCGCCGCGTTCCTGAAGAGCCTGGTGGCCCAGGACAGGCAGCGCCGCCCGGACGGGCGGGGCGTGGTCGTCATCGTCGACAGCCTCGAGAAGGTCCGCGGGGTCGCGGATCACGACGAGCTGGTCCAAACGTCGGTTCAAGAGCTGTTCGTCCATCACAGCGCCAAGCTGCGCTTCAACTCGCACCACACGGTGTACACGGTCCCGCCCTACCTGCTGTTCACCGCCCCCGGGGCGCTCGCATATGACGGCGGGGTGCGCCCAGTCCCGATCCCGCAGGTGCGCAGACGCCAAGGCCAGTCGCTTGAGCCGAATGCCGAGACGATCGCGGAGATGGTCGAGATCGTCGCCCGGCGGATCCCGTGGGAGCAGCTGTTCAAGGACAGCTTGCTCCTTGAGCGGGTGATCCTGGAATCGGGTGGCCACCTTCGGGACCTCTGCGAGATCCTCCAAGAGATCGTGACGCTGGCATACAGCCGTGGGGTCGACCCGCCTGTTGACCGCGTGCACGTCGATGAGGCCATCGCGAACGTCGCGCACGGCTTCTCGAACCCGACCCAGGAGAGCGCCGAGCTGATGCGGCGCGTCCATCGCCAGCACGGCAGGATCGAGCCCCGCGCGGATGAGGTGGCGATGCTCGCTCGCCTCATGCACACCCACATGCTGCTCGCGCACTGCAACGCTCATGACCGGTACGAAGTGCACCCATTGGCCCAGCGGGCGCTCGGCCTTGCATGAGCGTCCCGGGGAGTGCGACCGCCGCCACTGAGGTGGCCTGGGAGCGGCTGTGGCCCCAGCTCGCCCTTCGTCAAGGCTTTTGGATCGGGTTCATCTTCGGCGCTGATCTGACGATTGTCCGCGAACTGGAGTCACGGGCGGCCAATGTTCTGCGTGCGCGGGCCAGGGGCGTCGAATCCCGCTATGCGAGCGATCCGGAGGATCTGCCAACGCTGCTGCGCTGGGTGCTGGCCGGCGTACCGGTGGCTGCGGGGCTGGTGTGGGTGGTCGGGGTCGCTGGCGGGCGCCAGGAGTGGGCGACAGCTTGGCGGGAATTCCTCCAACGGTTGAACGAGCAGCGGGACTTCCTCCGCAAGGCGGTCCCAGCCGGTATCGTGCTGGTCCTGCCCCCAGGCCTTCTGCCCATGGCCCGAGACGCGGCGCCAGATCTCTGGTCGTACCGGACGATGTCCCTTGACCTCCCACAGGTGAGCCCGCGACCCGTGGCGTCAATCCCCAAGCCGGGGTCAGGGCGTCCAGACAATCGCGATGAAACACCCTTCGCTGAGCTGGCCTTGGCGCCCATGGTCGAGCCATCAGCCGCCTTGGGATCGCTCCTTCAGCAGGTTGCCGCCGACGTGCAGACCGGGCGCGGCGGCCAGGCAGTGCCCACTGCCGTCCACGCGCTCGAGACGGCGGCCTCATCCCACGACAACGCGCTCGCCACTGCCTGGCTGGCCATGGCGTTGGATGGCCGGGGCGACCTCGCCGCGGCGCTCCCGAACGCCCGGTCGGCGCTCGACGCTGGGTACTCCCTGGGGCTGTCCCTCACCCACCATCTGCTCGAAATCGCGGCCCGGGCGCCCAATCTCGACATTGTGGAGGAGGCCCGTCAGCGCCAGACAGCGATCGCTCGCCTTGTCCTCGACCGCTACGGCGAGACACCCGAGGCGCTGCGCGACCTGTCCGTCTCCCTGAACAACGTCGCGGGCGTCCAGCGGACCCGCGGCCAGCTCGACGACGCGCTGGCCGCCGCCGCCGAGTCGCTGACCCTGCGCCGGCGCATCCTCGACCGCTACGGCGAGACACCCGAGGCGCTGCGCGACCTGTCCGTCTCCCTGGACAACGTCGCGGGCGTCCAGCGGACCCGCGGCCAGCTCGACGACGCGCTGGCCGCCGCCGCTGAGTCGCTGACCCTGCGCCGGCGCATCCTCGACCGCTACGGCGAGAC
>JBOGEA010000519.1:0-3239 GCA_050743205.1 Egibacteraceae bacterium | reverse complement strand
GAGGAAGGTGGGGCAGGGCACGGGGCAGAGCCGTGGAGGCGGCAGCGTCGGAAGCCGAGGGTGAGGGCCCGCGCGGCGACGCCGGTGGGTGTGGGATGGCGGCGAGGGCGGTCATCGCGTCATCGCCCGGCTGCTGTTGTACGCCCGGGTGCGGTCGAACAGGTCGTTGACGGTGACGCCGAGCGCGTCCGCGAGCTGGGTGGCCGGTCCGATGGTGGGCAGGCTGTCGCCGCGCGCCCACCGGCTGACCATGCCGGCCGACAGTCCGGCTGTGCGGGCGGCGGCGGAGTCCGACAGCCCGCGGGCGGCCAGGACGGCCTCCAGCCGGGTGCGGGGCGCCGCGCCGTCACGATGCGACGGCCGTGGTGCGGCCGGCGGTCCCGAGCCCTCGCGCGCGACCGCGTCGGTCGGTGGGGTCCTGTCCGCGCCGCCGGTTTGGCGGCGGGCGGCGGCGCGGAGCGCTGCGCCTTTGACGCCGGCCCAGACGCCGGCGTCCATCTCGTCGCGGGCGGGGCCGCGCAGGCGCGCGCTGCCGGCGAGGAAGCTGTCGCGGCAGTCGCCGATGACCGGACAGCCGGCGCAGACCTGACGGGCCGCCTCGACGGCGGCCGGGGTGGCGGGCCACCACAGGTCGGGGTCGTGCCCGCCGGTCGCGCAGGCCGCCTGACGCTCCCAGTGGGGGTCCCCGGCCGCGGGTGCGGCCAGGGCTTGGGCGACGGTCAGCGTCGCCGCGGGCGCGGGCGCGGCTGGGCCTGGGCGGAGGGTGGGGAACAGCTGGTCGGCGGGCAGGCCGACGACGGCGGCGATGGTGGCGGCGTCGCCGGCGGTGGGGGCGCGCACGCCGCGCGCCCAGGTGTAGAGCGACGCGACGCTGACGCCGGCGGCGGCGGCGGCGACCTGTCGGACGGTCAGCCCGCGGCCGGCCAGCGCCAGCGTGAGCGCGGTGGCGGCGGGCAGGTCGGGGAACAGGACGTGGACGGGCCGGCCGAGGGTCTGGGCGACCCGGACCGCTGAGGCGGTGGTGGGTTGGACGCGTCCGGACAGCCAGCTGTGGACGGCGGAGTCGCCCAGCCCGGCCGCCTTGCACAGGTCGGCGGCGGTCATCCCACGCTCGGCTAAGGCTTGACGCAGCGGGCTCATCAGCGGCCTCCGCCCAGATCGGCGGGACGGGCGTTGGGGTAGCCGTGACGGCGGTGGGGCTGGGACAGGGCCAGCCCGTGCGCGGGACGGCTGGTCAAAGCGGCGATCATCCGCTGCTGCGCCTCGACGCGTGCGCGCAGCCGGTCGTTTTCGGCCACGAGCCGCTCGATCAGTCCATCGGCGTGCGCCAGCTCGTCTTCCAGTTGGGCGACGCGTTCAGCCAGCGAGTCCATGGCCGTCACCAGCCCCCCTCAGCGTGTCGGAGCGTTTCGGTCCGGCCGGGTGGAAGTCTGGGAGACGCTGGCCGCGCGCAGCGCGGCTGTGCGGCACGGGCTGGGCTCGGCCTGGACGGTGGTGGGGACCCGCTGGCCGTCGCCGCAGCGTCAGCGAGCGCCGCGACGGTCATGCCCCGTTCGCCCATGGCGGCGGCCAGCGGCGTCACCGGTCACCCCCGTGTCCGTGTCCGTGTCCGCCGTCGGCGGTGTGGCCGTTGCCGCCGTGCCCGTTGGCGCTGTGCCCACCGCCGTGGCCGTTGACGCACGCCGTTGGGTGCAGCGCCCGGACAGCCGGCGACACCCGCTGGGCGGGCAGCTGGGCTGTCAGCTCTGCTGGTGGTCGGGGGATGGTGTGGGCGGGCGCGGCGGCCAGCGCGGCCTGCCAGCGCGGGTGCGCCCAATGCGGGGTGAGGCTGACGTGGCGCCAGCCGGGCCCCGACAGCAGCAGCGCCCGGCCCGGCGCGAGGGCGTACACGTCGCCGGCGGGCATCCTGCGTTCGCGGCTCTCGGCGGCGACCTGGGACCACGAGTGGGTGCGGTCGGACAGGTCCAACAGCTTCAGCTCGTGCAGCGGGCCGCGGGTGTGGGTCAGCGACTGGGAGGTGGTCACGGTCGGGCGCAGCCACTCGCCGCAGATCACCGAGATGGCCTCAAGGGTGCGGGTGTCGCGGATGCCGCCCAACACCAGCACATGGCTGAACAGCGACAGGAACCCGTCGGCGATCTCAGGGCCCCATCGGCCGCGGACCTGGGACAGGTCCTGCACGGCGGCGACGACGTGCAGCCCTTGGCCGCCCGCCTCGGAGACCAGGGCGGGCAGGCTGGCGATGGGGGCGATGTTGGCGACCTCGTCCAACACGGCTGTGACCGGCGGCCACGTCCGGCGACCCGCGAGCGCGTCGGCGCGGTGGCGGCAGTACTGGGCGTCGCGGACCGCCTCGATGAGCGCGACCACCAGCGGGCCGACGGAGGCTTGCTGCTCGGCGGGCGCGGCGATGTAGACGGTGTCGGAAGACGCGACGAACTGGGCGGGCGACCAGTTGGGCTGGGCGGCGGCGGCGAGCGCGGCGCTGGTGGTGTAGACGTCGATGACGTCGGCGGTCGCCGACCAGATCGATTGGCGCTCCTGGTCGGCGGCGCGTTGGACGCCTTCCAACACTTGGCGGGCCAGCCCGGCGTCGCCGTTCCAGGCGGCGGCGTCTTCGAGGATGGCCGCGGCTGGGTCGGCGTCACCGAGGACCCAGCCGACGACGGCGGCCATGTCGCGGCCGTCCAACGCGGCGGCGTACAGCAGCGGGCCCAGCAGCGCGGCGGCGCGGCTGGTCCAGTGGGACTCCCCACGGGTGCCTTTGGCGGCCGGGGACGCGCCGACCATGGCGGCGGCGATGCGCCGCGCTGAGCCCCACTCGCCGGCGGCGGACAGCGGCGACCAGCGCAGCCGGACCACGCCGGCGGGCAGGTCGGCCGCGCCTCCGGTGGGGTCGTAGGCCCAGACGGTGCCGTAGCGGGAGCGGGCCGGCGCGGTGGCCAGGAGGACGTCGGGTTTGGTGGAGGTGGACAGGACCGCGCCGGGGGCGGACAGGACGGTGGGGATGATCACCGAGGTGGTTTTGCCGACGCGTGGAGGGCCCAGGACGAGCACGGCGGCTTCGGCGGGGGCGTGGATGATCCCGCCCCAGGTCTCGTCCAGGCCGATGAACGCTCCGCCGCCGGCGGCGGCGGCCTCATAGCGCACGGCCAGCAGCGCGTCCGCCGTGACGGTGGCGGCTGGCAGGCCGGCTGCCCGCGCCCGCCTCGCGCCGCGGCGGGCGAGGCCCACGAGGG
>JBOGEA010000518.1:0-3250 GCA_050743205.1 Egibacteraceae bacterium | reverse complement strand
CTACAAGACGCTCGAGGAGTCGCGCGGCACGCGCGGCTACCCGGAGCGGTTCGTGGCGCCGCCGCCAGCGATGGTCTCGTGGATGCTGCACGGGCACCTGCGTCGGATGCTCTGCGCGAAGCTCGGCATCCATGACGAGGGTCTGTCCGAAGACCTGTTCCTGGTGAGCGATCACGGCGGGTATGCGCTCGGGCCGCACACCGACTCGCCGTCGAAGGTGCTGAACGTGCTGTTCTACCTTCCGGCCGACGAGTCAACCATGCACGCCGGCACGAGCCTGTACGAGCCGATCGAGGCCGGACGGACCTGCCCCGGCGGGCCGCATTACCCGGCCGCGGATTTCCGCGAGGTGAAGCGCGTGCCGTTCAAGCCCAACTCGGCGCTGATCTTCGCGAAGAGCGACACGTCGTTTCACGGCGTCGAGCGGTTCGTTGGACCCGGCACTCGGAGCCTGCTGCTCTACAGCGTCTACAAGCAGTAGATAGTCGATGCCAACCCCGTCTCGACGGATCAAGTCGACATGGCAGATGTCGAAGGAGGACCTGGCGCTCCTCGGGGAGATGGCCGGGTACTACGCTGACCCGTACGACTTCGTGCTCGACGTCTTCCCGTGGGGGAAGGGCGAGCTCTCCGACCACACCGGGCCGGACGCATGGCAGGCCGAGGTCCTCCGCGAGCTCGGGCGCCGGGTGGCGCTGAACACCGAGCAGAAGCCCGACGGCACCTGGGACATGACGCTGCTGGCCGACGCCATCCAGATGGCCGTGGTGTCGGGCCACGGGACCGGGAAGTCCGCGCTGATCGCGTGGATCATCCTCTGGTTTATGACCACGCGGGAACACCCGCAGATGCCGGTCACGGCGAACACGCAGCACCAGCTACTCACGAAAACGTGGCGGGAGCTGTCGCGGTGGCACCAGCGGGCGATCCACAAGCACTGGTTCGAGTGGACGGCGACCCGCTTCTACCACCGGCATTTCCCGGAGACCTGGTTCGCCGCGGCGATCCCGTGGTCGAAGCAGAACTCCGAGGCGTTCGCGGGCACGCACGAGAAGCACGTCCTGCTCATCATGGACGAGGGCTCGGCGATCCCGGACATCATCTGGGAGGTGTCGGACGGCGCGATGTCGACCGCCGGCGCCATCCGGATCGTGTTCGGGAACGGCACCCGGAACAACGGGCGGTTCCGCGAGTGCTTCCGCAAGCTCAAGGCGTACTGGTGGACCAAGCAGGTCGATTCGCGAACCGCGAAGATGACCAACAAGAAGAAGATCGCCGAGGACATCGAGGCGCACGGCGAGGACTCCGACTTCGTGCGGGTCCGGTGGCGCGGCCTCTTCCCGGCGCAGTCCGAGACGCAGTTCATCTCGAGCGACGTGATCTTCCAGGCGCAGGCGTGCACTCTCCCGGAGGAGACGTACCAGGACCAGCCGAAGGTGCTGTCGGTCGACGTGGCCCGCCACGGCGGCTGCAAGACTGTCATCACCCGCCGGCAGGGCAAGAAGATGTGGCCGCAGAAGAAGCTGCGTATCCCAGACCTCGTGCAGGTCTCGCGGCATGTCGCCGCCGAGTACGACGATTTCAAGCCGGACGTCCCGATCCAGGTGGACGCGACGGGCATGGGCTGGGGCGTGGTCGACACGCTGCGCTCCTGGGACTACCCGGTGGGCGCGGTCGAGGTGGGCACGAAGGCCGACCGGGACGAGCAGTACCACAACCGCCGGTCCGAGCTCTGCGACAAGATGAAGAAGTGGCTCGACGGCGCGGACATCCCGCCGGATCCGGAGCTGGCCGACGAGCTGACCTCGCTCGCGCACCGCTACGACGACAAGCTGCGGCTCGAGCTCCTCTCGAAGGATCACATGGAGACGGTCCTGGACCTCCCGAGCCCGGACGATGCCGACTCGCTGATGGTCGGCTTCAACGCGCCGCTGGTGCCGACCACCGACGTCAGCGCGAAACTCGCCGCGCGCCGCCGCAAGCGGGAGCGCACTGGCAACCCCGATCGCTACCACTGGAAGGCTGGAGCATGAACAAGGCGAAGTTCCGGAACACGAAGACCGGCAAGGCCGTGAAGCTCACCATCCCGCGCAGCGGGATCGACATGCTGGTCCGCTTCATGCGGCGCGCTGGCTACGAGCGCGCGGGCGTCCGCTCGACCGGGGTCCGGGCATGAGCAGGATCCAGCGCGCGCTCCTCGAGGAGTCGCGCAAGGCTCGCGGCCTGATCGACCTCGACGTCGGCGGCCCGGTTGCGGCCGTCGCCGGCCCGCCGTGCGGCCGCGGGCTCGTCAACTGCCTCGGCAGGACGCTGGCCGCCTGTGCCCTGTGCGGGCGCGGGCACGCGGTCGGCCAGGTTCCGATTCGGGAACCGGGGCCGGACTACCTGTGATGACGAATACCGGGGCGCCTTCCGCCGCCCAGCAGTACCGCGGAAGTGGTTGCGGGGAACAGCGCGGCGTGAGCCGCTTCTTCAACAAGATGAGGTAGCGCATGGACTACGAAGCGGGCGAGACGACGCAAGGGCCAGAGACGAATCTGGTCACGAGCGACGACCGCATGCGCTACCCCGACGGCGGCATGCAGCCGGCGTCCTTCCAGAACGTCCTGGAGGAGATCCGCTGGGAGCCGTCCTGGCGTCGCCAGGCCGACAAGTCGGCCGACTACTACGACTCGAACCAGCTCGACAGCGAGACGCTCCAGCGCCAGCGTGATCGGGGCATCGCCTCGATCGTCTACAACATCTCGGCGCCGGTCATCGACGTCGCGGTCGGCCTCGAGGCACGGAACCGCACGGACATCCGCATCGTCGCCTCCGGGGACACCCCGGAGCGGTGGGAGCAGGTCGCCCAGGTGCTCAACGTCCGCGTGAACAAGGCGGAGAAGAAGAGCCACATGGACAAGGCGTGCGCCGACGCCTACAAGGCCATGATGGTGGCCGGCCTGCACTGGGTCGAGGTCGCGCGCGAGAGCAACCCCATGGAGTACCCGTACCGGGTCCAGGGCGTGCATCGCCGCGAGATTTTCTGGGACTGGCGAGACCTGTCCAGGGACCTCCGGCACGCGCGCTACCTGGTGCGATCGCAATGGCAGGACGTCGATGTCGCGCGGAAGATGTTCCCGGAGTACGGGGACCTCATCAACGAGGTCTACAACAACTGGGCCGGCTACGCCGACATCGATCTCGACCTGCTGTCGCGCACCGACCTGGCGCAGGGGTTCGACGACGAGCGCGTCTTCGTCATCCCGGA
>JBOGEA010000517.1:0-3271 GCA_050743205.1 Egibacteraceae bacterium | reverse complement strand
GTTCAGGCGGCATCGAGCCGCCTGAACCGCGCTCCGCTTCGCCCGCGACTCAAGGTTGCTGGTTTGATCGGCCCGGGAGGTTGGCGAGGCGGACCTTGCCGTGGGCGCAGAGGCGGCCGTCGTCGTCGGTGACCGCGACCTGCCAGATCTGGAGGGTCCGGCCGCGCTGCAGGGGGGTCGCCTCGGCGCGCAGGGAGCCCGAGCGGACGGGCCGGATGAAGTCGGTGTGGTTGCTGACCCCGACGGCGTGGGCCTCGGCGTCGCCGGCCAGCCCGAGCCAGAGGTTCGCGGCGATGCTGGCGAGCGACTCGATGATCGCCGTGTAGACGCCGCCGTGCACGATGCCGAACACCTGGCGCAGATCGGGCCGCACCGGGGTCAGGGAGACGGCCCGGTCCGGTGTGGCCTCGACCAGCCGGATCCCGAGGTGCTCGTCGAACTGGTCGAAGGGGTAGTTGTCCAGGCTCAGGGTCATCTGCGGACCTTACTCTGTGTGGACATGCAGTCGGGAGGGACATGCGGATCGGCATCGACCTGGGCGGCACGAAGATCGAGGGCATCGGGCTGGCCGACGACGGGCGCCAGTTGGCTCGCACGCGCATTCCCACACCCCGCGACTACGACGGCTGCCTGCGGGCGATCGCCGGCGTGGTCGAGTGGATCGAGCGCGAGACGGGCCGCGCGGGCACCGTCGGCGTGGGGATGCCGGGCGCCCTGTCGCCGCTGACGGGGCTGGTCAAGAACGCCAACTCGGTCTGGCTCATCGGCCGGCCGTTCGACCGGGACCTGGCGGCGGTCCTGGGCAGGCAGGTGTGCTGCGCGAACGACGCGAACTGCCTGGCGCTGTCAGAGGCGGTCGACGGCGCGGGAGCAGGCGCCCGGGTCGTCTTCGCCGCGATCCTTGGGACTGGCACCGGCGCTGGCATCGCCATCGGCGGCGGGGTCCATGCCGGCCGCAACGGGCTGGGCGGCGAGTGGGGGCACAACCCGCTGCCATGGCCCGCGCCTGACGAGCAGCCCGGGCCGGACTGCTACTGCGGGAGGCAGGGGTGTCTGGAGACCTGGATCTCCGGCACCGGCCTGCAGCTCGACCACAGCCGCGTGACCGGCCGGCGGCTGCCGGCCGCGCGGATCGTGGCCGCGGCCGCCGCCGGTGACCAGCAGGCAGAGGCGACGCTGCGTCGGCATGAGGATCGGCTGGCCCGCGGGCTGGCCTGCGTCGTCAACCTGTTGGATCCCGACGTGATCGTGCTCGGCGGCGGCCTGGCGAACGTCGAGCGGCTGTACCGGACCGTTCCCCCGCTGCTCGGCGCGTGGGTGTTCGGGCGAGAGGTCACCACCCCGATCCGCCGCCCCGCGCACGGCGACGCCAGCGGCGTCCGCGGCGCCGCATGGCTGTGGCCGGCCGATCATTAAAACCCCCGGCGGGGGGTAGGCAGGTGGAGTGAGCGAACCGATCGAAACCGAAGGGGCCGACATGGCGACTCAGGTGACGCGGGCGCAGAAGGCCTTGAAGGGTGTGGATTACCCGGCCAGCGGCGACGAGCTGTCCGTGATCTGCGCCGAGCGCGGCGGTGCGGCCGGGCGGCCGTGGATGCGCTGGGCCAGCTGGGAGGCCAGCGGTTCGACGGGCCCGAACGGGGCCATGAAGGGGTTCAAAGGCGATCTGGGTGGGCCGACCAAGGAGTGAGCCGTCATGGGTGTGGTCAAGGCCGCCAAGGCCGAGAAGGCGCGGTAGGACCGGCCCCTCGGGGGCTACCTCGCGGTCACGGGCGTCTACGGGGCAGTGGTCGCGGCGCTGGCCGGCCTGGTCCGCGCCAGCGGGCGCGGCCTGCCCGAGCGCTTGGAGCCCATCGACCTGGCGCTGACGGCGGTGGCGACGCACAAGCTCAGCCGCCTGCTGGCCAAAGGCGCGGTGACGAGCTGGCTGCGAGCCCCGTTCACCCAGTTCGACGGCCCGTCGGGCGCGGCGGAGATCGCGGAGCAGGTGCGCGGCGACGGCGCGCGCCACGCCGTCGGCGAGCTGCTGACCTGCCCGTTCTGCCTCAGCCAGTGGATCGCGACCGGGCTGGTCTTCGGGCTGGTTCTGGCGCCGCGACCCACCCGTCTGGTCGCTGGGCTGTTCTCGGCGCTGAGCGGGGCCGACTTCCTGCAGTTCGCGTACGCGCTCGCGCAGCAGCGGGCGGAGTCCTGATGGGAGCCGGCACGGGCATGACAGCCGTTGCGCCAGTCGTGGTGAGCACCGGCGCGTCGAGCGGCATCGGGCGGGGACCGCATACGCCTTCGCCGATCGCGGGGCGTCGGTGGTGCTGGCGGCGCGGGATGGGCGCGCCTTGTATGAGGTGGCCGCCGAGCGCGAGGCGCGCGGGGGGTCAGCGCTGCCGGTGGTGACCGACGTGGCCGATGAGCGGGCCGTGTGGGAGTTGGCGCGCCGGGCCGTCGAGCGCTTCGAGCGCATCGACGTGTGGGTCAACAACGCGGGGGTGATGGCCTACGGGCGCTTCGAGGACACGCCGGCCGAGGCCTGCCGGCGGGTGCTTGAGGTGAGCCTGCTCGGCCAGATCCACGGCGCGCGGGCCGCGCTCCGGCAGTTCCGCGCTCAGGGCAGCGGGGTGCTCGTCAACGTCTCGTCGCTGTACGCCAAGCTGACCATGCCCTACGTCAGCGCCTACGTGGCGAGCAAATACGCGCTCCTCGGGCTGTCCCGCTGCCTGCGCCAGGAGGTGCGCGACGCGGCTGGCATCCACGTCTGCGTGGTGCTGCCCGGGGTGGTCGACACCCCGATCTTCCGTCACGCGGCGAACTGGACCGGGCGTGCGGTGACCGCTGCGCCACCGATCGTCGACCCCCAGCGGGTGGTGCGCGCGATCGTTCGGTGCGCGCGACGCCCGCGGCCGGAGATCTCGGTCGGCCAGACCGCCCGGGCGATGGCCCTGGTGCAGGCCGTGCTGCCGCGCCTGTACGAGCGCGTCGCGTCGCCCGTGATGGACCGGATCGCCTTCCGCGATCAGCCGGCGCCGCCCACAACGGGCAACCTGTTCGCGCCGCGGCCTGGCACCGCAGGCGTGCGCGGCGGGTACCGGCGGGCGCGCACGGCCGCATGGCGCGCCGCCGCCGCCACGAGCACGGCGCTGGCCACCGCCTCCCTGTACGCCGTGCGACGCCGAGCCCAGCGCTAGATGCCTCGGAAGGGCGAGACCTGTTGCGCGTGAGTCAAGTCCTGCCGGATCGGGTTGCACGCCTTACGCCTCTCTCCGGGCCGGTTTTGTGC